>JBAXFU010000009.1:0-56551 GCA_037139735.1 Phycisphaerae bacterium
AGTCGCCGGAGTGGATGCCCGCCTGCTCGATCTGCTCCATGATGCCGCAGATGAGGGCGCGGGCGTTCTTTCGGGGGGCGCCCGGGATGCAGCTGGGCGAGGTGGGCGTGAAGTCGGCGATGACATCGACGTCGACCTCGGTGGCGCCGGCGAGGAACTTGTCGATGAGGACGGGGGCGTCATCGAGGCCGGAGGTGGCGAGCGCGGTGGTGATGAAGCTGCGGAGGGCCTTCTCGTCCTGGCAGATCTCCATGCCGCGGCCGCCGAGCACGTAGCTGGGGCGGATGAGCACCGGATAGCCGATGCGATCGGCCTCGGCGACGGCCTGCTCGAGGGAGCGTGCGATGCCCGAGGGGGGCCGCTTGAGCTGGAGGCGCTCGAGCAGGGCGTCGAATCGGTCGCGGTCCTCGGCGAGGTCGATCGAATCGACGCTGGTGCCGATGATCGGCACGCCCGCGGCGACCAGGCCGTGCGCGAGGTTGAGGGGCGTCTGCCCGCCGAACTGCACGACGACGCCGTGCACGAGCCCGCCCGGCGTCGACAGGGGCCGCCCGTTGAGGCGTTCGATGATGTTGACGGTGTCCTCGAGCGTCAAGGGCTCGAAGAAGAGCAGGTCGCTGGTGTCGTAGTCGGTGCTGACCGTCTCGGGGTTCGAGTTGATCATCACGCTCTCGAAGCCGAGTTCGTCGGCCGCGAAGGCGGCATGGCAGCAGCAGTAGTCGAACTCGATGCCCTGACCCACGCGGTTGGGACCGCCGCCGAGGATGACGACCTTGCGCTTGTCGGTCACGCGGATCTCGTCGTCGCCTCGGAACGCGCCGGTCCCGCCGGCCTTGCCGGCCGCCGCGCCGACCCGCTTGGCGGGCCGTTCGTACGTCGAGTAGAAGTAGGGCGTGACTGCCTCGAACTCGGCGGCGCACGTGTCGACGAGCTTGAAGACGGGCTCGATGCCCAGCGACTTGCGACGCTCGCCCACCTCGAGGATGGACGTCGCCGTCAGCTTGCCCTTGTACAGGTTCGCCAGCTGCGCATCGCTGTACCCGAGCTGCTTGGCCTCGAAGAGCACCTCGGCCGGCAGGGCCTCGAGCGAGTCGAAGCGACAGAGCGTCTCCTCGAAGTCCACGAGCTGCTTGATCTGGTCGAGGAAGAAGGTGTCGTAGTTGGTGAGCTGCCGCACCTTCTCGATCGACCAGCCCATCTTGAACGCGTACCGCACGTAGTAGAGGCGGCCCTGGCTGGGCACGGCCAGCTTGCGGCTGAGCTTGTCCTCGGCGATGGGCCACTCGATGGGCTGGCCATCGGCGGTGCGGAGCACGCCGTCGTGCGACGAGCCACGGGCCTCCGCCCTGCGGGCCTCGAGCCACTTGTCGTTGCGATCAAGGCCGAGCCCGAAGCGCTTGACGTCCATCGAGCGGATGACCTTCTGGAGACTCTCCTTGAAGGTGCGGCCGATGGCCATCGCCTCGCCGACGCTCTTCATCTGCGTGGTGAGGGTCTCGTCGGCCTCGGGAAACTTCTCGAAGGTCCAGCGGGGCATCTTCGTGACGACGTAGTCGATCGTCGGCTCGAAGCACGCGCTGGTGGTGCCGGTGATGTCGTTGCGGAGCTCGTCGAGCGTGTAGCCCACGGCGAGGCGTGCGGCGACCTTGGCGATGGGGAAGCCCGTGGCCTTGCTCGCCAGCGCGCTCGAGCGGCTGACGCGGGGGTTCATCTCGATGACGACCATCTCGAAGGGCTTGTGGCCGGTGACCGGGTCGGGCTTGGGGTTCGGGTTGACGCCGAACTGCACGTTGCTGCCGCCCGTCTCGACGCCCACCGCCCGCATGATGGCGATGGCGGCGTCGCGCATCGCCTGATATTCCTTGTCGGTGAGGGTGAGGATGGGGGCGACGGTGATGGAGTCGCCGGTGTGGACGCCCATGGCGTCGAGGTTCTCGATGCCGCAGACGATGATGCAGTTGTCCTTGCGATCGCGGACGACCTCGAGTTCGTATTCCTTCCAGCCGATGACGCTCTGGTCGATCTGGACCTGCTTGATCATGCTGGCGGCAAGGCCTCGGGCCATGATGTCGCGGAACTCGTCCATGTTGTAGGCGATGCCGCCGCCGGTGCCGCCGAGCGTGAAGGCCGGACGCAGGATGGCGGGCAGGCCGATGTCCTTGATGGCCTCCATCGCCTCGTCCATGGAGTTGACGACGGTGGCCTTGGGGAGCTTGAGCCCGATCGACTCGCAGATCTGCTTGAAGGCCTGGCGGTCCTCGGCGCGGTGGATGACCTCGCGGTTGGCGCCGATCATCTCGATGCCGAACTCCTTGAGGGTGCCGTTGTCCCACAGGGCGCATGCGCAGTTGAGGGCCGTCTGCCCGCCCAGCGTCGGGAGGATGGCGTCGATCTTCGGGCCGCGCTTGGCCTCGAGTTCGATGATCTTGCGGACCGCCTCGGGCGTGATGGGCTCGATGTACGTCCGGTCCGAGAAGGCCGGGTCGGTCATGATCGTCGCCGGGTTGCTGTTCACCAGGACGATGCGGTAGCCCTCGGCCTTGAGCGTCTTGCACGCCTGCGTGCCGCTGTAGTCGAACTCGCACCCCTGCCCGATCACGATCGGGCCGCTGCCGAGAACGAGAATGGTCTTGATGTCGGTCCGCTTTGGCATGGTGTGGTCGAGGGGGGTCGGGGGCGTCGAAGAACAGGCCCGAAACCCACCCTGCGGCATGTCGAACCGGCTCCGGCGAGGCCGCATCGCGAGGCGATGCGCCATGCCCGGGGAGGGGCCGTCCAAGGCGTCAGGCGGACTGCGGGCGCAAACTGGCACAGAATAGACGCCCCGCCGCGAACTTCAAGCCCGCGGGGCCTCCGGCACCCCGAATCGACAGGATTTCAGCAGCGCGGGTGGCGCGATGCCCGGGCCTCAGGCGGGGAGCGCGAATCGCTCGCAGAGGGCCTCGACCTCGGCCCGGACCTTGGCGGTCTCCTCGGCCCGTCGGGCCTCGCCCGCCAAGCCGGCGACCAGCACGCGATCGATCCACGAGGCGATCTGCTCCATCTGGGGCTCGGTGAAGCCGCGGGTGGTGGTCGCGGGCGTGCCCAGGCGGATGCCGCTGGTGACCTTCGGCGGGCGGGGGTCGTCGGGGATGCCGTTCTTGTTGCAGACGAGCCCCGCGGCTTCGAGCCACGACTCGGCGTCGGAGCCGGTGAGGTTCTCGTTGCGGGCGCGGAGGTCGACGAGCATGAGGTGGTTGTCGGTGCCGCCGGTGGTGCAACGGAAGCCCTTGGCGATCATCGCCGCGGCGAGGGAGCGGGCGTTGCGGACGACCTGCTCGGAGTAGGTCCTGAAGGAGGGCTTGAGCGCCTCGCCGAAGGCGATGGCCTTGGCGGCGATGACGTGCATGAGGGGCCCGCCCTGGGAGCCCGGGAAGACTGCCCGGTCGATCTTCTTGGAGAGTTCCTCGTCGTTGGTGAGGATGAGACCGCCACGGGGCCCCCGAAGCGTCTTGTGCGTGGTGGTGGTGACGACGTGGGCGTGCGGGAAGGGGGAGGGGTGCACGCCGCTGGCGACCAGGCCGGCGATGTGGGCGATGTCGGCGACGAGGAGCGCGCCGCACTCGTCGGCGATCTTCCGGAAGGCGGCGAAGTCGATGACGCGCGGGTAGGCCGAGTAGCCGCACATGATGACCTTGGGCTTGGCCTCGAGGCAGACCTTTCGTGCCGCGTCATAGTCGATGCGTTCGTACTCGGCGTGGTCCTTGGCGTAGTGGAGCGGGTAGTGGACGGGCTTGTAGAAGCGGCCCGAGAGGTTGAGCTTCATGCCGTGCGAAAGGTGGCCGCCGTCCTTGAGGACGAGGCTGGCGAAGGTGTCGCCGGGCTCCATGAGGGCCTGCATGACGGCCTGATTGGCCTGCGCGCCCGAGTGGGGCTGGACGTTGGCGAAGGCCGCGTTGAAGAGCTGCTTGGCGCGGTCGCGGGCGATGGTCTCGATCTGGTCGTGAAAGACGCAGCCGCCGTAATAGCGTGCGCCCGGGTATCCCTCGGCGTACTTGTTGGTGAGGCAGGTGCCCATGGCGTGCATCACCGGCGCGGAGACGTGGTTCTCGCTGGCGATGAGTTCGATGGTCGTGGCCTGGCGCTTGGCTTCCTTCGCGATCAGGTCGGCGATGGGCGCGTCGTGGGTGCGGAGGAGGTCGAGCACGGCCTGAGTGATGGGGTCGGAGTGAGCCATGGGCGGGCACTGTATCGGCATGTCGCGGGGTGGGTATGGGCCCGGCGGGAGGATGCCTCGACCGCGGGCCGCAAGTGATCCCTACCACCCCCCGACCGGGCGGGTCGCAAGGGGGGCCGCGACCCGGGGATGCGCCTAGGATTGCGACGCCTTGGGTGGTGGGCCCGCTTGACGCTCCGCGGTTCGCGGAGGGCGGCAGCACTCACCAAACGCAACAGCCCGTCACGGGCACGGGGCTCGCCTGCCACTGGGCATCGGCGAACCCCGGCGATGTCGACCCCGCGTGCACCACCCCGCGCGACCGGCACTCGCGATCGGCACGGCCTTGAACGAGGGCCGGTCGCCGAAGAGGATCCAACCGCAATGATCAATGAAACGCTGATCGCTTCCCTTGGCCTGAGCGACAAGGACATGGAGATCGAGCTTGGCGGCTCGCTCGCCAAGGCCTTCCCCGCGTCCAAGGCGGGCGACTACATGGACTCGTTCCTCAAGGACAAGGTCGAGGAGCTGGTCGCCGACAAGCTCATCAAGGGCACGGTCATCGGCTTCGCCGGCGACGACGTGGTGATCGACGTGGGCCTCAAGTCCGAGGGCCTGATTCCCAAGGAGGAGTTCGAGGGCCTGGACATCAAGGCCGGCGACATCGTCGAGGTGCTGCTGGTCAACCTGCAGGGCGAGGGCGGCCTGATCGAGCTCTCCAAGCGTCGCGCCGACCGCATGCTCGCGTGGCAGCGGATCGTCGACACGCAGAAGGAAGGCGACGTCGTCGAGGGCACGGTCACCAAGAAGATCAAGGGCGGCCTGCTCGTCGACATCGGCGTGGCGGTCTTCCTGCCGGCCTCGCAGGTGGACGTGCGTCGTCCCGGCGAGGTGGGCGACTTCATCGGCCGCAAGGTGCGGGCCGAGATCCTCAAGATCGACCTTGAGCGCAAGAACATCGTCATCTCACGCCGCAAGCTCATCGAGACCGAGCGAGAGCAGGCCAAGAAGCGCCTCCTCGAGACCCTCAAGGAGGGCGACATCGTCTCGGGCACCGTCAAGAACATCGCCGACTTCGGCGCGTTCGTGGATCTCGGCGGCATCGACGGCCTGCTCCACATCACGGACATGTCCTGGAGCCGCATCAACCACCCCAGCGAGCTCCTCAAGATCGACCAGAAGATCGAGGTCCGAGTCCTCAACATCGACCGCGAGAAGGAGAAGATCGCGCTGGGCCTCAAGCAGCGCGAGGTCAGCCCCTGGGCCGAGATCGAGAAGAAGTACCCCGTGGGCTCGCGCATCCGCGGCAGCGTGGTCAACATCATGACCTACGGCGCGTTCGTCCGCCTCGAGGACGGCATCGAGGGCCTGGTCCACATCTCCGAGATGTCCTGGACCCGCCGCGTCAACCACCCGTCGGAGATGGTCCAGCCCAACCAGGAGGTCGATGTCGTCGTCCTCGAGATCAACAAGGACAAGCAGGAGATCTCGCTGGGCATGAAGCAGACGGAGGTCAACCCCTGGGAGCTCGTGGGCGACAAGTACCCCCCGGGCACCATGATCGAGGGCAAGGTCCGCAACCTCGCCAACTACGGCGCGTTCGTCGAGATCGAGCCCGGCATCGACGGCCTGCTCCACATCTCCGACATGTCCTGGACCAAGAAGGTCACGCACCCCAACGAGGTCGTCAAGAAGGGCGACACCGTCAAGTGCGTCGTCCTCGAGGTCGACCGCGAGAAGCAGCGCATCAGCCTGGGCATGAAGCAGCTGCACGAGGATCCGTGGCTCAACGCCATCCCCGAGCACTACAAGCCCGGCATGGTCGTCCGCGGCCAGGTCACCAAGATCACCAACTTCGGCGTCTTCGTCGAGCTCGAGGCCGAGCTCGAGGGTCTGCTCCACATCTCCGAGCTCGCCGACCACAAGGTCGAGAACCCGCAGGACGTGGTCAAGCCCGGTGACGAGATCGACGTCAAGATCCTCCGCGTCGACCGCGCCGATCGCAAGATCGGCCTCTCGCTGAAGCGCGCCCAGTGGGGCGACAGCACGGGCGGTTCGTCGGGCGGTTCGGGCACCGGCTCGGGCGGCGACGAGAGCGGCGGCCGCTCCGACCGTCGTCGCGGCGGCGACACCCCCACCCGCGGCGGCATGGACTCGCACGACGCCATGGGCACCGACAAGATCCGCTTCAACTGATCTCGTCGCGTCATCGCGATTGTTCCCTCGACAAGCCCGGTGCACACCGGGCTTGTCGCTTTTTCCGATCGTCGACATCTCCCTCCCCCACGTGCGACACGCATCGCGACGCGTCGTTCCCTCACGCACGCTTCCCCCTTCGGCCGCAATCGCTCGCCTCGACCGCGCCGAATGCCGCCACATGCGTGTAGATTGATCTGAAGAGGGCATCGCCCCGTTCGACAGGTCACAACCCCGCCAGCGAGCCGGACTGCGTCGTCCGGCTGCCTCGTCCGCGAGAGATCGGGATCGTCCCGTCCGTCGCGGATCTCGATGTCGCGCTGCCCTGAAGGAGAGATGGCATGACAGTTCATTTCCTCGCCACGCCGCGCTTGCGCGCGGCCTCGATGCTGCTCGCCTGCATCGCGACCCTCACGGGACACGCCCTCGGGCAGAACCTCGTCGTCAACGGCGGGTTCGAGCAGGGGCCTTCCATGCGTGGCCCGTTCGACCCTTATGCCGGCGGTTCCACGGCCATCCCCGGCTGGACGGTCACCGGCAGTTCCGTCGACTATGTCGGCACCTTCTGGACTCCGGCCTCGGGGCTGCGGTCGATCGATCTCAACGGCACCCCCGTAGGCATGGGCGGCGTCCTTCAATCCATCACGACCGTCCCCGGCGCGAGCTACTCCGTGCAATTCTCGCTGGCGGTGTTCCACGTCACGCCCCCGTTCGGCAAGACCATGCGTGTGCGAGCCGACGCCCAGCATTCCCCGACCTTCACGGTCGATCAACCCGGCCGACCTCCGGGAGCCATGAACTGGACCGTCCGCGGATGGCAGTTCACCGCCGCCGATGCGATGACGGAACTCGAGTTCTACAGCACCACCGAGCAATCGATCGACGGGCCCGCCCTCGACGACGTGTCGGTCGTCGCGTGTGTCGGAGGCGTCACCCCCCCTGATCGTCGGCGCCTGCCGCGGTGAATCCGTCGCCATCGAAGTCGATCCCGTCGGAACCGGGCCGTTCACCCATCTCTGGCAGGTCGAGGATGTCGATGTCGCCGGAACGTGGCATGATCTTGGCGACGGCCCCATGGAAATCGGCGGGGTCGAATGGGGCACGATCTCCGGGTCGACCAGCGCCGAACTCGAGGTCGTCTCCGATCCGGAGGGTTCGCTCGACGTGCCGCAACTCCACTTCCGCGCAACCGTCATCAACGCCTGCGGCAGCGCGTTCACCGCCGCCACGACGCTCTCTCTGTGCCAGTGTCCCGCGTGCCCGGGTGACTTCAACAGCGACGGCGGCGTCGACGGCCGCGACGTCAACGCCTTCTTCGACGTCTGGGAGGCCGGCGAATGCGCCGCGGACGTCAACCACGACGGCGGCGTCGACTTCGCCGATGTCGAGGGCTTTTTCCTCGCGTGGGAAGCCGGCGGTTGCTGACCCGAACGGGTTCGGCCATCGCGGCGTGCGCCGGGTTGTCCGGCGCACCGGCCTCGCGGCGTCGATCGACCCGACCGCATCGAACCCGACCACCGAGTCGATCCGATCGGCGAATGCTCCGACTTCGTCCAAGGCCCCCGGCATCCGCCGCGGGCCTTTTTATTCGCCACTCCGCCCTTGCCAGTCGCCATGCGAACCTTTCCTCTCCCGATCCTCGCCATTTTTTCGCCAATGGTCGCGACGATCGACCGAGGAAGGTCCACCGCCCGGTAGAATGCCTTGAGCCGCGGCCTTCGTCGTCATGACGAGACCGGGACTCCGCTCGGCTTGGACCCTGCCATGATCCTCGCGTCTACGCATCTTCGCCATCTCGGCCACGTCGGCCATCGCGTCACCTCGTTCGCCGCCGCGGCTTGCTTGTTGGCCGCGACCGGCGTCGCCTCGGCCCAGAACCTCGTCCTCAACGGCAGCTTCGAGGACGGGCCGCCGACCGGCTGGTTCTCGACCTACGGAGTCGGCTCGCTCGTCATGCCCCATTGGCGGGTCACCGGATCCTCGATCGACCACATCGGCTCCTACTGGAACGCCGCGTCGGGCTTCCGCTGCGTCGACCTCAACGGCGGCGAGGCGGGCGGCGTGGCGCAGACCATCGCGACCGCTCCCGGCGTGATCTATGTCGTGACGTTCTCCCTGGCGGCCAACCCCGACTGCGGGCCGGCCGTCAAGACCATGAAGGTGCGAGCCAACGCGGCGGTGTCGGACGACTTCTCCTTCGACGGCACCGGCACCTCACGAGGCGACATGCGCTGGTCCGTCAGGCAATGGCAGTTCGTCGCGACCGATGCCGTCACGGAGATCGAGTTGTTCAGCGCCCTGAGCGGTCCGTGCGGGCCGGCGATCGACGATGTCGTGGTCGAGGCCTGCATCGGCGGCGCGGTCAGCCCGCTCGTCACCGCATGCCGCGGCAGCGCCGTGCCCATCGAGGCGCTCATCGCCGGGAACCCCCCGCTCACCATTCGCTGGCAGATCGAGGACGCCTCGAGCGTCGACGGCTGGAGCGACCTGGTCGACGGCGCGCTCGTCATCGGCGGCATCGAGTGGGGACTCGTCGCGGGCACCTCCGACACGACGCTGACCGTCACCCCCGACGCCACGGGGTCCGTCGCCCTGCCGCAGATCCGGGTGCGAGCAAGGATCTCCAACGACTGCAGCACGCTCGCGACCCGCCCGACGACCGTCTCCGTCTGCCAGTGCCTCGAGTGTCCCGCCGACTTCAACCAGGACGGCGGCATCGACGGCGGCGACATCAACGCCTTCTTCGCCGCGTGGGAATCCGGCATCTGCGACGGCGACGTCAACGCCGACGGCGGCGTCGACAGCGGCGACATCAACACGTTCTTCATCGCGTGGGAGGCCGGCGGCTGCTGAGCGGCCGGCTCGCCTCGCCCCTCACGGTCGGGCCCACCCGCCACCGCTCAGGCAAGGCCCCACCCACGCCGGGCCCGCGTGTCAGGTGGCGGTGCGATCGTCCCATAAGCCCACGAATCGACCGGTTCAGTGATCGACCCATCCACGATCGTGGCGCGAGCCCTTCGGAGGGGACCTCGGGGTCGGTATCATCGGACGTTTCCGTGTGATGAAGCCCTGATCCTCCGTCCGGAGAATGTCATGTACCAGCGTTTGACCACCTTCCGCAATCGGGCCTTCGCGATGGGCCTGCTTGGCGCGCTTGCGTGCGCCGCTCCGGCCCAGAACCTCATCCTCAACGGGGGATTTGAGGATCGGCTTCCCAACGGCGGATTCGCGACATACGCGCGAGGATCGGTGGACATGCCCCACTGGCAGGTCACCGGGGATTCGATCGACCACATCTCCACGTACTGGCAGCCGGCGTCCGGCAGGGGCAGTCTCGACCTCCACGGCGCCAACCGGGGCGGCGTGCAGCAAACCATCTCGACGATCCCCGGCCTGACCTATGTCGTGAGTTTCGCCATGGCGAGCAACACCGAGGGCGGGCCGGCCGTCAAGACCTTGATGGTGCGCGCGGGCTCGCAGTTGTCCGGCGAGTTCTCGTTCGACGGAACCGGCGGCTCAAGGGAGGACATGCGATGGTCCTTCAGGCAGTGGCAGTTCGTCGCCGCCGACACCGCCACCGAGATGGAGTTCTTCAGCACCGTCTACGGCGGCTGGTTCGGCCCTGCCCTCGATGACGTCAGGGTCGAGGCGTGCATCGGGGCCGTGGTCAGCCCGCTCGTCACCGCCTGCCGCGGCTCGACCGTCGCCGTCCAGTCGCTGATCGCCGGCGCGGCACCGCTCACGATCCGCTGGCAGGTCGAGGACGCTTCGGCTGCGGGCGGCTGGCGCGACCTTGTCAACGGCGCCATGATGCTCGACGGCGTCGAATGGGGCGTCGCCTCGGGCGTCACGGGCGCGGCGCTGAGCGTCACCCCGGATCTCGCCGGATCCTTCGCTCGCCCGCAGATCCGCCTGCGAACCCGGATCGCCAACGCCTGCAAGTCGATCACGACGCCGCCCACCATGCTCTCGGTGTGCCAATGCCTCGAGTGCCCCGCCGACTACAATCAGGATGGCGGCGTCGACGGCGAGGACATCGTCACTTTCTTCGCGGCATGGGAGGCCGGCGGCTGCGATGGAGACGTCAACGCCGACGGCGGCGTCGACAGTGGCGACATCAACACGTTCTTCATCGCGTGGGAGGCCGGCGGCTGCTGAGCGCGAGGGTTCGCCCTGCCGCGACGCCTTGTCTCCCGAAACGTGCATGCGTGAAACCCGAGGCGGTCTCCCCAAAACCTGGGGTCGCGGCGTCTGCCGCACCCCCGTTGTTCATTGGCGCGGAGTTCCGGCGGGCGACGGTGAGCAGTTGGCCGAAGGCGGCCGTTGGCGACCCCGCGGGCGGACGCTCGCCGAACAACGCATGGCGCCTTCGGTGTATCGCGTGCCGACCGACGCACGCCCCAATCGCGAAGCGATTCCCGTTGAAAGCCGGGAGTTGCGGCGTTTCGCCGCAACCCCCGGTCACGCGGCCACACGACCAAGACCCCGGAGGGGTCGCCGCAGGAACGGGCATGACGATCGCCGTCGGGTCAACGTTGCACGCGAACGCGTCGGGCCGATCCCACGGAAACACCTTCGGCGTGGTGCGCGTTGGTCGTTTCATCCGGGGGTGTCGGCGAAACGCCGACACCCCCGGCTTTCGACGAGCACGCCTTCGGCGTGGCGCACGCGTCGACGGACGCCACGTCCAATCGCGTGGCGTTTACCTCACACGTCGCATACCTCGAACGCCTCGCGCAGCGACTGCATCGCCGGCTCGCGGCGGGGCATGAACTCCTGACCCAGGAAGCCCGTGTACCCCTTGGCCACGATCGCCTCGCAGATGGCCTTGTAGTTGAGCTCCTGCGTGCCGTCGATCTCGTGTCGCCCGGGCACGCCCGCCGTGTGGAAGTGGCCGATGTGCTCGAAGTGATCCGTGATCGTGCGGATCACGTCGCCCTCCATGATCTGCATGTGGTAGATGTCGTACAGCAGCTTGAAGCGGGGGCTCGCCACCTGCTTGCACACCTCGACGCCCCACGGCGTCTTGTCGCACATGTAGTCCTTGTGGTCCACCTTGCTGTTGAGCAGCTCCATCACGATCGTCACGCCAAGCTGCTCCGCCAACGGCATGATCCGCTTGAGTCCCGCAACGCAGTTCCTCAGCCCCTCGCGATCGTCCATGCCGTCGCGGTTGCCCGAGAAGACGATTTGATTCGGGATCTCCGCGGCCTTCACCAGCGGCAGTCGCTCCTCCAGGTCCTTCAGAATCGAATCGTGATGCTCCGTCCGGTTGAGGCCGCGCCGAATGGTGTTGCTCTTGACGAAACTCGCCACCGCGCACGTCATGCCGTGCCGCCGCGGCGTCTCGAAGTCGGGCGGGTCGAGCAACTCCACCGACCCGTACCCCATCGCCGCCGCCTCGCGGCACAAGTCGTCGAGCGACATGGACCCGAAGCACCATCGACAGACCGACTGCTTGAGCCTCCCCTTGCGAGCCGGCGGCTCGGCCGCCGCCGTCGCGGGCGTCACGACTCCCACGCCCACCGCCCCGACGCTCGCTCCCACCCCGGCGATGAACCCTCGTCGCGTCACATCCATACGGAAGTTCCTTTCGTCGTGCTTGGCTTCAGACCAGCGGCGTGCGCCCGGGAATCGCCACGTCGGGCACGGGAATGGCGCCCAACTCCAGCTTTGGCGGCGTGAGGTCGAGCTTGCTCTCCATCGCCTGCGACCACTCGACGTGCTTGCCGGTGTACGCCGCCATGCGGCCCATGATGGCCACCATCGTGCTCTCCGCGACTCGCTCCGCCTCGTTCAGGTAGGGCCCCTCGCCCTTGATGCTGGCCATCAGGTCGATGTGCTCCTGCACGTACGGGTTGGTCTGCTTGCCCTTCCACTTCCACGGGTGCTCGCCGAAGATCTCGGCCCGGCCCGACGCCAGCACCGCGCGGCCCTTGGTGCCGATGATGATCTCCTCCGACCGGGGCGTGGTGCCGTCCTGCTGGCGGCAGTAGCTGTGCACGGCGCGGCCGCCCGCATATTCGTAGTGAATGGCGAAGTGATCGAAGATGTGCCCGTACTCGGGCTTCACGCGAGACTGACGCCCGCCCATGCCCATGCACGAGGCGGGGTTCTCGCCCATGGCCCATGCCGCCACGTCGAGGTTGTGCACATGCTGCTCGACGATGTGGTCGCCGCTGAGCCACGTGAAGTAGAGCCAGTTGCGGATTTGCCACTCCATGTCGCTCCAGTCGGGCTCGTGGTCCTTGTGCCACAGCCCCGCCTGGTTCCAGTAGACCTGCGCGGCGATCACCTCGCCGATGGCGCCGTCCTCTTGGATGCGACGCATCGCCTCGCGGTAGCACGATTCGTGCCGCCGCTGCGTGCCAGTCACCACCGAGAGTTTCCGCTCCGCGGCCTTGCGGGCCGCCGCGATGACGGTGCGGATGCCCGCCGGGTCGGTCGCCACGGGCTTTTCCATGAAGACGTGCACGCCGGCTTCGATGGCCGCCGCGAAGTGCGTGGGGCGGAAGCCCGGGGGCGTGGCGAGGATGGCGATGTCGACGCCCGTCGCCAGCACCTGCTTGTACGCGTCGAAGCCGCTGAAGACCCGCTCCTCGGGCACGTTGACCCGTGCCGCCAGCTTGGCGTCGATGTCGCCGAGTTCGTGGAGCGCCCCGTGGACGCGATCGGTGAACATGTCGCCCAAGGCGTGGATCTCGACGTCGTCGGAGGCCTCGAGCAGGTTCACCGCCGCGCCCGTGCCTCGTCCGCCGCATCCGATGACGCCGACCTTGAGCCGCCCCGAGGGGCGCCGCGTCGCCTTGGCGTGAGCCGGCAGCGTGAATCCCGCCGCAACGGCGGCGGCCGCCAGCAGCCCCGAATCGTGAAGGAAATCGCGTCGGTTCATCTCATGCCACGGACGATTCGACATGCTGGGGTCCTTTCCGCGTGCGGGGGCGTTCGTTCGGCCAAGGCCCCCGCCGCTTGCACCATAGCCCGGCCGCCTCGGCGACGGGCCGGTGGAGAGCATACCCGATCACCCCGGGTCGACGCAAGCCCCGCATGCGCCGGCGCACCGGCGTCCCCTACGCTCCAAGGGAGCCATGGCCAGCGAGACCGTCGAGAACTACCTGAAGGCCATCTACGCGTTGTGCGAGGAGTCGCCCGCGGGCGAAGCCACCATGACGCGACTGGCCGCGTCGCTGGGCGTCACCACCGGCACGGCCACGTCGATGGTCAAGAAGCTCAACGCGGGCAAGCTTGCCCGCTATCACCGCTACGGAGGGGTGACGCTCACCGACAAGGGCCGCCGAACGGCCCTCGACGTGCTCCGGCGCCACCGACTCATCGAGACCTTCCTGGTCGAGGCGCTTCGGCTCGACTGGGCCGAGGTGCACGAGGAGGCCGAACGTCTCGAGCACGCCGTCTCGTCGCGACTGCTCGACGCCATCGACACCTTCCTCGGCCATCCCGCGACCGATCCGCACGGCGACCCGATTCCCAGCCGCAGCGGACAACTGCCCCGCGCCGGGTCGCTCCCCTTGGCCGGGCTCGCGGCGGGCACCTCGGCGGTCGTCAGCCGCATCGGCAATCAGGACAAGGCGTTCCTGGGCTTCGTCGCGGCCCACGGGCTCCGCCCCGGCTCCACGCTCAGGGTGCTGGCGAGCGACCCGGCGGCACAATCGATGCAGGTGGAGTCGCGCGGGTGCGAACCGGTGTGGATCGCCTTCCCGGTGGCGGCGAGAATCTTCGCCGAGCCCGCTCCTTCGCCGTCGCCTCAGGCCTCGACGACGGTCAAGCGACGCCAGCCGCCCGTGAGGTAACGCGCCATCGAGACGATCGCGAGGATGGCGATGTACGACGCCGCGGCGACCCACGGCCCGACGCTGCCCCACTGAGGCAGATACGTCACGATCGCCAGCCCGCCCCCCACCATGACGCTCCACGAGAGCACCACGGTGACGACGCCGAGAAAGTGCGTGTCGCCCGCGCCCCGCAACGCGCCGCCGATGGCCATGGCCATGCCGTCGAAGAGCTGGAAGGCCGCGGTGGCGATGAGGAACTTGCCGCCGAGGTCGAGCACCATCTCGCGTGCGGCGGCGGGCGTGTCGCCGGGCATGAAGAGACCGACCATGGGGCCGCGGAAGAGGATGAAGAGGATGCCACAGAACCCCATGTAGGCCATGGCGATGGCGAGCCCGACCATGGCTCGCTTGGAGGCCAGGTCCGGCCGTCGCATGCCCATGTACTTGCCGACGGTCGAGGCGACGGCGGTGGCGATGCCCACGGCGGGCATGAACGAGAGACTCATCCACTGCTGCGCGATGAAGCCCGCGGTGCCCGCCTCGGCTCCGCGGCCGCCCACGAGGTAGAGCATGAAGAAGCCCCAGCAGATCATCTCGCTGCCGTACATCAGCCCGGCGGGCCAGCCCAGGGCGAGGATCTCCCGCATGAGCCGAAGATTCGGCCGCCACTGGCGACGCGTCCCGAGGACGGCGTTGAGCTTGGGCGAGAGGAAGATCGCCAGCGGAATCAGCCCCTCCACCGACGTGCCGATGAGCGTGGCGAGGGCCGACCCCGTCAGCCCGAGCGCCGGGAAGCCCATGTGGCCGAAGACCAGCAGCCAGTTGAAGAGCAGGTTGACGAGGTTGCCCACGACCGCGGCGACCATCACCACGGCTGGTCGCTGCATGCCGTAGAAAAAGTGACCGATGCCCCGCGAGCAGATCGTCAGCAGCGACCCGAAGACCATGAGCCGGCCGTACTCGCTGGCGAGCTCCACGCGGCGCGCCTCGTACCCCATGAGCTCGAAGAGCCACGGGAGCGACAAGCCGTACGGAATGAGCAGCAGCCACGCCACCACGCCCAGCCACATGCCGTTCCACGCGTAGGCCGGGCCTCGCTCGGGCTTGCCAGCGCCCATGTTCTGCGAGACGAAGGTGTTGACGATCGAGATGGCGCCGTAGGCGATCGACACGGGAATCCACGCCGCCAGGCCCCCGCTGCCCTGCGCGCCGACGTACACGGGGTCGGGACCGATGTGGCTGACGACCCACTTGTCGACGAACTGCATGACGGTGTAGCTCGTCGACGCCACGACGCTGGGCACCGCGATGCGAAGCAGCTCGCGAACGGGCGACGGATCGATCAGCGATGTGGAATCGTCGTTTTTCATGCGAGCTCGCGCGGGTCCAACGGTACGCCGCGGCTCAGCCCCTTCCTGCGCCGCCACTTGCGCGGGGAGCCGCACGCGGGTCATTTGTTCCTCCGACCCCGACCGGCGGTCGCTCGGATGACCTGCGCACGGCCCCCACACGCGCCTCGGCGCCGGGAATGCGAGGGGGCGTCGCGCCTCCGCCGCACCATGCACCGGAGGTCACCGTCATGCCCGTCGTCGCCACAGCCGTCAGGCCACCCGCTCCGTCCGCCGTCCCCCGCCACGTCGCCGCCCTCAGGCTCGTCAGCCGCTCGACGCTCAACGCCGGCGAGAAGGCCCTGCTCCACGCCATGATCGAGTGGTGGAACCCCGTCAGCGGCGAGTTGTGGCCCAGCGTGGCGACGCTCGCGCAGGCCACCGGCTACACCGGCCGAGGCGTGCAGCGGATCATCCGTCGCCTCGAAGCGGGCGGCATCATCGAGCTTGTCGCCGCGTCGGCCGGCGGCCACGGCCACACCAACCGCTATCGCCTGCGGCTTGATCGCCTGACGCCGCGTGCGGCCAACCCCATCCCCCGGTCGCCCTCCACGCCCACCATGCTCCGCGTCAACCCCGACCCGCCGTCCGTCCAACCGCGACCGGCGATCCGGCCCAACCCCGACCCAAGGTCGGACGAACCATCCATCCAGAACCCTCCACGACAACCCTCCATCCCCGTCAAGCCCGCGAACCAGTTGCCCACGAATCGGCCGCACGCGAAGGGATCTTGCTCGACGAGGGGATGCATGGATGGCGTGCCGTCGCTGCGGGCCTCGCTGGCGAACCGAGGCGTGCGGGGCCACGTGCTCGACACGCTCGCGAACTCCAGTTCGCTCACGCCGGCGATGGTCGAGGAGGAGTGGCGAGCCATCGCCGAGCGTCGCGACGTTCGCAATCGTGCCGCCGTGCTCGTCAGCCGCCTCTCGCAGCGGGCGAACATCGAACTTCGCAAGAGCCCGCCCCTGAACGCGAGCATGCTCTCGGTGGTCGCCAAGCTCGAGCAGTTGCGGCGACTGCGAGGCGGCGCGTGAGCACGCGACGCCTCCATCAACGAACGACGGCCGCCCCCGCACGGGAACGGCCGTCGATCGGAAACAAGCGTGATGGGGTGTCGCTCAGCGGCGGCGGCGGGTGGCCACGAGGCCGCCGAGGCCCAGGAGGGCGAGCGAGCCGGGGGCCGGGATCGGAGCGAACTCGATGCCGCGGAAGGCGGTGTTGGTCGCGCCGGTGGCGACGACGTTGAAGGAGGAGGCGGAGCCGACGTCGACGAGGGACTGGATGGTCGTGACGTTGGACGCGTCGACGACGGTGACGTAGAGCAGGTTCTCGCCGGTGGAGGTCGTCGTGTTGACGAGCTGGCGGATGCGGCCGCTGTTGGACGGGGCCCACGTCTGGGTGCGGGTCCAGGTGCCGCTGATGAGTTCCCAGCGCTGCAGGCCGCCGAGGCCGGCGACGGCCGAGTCGTCGGCCATGTACATGAGGGTGCTGGAGACGATGGCGAAGTCGTAGGCCGAGCTGCTGGTGTTGACGTTGGTGCCGGCCAGGAGCGTGGTGGCCTGGCCGTTGGTGGTGGGCAGACCGGAGCCGACGGCGCCGACGCCGCGGAGCGAGGTCGATGCGGAGGAGACGTAAAGCTGACCGTTGAAGATGTTGACCGCGCGGTTGTTGGTGGAGGCGCCGGCGCCGGTGTTGAGCTGCAGGGCCGAGTTGGAGACGCCGTACTGGGCGAGCTGCACGCCGTTGGTGCCGCCGGTGACCCAGAAGCGGCTGCCGTCGTCGGTGGCGGCGGCGCGGATGGCGTTGGCGCTGAAGGCCGTGGTGACCGTCGTGCTGTCGACCGCGCCGTCGGCGCCGACCCTGGCGATGACGCGGTTGACGGTGGCGGAGGTCGAGGTCGCGACGCTGGCGGTGCCGGGGGCGGCGTCATAGCCGACGAAGGCGAGGTAGCGACCGTCCGAGGAACGGGTGAGCTGGCCTTCGCTGCTCGCGCTGCCGCTGATCGTCACGCGGCGGTTGGAGCCGCTGGCGCTGGTGGGAAGGGCGATCGACTGGACGAGCGTGCCCGTGGGGGTGTATTCATCAAGAAAGCCAGCGGCGGCCGAGTTGCCCAGAGCCGCCGAGCCGTCGCCGGCGCGGTAGACGACGAGGTTGCCCGCGCTGAAGGGACCGGCCAAGGCGGTGCCGGCGGCGGCAGCCAGGACGACGATGCTCAGGAACTGATTCTTCATGTGTCTTGCCTCTTTGCTCTCGTGAGTGGAACAGCCCCTTCTCGATGCCGCCGCTCGGCTCGCGATCGAACGCGAACACGGGCGAACGAATCACCATCGCGGGAGTCTCTCTCGCAACCACGAACCGGGCGCTCCTCAACGCCGGCTCGGTCCCACATCATAATGAGCGGCGGCCCCGGCGACAACGCCCAACCGACGATTCTGCACGGGTTTGCGGGATGCCGCCGGCATTATGGGGCGTCCGACCCACACCTCAGGCCCGAGCCGTGATCAGGGCCGTCCAATCGTCACCCAACTCGCGGGAAGAAGCCGGGGGCGAGGGGCGTCCGTCGGGTTCGATCTCGGTGCGAAGGCGGACCTCGATGTCGCCGAACCCCGCCTCGAGCAGGAGGTCGCGGAGCTCGGGGAGCGACCGCAACCGCCAGCGGTAGACGAAGGCGCGGGGGTGTTCCTCCACGATTTCACCGGCGGTTTCGATGCGGAAGGAGATGGCATTGCGGACCAGTCCGGTGATGGGGTCGGCGGCTTCATGTTCCCACCAATAGTGCAGGATGGAGCCGTCCGGGAGGGGGATCCGACGCGCCATGCCGCCGAGTCGCCAGGCGCCGGGCCCGCCGTACATGTCGCAGGCGAAGAGACCGCCGGGGGCGAGGCGTCGTCGCGAGGACTCGAGATAGCGGGCGAGTCGGCGGCGACCCTCGACGTAGCCCAGGGAGAAGTTGCCGACGAAGATGATGTCGACCGGCTCGGCGTCGTCGAGTCGGGTCGCGTCGGCGGCGAGCGTGCGGAGGCCGGGGATGTCGCGGCATCGCGCGAGGGGCGCGGGGTCGATGTCGACGACCATCGCGTGGCGGCCCGGAGCCGCGTGCAGGAAGGCGCGAGCGACCGCGCCGGTGCCGCCGAAGTCCTCGCGCAGCCGCGTCGGTTCGCGGCCGTGGATCGCGACGAGGAAGATCGCGAGTTCGGCGGGCGACTGGACGGCGTGTTCGTAGAGGTCGAGCGGATCGTGCATGATCGCGGGGGGACTGTACCGGGACGGCGACGTCCGCGTCCGGGGAGGGAAGTCCGCGCCTTCAATAGCCCATGACCACAGCAGACCTGTCCGAGCGGACGGCCCGCGCGATGGACGCGCTCGACCAACTCGCGCCGATGCGTTCGGAGTTCCTGATCCCCACGGTCGGCTCGATCCTGGGCCGCGAGGGGGACGCCTCGCCGTGCGTGTACCTGACGGGCAACTCGCTGGGGCTGCAGCCCAAGGGCGTGAAGGACGCGTTGCAACGCGAGCTCAACGACTGGGCGGCGCTCGCCGTCGAGGGGCACCTGCACGCGAACGACCCGTGGCTCAGCTATCACGAGTCGGTCCGCGGCCCCCTCTCGCGGCTGGTGGGCGCGATGGAACACGAAGTGGTGGCGATGAACACCCTCACGGTGAACCTGCACCTGCTGATGCTGAGCTTCTACAGGCCCACCGCCGACCGCCACCTGATCGTCATCGAGGACTCGGCCTTCCCGAGCGATTCGTACGCGGTGGCGAGCCAGGCGGCGATCCGGGGTCACGGGCCCGACTCGATCGTGCGGCTGCGGCCTCGCGAAGGGGAGGCGACGCTGCGGACGCAAGACGTCATCGAGCGCATCGAGTCGCTGGGCTCGAAGGTCGCGCTCGTGATGCTCGGGGGCGTGAACTACCTGACCGGACAGTGGTTCGAGATGGAGGCCATCACGAAGGCGGCGCACGGGGTCGGGGCCCGGTGCGGGTGGGACCTCGCGCACGCGGCGGGCAACGTGCCGGTGCGACTGCACGACTGGAACGCCGACTTCGCGGTGTGGTGCAGCTACAAGTATCTCAACGGCGGGCCGGGCGCGGTGGCGGGCGCGTTCGTGCACGATCGACACGTCCGCGACGCGTCGCTGCCTCAACTGGCGGGCTGGTGGGGCAACGACCCCTCGACGCGGTTCCGCATGGGGCCCGACTTCACGCCGGTGGCCTCGGCCGACCGCTTCGCGATGTCGAACCCGCCGATCTTCTCGCTGTGCCCGGTGAAGGTCTCGCTCTCGATCTTCGATCGCATCGGCATCGAGACGCTCCGTCGCAAGAGTCTGGCGTTGACGGGCTACCTCGAGCACCTGCTGCGGGCCCGCGTGCCGGCGGTGGGCATCACGACGCCCGCCGACCCATCGCAGCGAGGGTGCCAACTGTCGCTGCGGCTGCCGGGCGACCCGCGTCGTTCGCTCGACGCGCTCAAGCGGGCCGGCGTCGTGTGCGACTTCCGCGAACCGGACGTGATCCGAGCCGCACCCACGCCCTTGTACAACTCCTTCCACGACTGCTGGCGTTTCGTCGAAGCCCTCGCCAGCGTCACCGCCTGAGCCGCGTCGATCGATCCCGTCCCGGACCCCACCATGAGCCACGCCCCCACCCACTCCACGGCCACCATCGTCGGATGCGGCCTCGCCGGCTCGCTCCTGGCCCGCCTGCTCGCGCAGGACGGGTGGAAGGTCCGAGTCTTCGAGCGTCGGGGCGATCCTCGCGCCAAGGGCTACGCGGGCGGACGCTCGATCAACCTCGCGCTCTCGGCCCGCGGGCTTCACGGCCTGGCGGCGGCGGGGCTCGACGCCCGCGTGCTCGCCGAAGACGCGATCCCGATGCGGGCCCGGATGATGCACGCCGTGAGCGGCGAGCTCACGCGCCAGCCCTACAGCAGCAGCGAGTCGGACGCGATCAACTCGGTGTCGCGGGGCGGGCTGAACCTCACGCTGCTCCGCGCGGCGGCCGAACTGCCCGGCGTCGAGTTCCTCTTCGACCACGCCTGCACCGACATCGACACCGCCACGGGCGAGGCGACCTTCCGCGACGCCTCGGGCGCCACGCGCCGGGAGAAGTCCGACCTGCTGCTGGGCGCCGACGGGGCCTTCTCGCCGGTGCGGCTGGCGATGCAGAGGACCGACCGCTTCGAGTACCAGCAGACGTACCTCGGCCACGGGTACAAGGAGTTGCACATCCCGCCCGCGGCGGAGCTGGAGCGGCTGGGCGTCCACATGCCCTCCCGCCACGGCGCGTACGCGATGGATCCCAACGCGCTGCACATCTGGCCCCGCGGCTCGTCGATGATGATCGCGCTGCCCAACCGGGACGGATCGTTCACGTGCACGCTCTTCTGGCCCTACGAGGGGCCGCACGGGTTCGCGGACCTTTCGGGCGACCAAGCCGTGCGGGCGTTCTTCGAGCGTTGGTACGGCGACGCGACGCGGCTCATGCCGTCGCTGGTCGAGGATTACGCCCGCAACCCGGTGGGCTCGCTGGTGACGGTGCGGTGCTTCCCGTGGGTGATGGGCGATCGGATCGCGATGCTGGGCGATGCGTCGCACGCGATCGTGCCTTTTTACGGGCAGGGGATGAACGCGGCGTTCGAGGACTGCCGCACGCTGGTGGAGTGCCTTCGCGAACACCGCCGCGACCGGCACGCGGCCCTGCAGGCGTACCAGTCGCAACGCAAGCCCAACGCGGACGCGATCGCGGACATGGCGCTCGAGAACTTCACGGAGATGCGCGACAAGGTGGGCGACGCGGCCTTCCTGCACAAGAAGAAGATCGAGCAGGCCCTGCACGTGATCGATCCCGAGCGACTCACGCCGCAGTACAACCTGGTGAGCTTCAGCACGGTGCCGTACGCAGAGGCCAAGGCGCAAGGGCGGCGGCTGGACGGGCTGTACGAGCGGCTCATGCGCCGCGTGCCTCGCGAGGCGGCGTTGCTGCCTCGGGAGCAATGGCTGGCGAAGGTGCGGGACGCGCTCGAGGCGGATCGTGCGTCGGAGGGGGGCGTGGTGCTGCATGATCTGAGCCCGGCGATCACGGGGGCGACGAAGGTGTGGCCGGGGGACACGCCGATGAGCCGCGAGGTGCTGTGCGACCTCGAGCAGGGGGCGAACATCACGCTGAGCACGCTGCGGACGACGGTGCATCTTGGGTCGCACGCGGACGGACCGAACCATTACGGGCGGGGCGAGGCGGGGATCGGCGAGCAGCCGCTTGATCGGTACATCGGGCCATGCCGCGTGGTGCGGGCGAAGGTGGAGCGGGGCGCGAGGGTGCGGCCGGAGGACATCGAGGGGGGCGTGGAGGCGATCGACTGCCCGCGGGTGCTGATCCGCACGGGGACCTTCCCCGACCACGCGTCGTGGAACGAGGACTTCGCGGGGCTGTCGGTGGAGTTGGTGGAGGCGTTGGCGTCGCGCGGGGTGAAGACGGTGGGCGTGGACGCGCCGAGCGTGGACCTGCAGCACTCGAAGGACCTGCCCGCGCACCACGCGTTGCTGCGTCATGGCATCGTGATTCTCGAGGGGTTGGTGCTCGCGGGGGTGGAGCCGGGGCCATACACGTTGATGGCCCAGCCGCTGAAGTTGATGGGGTTCGACGCGAGCCCGGTGCGGGCGGTGCTGGCGGAGTGATGATGTCGCGATTTGCGCCCGGAAGGGCGGAGAACCGACCGCGTTCGTGTGGTGCGGGCGGTGCGTCGTGCGGCGGCGTGTGTCGTCTCGCGAATCCAACGCCTCCTCTACGCGGGCTTGCTCGCAGAGCCTCGCCGCGCCCACGGCCACCGCTGGTGCGCCCTGACGGGCGGAGGGCGAGGGGGCGGCATCGCCGGCGGCGGCTGGTTCCGATAGCGACGCGGTCGAAGGTCCGAGGACGAGCCACCGCCGGCATTTGCGCAGATCGCGTCGAGGGAATCACTCGCGCCGGTGTACGATGATCACACCACATGCCCATCGGCCCCACCCTCATCCTCCGTGGCGTCATCAACGACCAGCAGCTCGGGCAGGCGATCGCCGAATCGCGGTCGAGCGGCGAGCGGCTGGATCGCGTGATCGTGCGGCTGGGGCTGGCCTCGCGTCAGGACGTGCTGGCGGCGGTGGGCGAGCAGTTCCACATGCCGGTGGTGGACTTGGCGTCGTGCATCGTCGAGCCCGCGGTGCTGGGGATGCTTCCCGCCACGCTGGTCTTTCGGCAGCGGTGCGTGCCCATCTCGAAGGAGGGCGGCTCGCTGCGGGTGGCCACCAGCGACCCGTACGAGATCGCCTCGCTCGACGAGTTGCGACTGCTGACGGGGTGCTCGATCGAGACGGTGCTGGCGGACGAGGAGGAGCTTCAGAAGTTCATCCGCGCCAACTACGGCGTCGGCGGCGACACGCTCGACGCGATGTCGCAGGGGCAGGCGGCGTCGCAGGTGGAGGCCAAGCCCGTCGACGAGTCGGACCAGGCGCAGGAGGCCTCGGTCATCCGGCTCGTGAACGACCTTTTGGCGGAGGCGATCTCGGAGCGGGCGACGGACGTGCACATCGAGCCCTACGAGCACGAGTTGGCGGTGCGGTACCGCATCGACGGCGTGCTGCAGCGGGCGAACGTGCCGGCGACGATCCACCGGTTCGGCGCGGCGATCGTGAGTCGCCTGAAGATCATGGCGAACCTGAACATCGCCGAGAAGCGCAAGCCCCAGGACGGTCGCATCACGTTCCGCCATCGGCCGCCGCAGGGGGGCGCGGCGCAGGAGTACGACCTGCGCATGAGCGTCATCCCGATGCTCTTCGGCGAGGGCGTGGTGCTGCGCGTCTTGAGCAAGACGGCGGTGTTGATGTCGCTCGAGGACCTCGGGATGCCCGAGGGCGTCAAGGGCAAGTGGGCGACGCTGATCGAGCGGCCCCACGGCATCGTGCTGGTGACGGGGCCGACGGGCTCGGGCAAGAGCACCACGCTGTACGCCTCGCTCAACCGGATCGTGAGCGACGAGATCAAGGTGATCACGGTCGAGGATCCGGTCGAATATCACGTCAGGGGCGTGAACCAGATCCAGGTGAACACGCAGGTGGGGTTGAGTTTCGCGTCGGGGCTGCGGTCGATCCTGCGTCACGACCCCGACGTCGTGATGATCGGCGAAATCCGCGACAAGGAGACGGCCGAGACGGCGGTGCAGGCGTCGCTGACGGGGCACCTGGTCTTCTCGACGCTGCACACCAACGACGCGGCGGGATCGGTGACGCGACTGCTGGACATGGGCGTCGAGCCGTTCCTCGTGGCGTCGTCGCTCGAGGGCGTGCTGGCGCAGCGGCTCGTGCGGCGGATCTGCCGGGAGTGCGGCGAGTCGTACGAACCCGACCCGGCGGACCTGCCGCCGGCGTTGGGGCTTGCGCCCGGCGCGACGCTGATGCGGGGCCGCGGGTGCCGCGCGTGTCGCCAGACGGGGTACCGCGGGCGGCTGGGCGTCTACGAGCTGCTGCGACTGAGCGAGGCGACGCGGCACATGGTCATGGAGCGGACGGCGGCCCCGGCCATCGCCGCGGCGGCGACGCGCGAGGACGAACTCTCGACGCTGCTGCAGGACGGCTTCACGAAGGTGCGCGAGGGCAAGACGACGCTCGCCGAGGTGCTGTCGGCGATGAGCGAGTGATCGCATCCGGGCCCGTCCCGATCGCGAGGCGACTCGCGCCATCCGTGGCCGACTACGCTCCTCGCGCGTGGCGGCTTCTCCCGAACGAATCCTCCTGATCCGGCCCAGCGCGCTGGGCGACGTGGCTCGCTCGGTCCCCGCGGCGGCGAGTCTGCGTCGCGCGTTTCCCGACGCCCGCATCGACTGGCTCGTCGAGGAGGGGTTCGAGGCCGTGGTGTCGCATCACCCGGCGGTGTCGAGCGTGGTGAGCTTCCCGAAGAAGCGGATTCGGCAGGCGTTGCGACGGCTTGATCCGCGGCCGCTGATGGCCTTCGCGACCTCGCTCCGTCACGCCCGGTACGACCGCGTCCTCGACCTCCAGGGCCTGGCCCGCAGCGCGGCGATGGCATGGCTGACGCGTGCGCCGCGGCGGATCGGGCTGGCCGACGCCCGCGAACTGGGGTGGCTCGCGTACACGACGCGGGCGCCCGCCTCGGCGGAGATGCACGCCGTGGAGCGGATGCTCGCGGTCGTCGCGGCGGCGGGCGTCGAGCCCGTGGCGGACATGCGGCTGCACGTGCCTCCGAAGGGGAAGGAGTGGCACGCGTCGCAGGCATGGGCGGCGAGGCCGTACGTGGTGCTCGCGCCGACGTCGCGATGGCCCGCCAAACAATGGCCCGCGTCGCGGTTCGCTTCGGTGGCGAGGGCCGCACGGGCGATGGGGCTTGAGGTGGCGATCGTGGGCAGCCGCGGGGAGCGAGCCCAGTGCGAGGCGGTGACGTCGCTGGCGACCGACGATGTCGGCATCATCGACCTGGTGGGCGGGACGGACGTGGCGGGGCTCATGGCGTGCATCGGTGGCTCGCGGGCGGTGGTCGCGAACGACTCGGCGGCGTTGCATCTGGCGGTGGGTCTCTCGCGGCCGACGGTGGCGTTGTTCGGGCCCACGCGAGCGGATCGGGTGGGGCCGTACGGACGGAGCCACGAGGTGATCCAGCACGTGGGACCGGGGGACGACCTCGATCACAAGCGAGCGTCGGGAGTGCGTCTGATGGAGCGGATCGCGGCGACGGAGGTGATCGAGGCGTTGAGGCGAGCGGCGGCACGCGAGTAGGCCGGGCGGGCTATCCTTGCAGCCCGGCGAATGTCGCCCGGGAGCATGGCGGACGAGGAGACACAGGACTTTCATGGGCAAGCAGGACGACAAGTTCACGTTCGAGGCGGTGGTGACCGAAGCGCTGCCGAACGCGATGTTCAAGGTGCAGCTGCCCAACGAGCAGAAGTCCGAGGTTCTGGCGTACGTGTCGGGGAAGATGCGGATGAACTACATCCGCATCCTGCCGGGCGACCGGGTGACGGTCGAGATCAGCCCGTACGACCTGAGCAAGGCGCGGATCACGTTCCGCCACTGACGCCCATCGGCTCGCCGCGGGCAGCGGCGGGGCCACCGATCGAAATGCGAACGGCCTTGGGCATGGAGCGGCGCGTCGAGGGCGGCGCGTCGAAGGCGGCGTGACTTGCGTGCGTGGCGGGTCTATGATCGGGGCCCTACTTGTCGCGGTCGGGGTCGGCATGCGTTGGACGCGTGCGTCCTCGAGTGACGGTTGGCGGGTCCACAGGTGAAGTCAGGTCAAGACTGGAAGGTGACACGTGAAGGTCAAGGCAAGCGTCAAGAAGATGTGCAGCTCGTGCCAAGTGGTTCGCCGCAAGGGCAAGCTGCGGGTCATCTGCAAGTCGGATCCCAAGCACAAGCAGGTGCAGGGCTGAATCGCCGTTGAGCCCATGCGCGACGGCGCGTCGGGCATGAACACAAGAGCAAGGGCGAGGGTGGGTTCCCGCGGAAGGGAGCCGTGCCCGAACCGCCAAGGAGTCTGAACAGTGCCTCGTATCGCCGGCATCGACGTCCCCGACAAGAAGAAGATGTACTTCGCGCTGCAGTACATCCACGGCATCGGCCCGAAGTTCGCGAAGGAGATCCTCGAGAAGGCGAAGGTCGATCCCGACCAGCGCTCCAACGAGGTGGACGAGGCCGCGTTGGCGCAGATCAACGCGGTGATCGACGCGGAGTACCTGGTCGAGGGCGCGTTGCGCCGGCAGGTGCAGCAGAACATCCAGCGTCTGAAGGACATCAAGTGCTATCGCGGCGACCGTCACCGCAAGGGCCTGCCGGTCCGCGGCCAGCGGACGCAGAGCAACGCCCGCACCCGCAAGGGCAAGAAGAAGACGGTGGCCGGCAAGAAGAGCGTGAAGGCGAAGTGATCGTCCCGCGTCCGCGGCGTGACCGTGATGAACGGCACGAGCGGCGGCGTCGGACGTGGATGAGACGTGGTTCGGACGTGCAACAACATCGGGGACGACCCCCTGCGGGTCGGCTGATCCGAGGAGACATTCATGGCCAAGAAGGGCAAGATTCGCAAGAACGTGGTTCGGGGCATCGTGCACATCAAGAGCACGCAGAACAACACGATCGTGACGATCACGGACACGAACGGCGAGACGCTGGCGTGGGACTCGGCGGGCACGATCGGCTTCAAGGGCGCCCGCAAGAGCACCCCGTTCGCCGCGACGCGTGCGGCCGAGCAGGCCGCCGGCAAGGCCCGCAAGATGGGCATGACCGAAGTGGAGATCCGCATCAAGGGTTCGGGCGCGGGTCGCGAGAGCGCCGTGAACGGCCTGACGGCGGCGGGGCTTCGCGTGACGGCGGTCGAGGACCACACGCCGGTCCCGCACAACGGCTGCCGCCCCAGCAAGCGTCGCCGCGTCTGATTTGACGACATCCTGCGTCCTGGTCGCGATGGCGAACGGGACGATTTCGTGAGCAAGCGGCGGCAGAAGGCCCTTGGGAGCGACTCGGCTGCTCTCGATGGTGCCGCGACCGTCGTGCCTGTTCCCCACGTCGACCATCGTCCGCCCGGGCGAGCGTCGGCCGGCAGCCGAGATGATTTGAGAGGGCACTTTTCATGACGACCCGCGTTCGCTGGCGTGGCCTCGAGCTTCCCAACAAGGTGCTCCAGGACTCCAAGTTCAAGTCCGACGTCTATGGCCGCTTCACCGTGGAGCCCTTCGAGCGGGGCTTCGGCACCACCGTGGGCAACAGCCTGCGTCGCGTGCTCCTGTCGTCCCTCGAGGGCGCGGCGGTCTCGAGCATCAAGATCAAGGGCGTGCAGCACGAGTTCTCGTCGCTCCGCGGCGTGATGGAGGACGTGACGGACATCGTCCTCAACGTCAAGAACCTCATCGTCAAGATGGAGGGCGACGAGCCCCGCGTGATGAAGCTGGCGGCCCGCGGCCCCGGCGAGGTCACGGCGGACATGATCCAGGCCGACACCTCGATCAACATCCTCAACAAGGATCTGGTCATCGCGACCCTCACGGACGCGGTCGACTTCGAGATGGAACTCAACGTGACCAAGGGTCGCGGCTACGTTCCGGCGAGCGAGAACTACGGCAAGGAGGAGGAGCAGGAGATCGGCCTCATCCACGTCGACGCGCTCTATTCGCCCGTGCAGCGGGTGCGGTACAAGATCGAGGAGACCCGCGTCGGTCAGCGGACCAACTACGACAAGCTCGCCCTCGAGATCTGGACCAACGGCACCGTCACCCCCGAGATGGGCCTGGTCGAGGCCGCCAAGATCCTCCGCAAGCACCTCAACCCCTTCGTCCAGTACTTCGAACTGGGCGAGGAGCGCGTGAGCGAGGAGGCGGCGGCCGCGGCGAGCGTCGACGAGGAGCTCATCCGCAAGCTCAACATGCCCATCTCCGAGCTCGAGCTCTCGGTCCGCGCCAGCAACTGCCTGGAGTCGGCCCGGATCGACACGGTCGCGCAGCTGGTTTCGCAGACCGACGCCGACCTGCTCAAGCTCCGCTCCTTCGGCCGCACGTCGCTCCGCGAGGTCAAGCGCAAGCTGCAGGACATCGGCATGGACCTTGGCATGCCCCTCCCCGAGGGCTTCCAGGTGACCGCCCCGCAGATCACGATCTGAGGCGGATCTGAACCGTTCATTCCGCCCGCGGGCGAAAGCTCCCGGGCGACATTCGTCAGGTCCTTGGTAGGACAGGGCCGGGTCCTGTTGCTCGTCCGCTCTCGGGTGAGCGGCTAGAATCAAGGCCCGGATTGGTTCCCCGCGTTCCACGGCGGGGCGACTTGGCGTCCAGCGAGGCGTCGGTCGTTCTTGAGTTCGTCATCCGCCGCGTCGCTCGCGGTAGGGAGCAGGCACATGCGTCACGGTCGAGCTGGTTACAGGTTGGGTCGCACGACGGCGCACCGCGCCTCCACGCTGCGGAATCTCGCGGCCGGTCTCTTCGAGCACGGGCAGATCGTCACGACGATTCCCCGGGCCAAGGCCGTGCAGCCGATGGTCGAGAAGATCATCACCGCCGCCAAGTCCGGCACGCTCGCCGCCCGTCGCAACATCATCGCCAAGCTCGGCGGCGATCGTCGCGGCTTCGAGTGGCTCTTCCTGGCGAAGGCCCCCACCGAGCAGGAGAAGGACTTCGTCGAGAAGCTCCGCGACCAGCGGCGGCAGTTCTTCGACCTGCCCGCCAGCAGCGAGGTCGAGCGCAACCGCTACGGCGAGCTCCGCAAGAGCCCCAAGCTCGTCAAGCACATCTTTGATCGCGTGGCCCCCAAGTTCGCGGATCGCGCGGGCGGCTACACCCGCATCGTCAAGCTCGGCCGTCACCGCATCGGCGACGCCGGCGAGCTCTGCCTCCTCCAGCTCGTGGGCAACGAGGAGGGCGCGGAGATCGGCGGCCAGCCCAGCACCCGCCGCCGCACCGCCGACAAGCGGACCGCCTTCTACGCCAAGCTCAAGTCGGGCAAGGGCGAATAAGACCTTGCCGGGCCGGGGATACCCCCGGCCATGGAGCATGAATCACCGAACCGTGCGGCATGCCGCACGGTTTTTTCATGGCCGCCCCGCGAACTCCCGGGGCAGGATGGTCGTAGAAACCAGCCATATAGTCCTTCGTACGCGTCGGGCATGCATGTGCGTGGCCGGGCGCGAACAGCTCCGTCCAGGGACCCGGGAGGCATGGAGTCTTCCGCCTGCGACGGCCAGTCGAACGATGTGCTGACCACAGCAGGAGATGTTCCCATGAAGACCACCACGATCCTCGCCGCCGCCGCTCTCGCCGCTCTCGCCTTCGTCGGCGGCTGCAACAAGTCCTCGAAGGGCGACATGGGCGCCGTCGGCGGCCAGAAGTGCGCCGAGAAGGCCTGCTGCGGCAAGTGCGGCGGCGACAAGTCCAAGTGCGACGGCTCCTGCAAGAAGAAGGAAGGCTCGATGGGCACCGTCGGCGAGAAGAAGGACGGCTGCTGCCCCTCCCAGAAGAAGGACGCCTCGATGGGCGCCGTGAACGGCAAGAGCTGCGAGGGCGCGAAGGCCGCCTGCCCCGCCAGCGGCTCGGGCTGCTCCTCGAAGAACTGAGATCTCCTTGATCCGCACGGATCGCGAAGGGCGGCCCCTGGCCGCCCTTCGGCTTTTTTGGGGCGGCGAGTGGGCGACATGACGGAGGGCGATGGTCGCGGTGGCGTGGACTACGCTGTGGCATGCCACGACCCGTGACGCTCTTCACCGGACAGTGGGCGGACATGCCCCTCGACACGCTCGCCGAGACCGCCGCGGGCATGGGATATGACGGGCTGGAGCTGGCCTGCTGGGGGGACCACTTCGAGGTGGACAAGGCGTTGTCGAGCGACGCCTACTGCCGCGGCCGGCACGACACCTTGGCCAAGCACGGACTCAAGTGCTTCGCGATCAGCAACCACCTGGTGGGCCAGGCGGTGTGCGACCCGATCGACGAGCGGCACAAGACGATCCTGCCGGCGCGGGTGTGGGGTGACGGGAAGCCCGAAGGGGTTCGCCAGCGGGCGGCCGAGGAGATGAAGGCGACGGCGAAGGCGGCGGCCTCGCTGGGCGTGAAGGTGGTCAACGGCTTCACGGGCAGTTCCGTCTGGCACAAGCTGTACTTCTTCCCTCCGACGGGCGCGGCCGAGATCGAGGCGGGGTACAAGGACTTCTCGCAGCGGTGGAACCCGGTCTTCGATGCGTTCGACGCCGCGGGCGTGCTGTTCGGTCTCGAGGTGCACCCGACGGAGATCGCGTACGACATTCACACGTCGCGGCGGGCGCTCGAGGCGGTGGCGGGGCGACCGACCTTCGGCTTCAACTTCGATCCGTCGCACCTGATCTGGCAGGGGATCGATCCGGTGAAGTTCATCGACGCGTTCGCGGGGCGGATCTATCACGTGCACGTCAAGGACGCGAAGCGGACGATGGACGGCACCAACTCGATGCTCGCGTCGCACCTGGCCTTCGGCGATCCTCGCCGCGGCTGGGACTTCCGCTCGCCCGGCCGCGGGGAGGTCGACTTCGAGGAGATCATCCGCGCGCTCAACCGGGCGCAGTACCGGGGGCCGCTGAGCGTCGAGTGGGAGGACTGCGGGATGGACCGCCTGCACGGAGCCCGCGAGGCGGCGGCCTTCGTCAAGCGGCTCGACTTCGACCCCTCGAATGTGGCCTTCGACGCGTCGTTCGCCGAGTAACGTCGCGGCCCCCCGTCGTGTATCATGCCTCGATCGCGTGACGGAACGCCGCTCCGATCGCATCCTTGACCGAACGCGCCCACACGTGCCGTGGTTCGACGTCGACCACGCCCCGCGTCGCTTCCGATTCCCACCCTCGCCGCCCCGGGCGGCCCCCCATCCATGAAGCACTCATTCATCGCTCTTCTCCCGCTCGCCCTGACCCTCGCGTGCGGCACGCTGTCGGCCGTCTCGGTCGCCGACGTGACGCCCCATGGAAGCATGGTGCGCTACCCCGACGTGAGCGCGACGCACATCGTCTTCTCGTACGCCAACGACCTCTGGACGGTGCCCAAGGCGGGCGGCATGGCGACCCCGCTCTCGAGCCCCCCGGGCGGCGAGGCCTTCCCCCGGTTCAGCCCCGACGGCAAGACGATCGCGTTCGTGGGGAACTACGAGGGGAACCGTGACCTCTACACGATCCCGTCGACGGGAGGGACGGCCACGCGGGTGACGTACCACTCGGCGGCCGAGTCGCTGTCGGACTGGGCGGGCCCCCACTTCCAGGGCGGCGACCGGCTCTTGTACCTGACCAACGGTTTCGCGGGGCTGGCCCGCCAGTCGCAACTCTTCAGCATCCCGGCGGGCGGGGGTCCGGGGACGCCGCTGCCGGTGCCGTACGCGGGGTTCGGCGCCATCAGCCCGGACGGGCAGTGGCTGGCGTACGCGTTGCATTCGACCGACAACCGGACGTGGAAGCGGTACCGAGGCGGCATGGCGACCGACCTGTGGCTCTACAACCTGAATGACGGTTCGGCCAAGCGGATCACCGACTGGGAAGGCAACGACACGCTGCCGATGTGGGTGCCGGGCGGCGACGGCTCGACGGTCTACTACCTCAGCGATCAGGGCCCCGAGCACCGGATGAACATCTGGGCGTACACGGTGGCGACCGGGACGCGGGAGCAGGTGACCGCGTACGTCGATGACGACGTTCGCTGGCCGGGAGTCGGGCCGGGCGACGCGGGCAAGGGCGAGATCGTCTTCCAGCTCGGCGCCGAGTTGCGGCTGCTCGACCTCGCGACGCGGAAGGACCGGGTGGTGAAGGTGACGATCCCCGGCGACCGCCCCGCGCTGCGTCCTCGCACGGTGGACGCGTCGAAGTGGATGCAGGGTGCGGCGATTTCCCCGACGGGCAAGCGCGTGGTGATGGGCGCGCGAGGCGATCTGTTCTCGGCGCCCGCGAAGGAGGGCGTGACGCGGAACCTGACGCGAAGCGGCGGCGTGTACGAGCGCGATCCGGCGTGGTCACCCGACGGTCGGTGGATCGCGTACTTCAGCGACGCCACCGGCGAGTACGAGTTGTGGGTGCGTCCCGCCGACGCGAAGGCCCCGGAGGAGAAGCCCGACAAGAAGGACGAGACCAAGAAGGACGACTCCAAGAAGGACGAGGTGAAGAAGGACGGCGACGCGAAGGACGCGGCGCCGAAGGCCGACGAGGCCAAGGCCGCGGACGCCAAGCCCGACGAGAAGCCAGACGAGAAGCCCGAAGAGAAGTCCGACGAGAAGTCCGGGTCGGCCAAGGCGGCGAAGGCCGAGCCTCGCAAGCTGACCTCGCTGGGGGCGGGCTTCCGCAGCGGGATCCAGTGGTCGCCGGACTCGACGATGATGGCGTTCACCGACAACGAGGGAAACCTGCACCTCACGACCCTCGAGACGGGCGAGACCAAGCGAATCGACAAGGACCCGTGGGGCAACGCGGTGTCGGTCAGCTGGTCGCACGATTCTCGCTGGCTGGCCTATTCGCTGACGCAGGACGACAAGCTCGCGAACAACCGCGTGGTGATCCTGCACGACGTGAAGGCGGGGAAGCGGGCGCAGGTGACGAGCCCGATGTTCTCGTCGACGTCGCCGACGTTCGACCGCAAGGGGGACTGGCTCTTCTTCACCTCCACCCGCGCCATCGGCGCGCCGACGTACGGAGACCTCGACACGACGTTCGTCTATCGCGACAGCGAGGCCCTGTACGCGGTGCCGCTGCGTGCCGACGTGAAGAACCCCTGGACTCCCAAGAGCGACGAAGAGGAGTGGAAGAAGCCCGAGAAGAAGGATGAGCCCAAGAAGGAGGAGGGCAAAAAGGAGGAAGGCAAGAAGGAGGAAGGCAAGAAGGAGGAGAAGAAGGGCGACGACAAGCCCGCGGGCGAGACGAAGGCGGCGGCCCGCGTCGAGGACGCCATCACGGGCACCTGGGTCGGCCAGGCGGCGGGCAACGCCGAGGGCATGCCCGCCGGCGGCCTGCCCGTGACGCTCAAGGTGACGCTCAACGCCGACGGCACGATGACGGGCTCGATCCAGAGCATGATGGGCGGCGGCGCGATCGCCGACGGCAAGTTCGACAAGGCGTCGGGGCAGTTCTCCTTCGCGATGTCGATGGGGAAGGTGAGCGTGGCCTTCAGCGGCACGGTGAACGGCGAGGAGATGAGCGGCACGTGGACCGCCGGGCAGCAACAGGGGTCCTTCTCCCTCAAGCGCACGAGCAAGGAATCGCCCGAGGTCGCCGTCGCGGGCAAGGACGGCAAGCAGGGATCCAAGGAGGGCGACAAGGACGCGTCGAAGGAGGTGAAGATCGACCTCGACGGGTTCGAGGCTCGGGCGATGCCCCTGCCGGTGGCCGCGGGCAGCTTCGGCCGCTTGGCGGTGACGCACGACCACAAGCTGGTCTACGGGCGTCAGTCGACCAAGGGAGGCTCGGAGGGCGGCGGCATCCGCATCTTCGATCCCGCCGACGAGAAGCGGGAAGAGAAGACGGTGCTGGCCGGTTCGACGGGCTTTGACATCTCGGCCGACGGGAAGAAACTGCTGATCAGCCGCGGCGGGGGCGTGTCGATCGCGGATGCCTCGGCGGGCGCGTCGGCGACCAACGTCCCCACGACCGGCATGTCGGTGACGATCCAGCCCCGCGAAGAATGGCGGCAGATCGTGACCGAGACGTGGCGGCTCTTCCGCGACTACTTCTACGAACCGACGATGCACGGCGTCGACTGGCCGAAGGTCAAGTCGCACTACCTGGCGATGGTCGACGACGCGTCGAGCCGCGAGGACGTCGCCTTCATCCAGGCCGAACTCGTGAGCGAGCTCAACATCGGCCACGCGTACATCACCAACCCGGGCGACATCGAGAATCCCGTGCCGTCGGTGAACGTCGGCCTGCTGGGGTGCGACTTCGAGCTCGTGAAGGGCGACGCGGGGAGCGCGTACCGCATCGCGAGGATCATCAAGGCGGCGCCGTGGGACGCCGACGCCAGGTCGCCCTTGGCCGCGCTGGGCCTTGGCGTCAAGGAGGGCGAGTTCGTGCTGGCCGTGAACGGCACGCCCGTCGACGCGGGCAAGGACATCTACGCGGCGTTCCTGGGCACGGCCGACAAGGTGACGCAGATCACCGTGAGCCCCAACCCCGTGCTCGACGACAAGGCCCGCGACGTGCTGGTGACGCCCACGGCAAGCGAGGCCAACCTGCGATACCGCGCGTGGATCGAGTCCAAGCGCGCGTACGCCGAGGCCAAGTCGGGCGGGCAGGTCGGGTACATCTACGTGCCCAACACCGGCGTCGACGGGCAGAACGATCTCTTCCGGCAGTTCGCGGGCCAGCGGGGCAAGGCCGCGTTGATCATCGACGATCGCTGGAACGGAGGCGGGCAGATCCCCACCCGATTCATCGAACTGCTCAACCGCCCCGCGACCAACTTCTGGGCACGCCGCGGCGCGAACGACTGGCCCTGGCCGCCCGATGCACACTTTGGCCCCAAGGCCATGCTCATCAACGGCCTGGCCGGCTCGGGCGGCGACATGTTCCCGTGGCTCTTCCGCCACAACAAGATCGGCAAGCTCTTCGGCACCCGCACGTGGGGCGGCCTGGTGGGCATTCAGGGCTATCCGGAACTCATCGACGGCGGCGAGGTCGCGGTGCCGAGCTTCGGCTTCTACGAACTCGACGGCACGTGGGGCGTCGAGGGACACGGCGTCGACCCGGACGTCGAGGTCCTTGATGATCCGTCGAAGATGGCCGGCGGCGCCGACCCGCAACTCGACGCGGCGATCGCCCACCTGCTGGAGGAAGTGAAGGCCCGTCCCTTCACGCCGCCCGCTCGTCCGGCGAGCCCGAATCGTGCGGGCATGGGTCTTGATCCCAAGGACAAGTGACCGATGGATGGCCGCGGACCCGGGGCTCTCCCGGGCCGCGGGCCCCACTATCATGCCCCAAGGCCGGGACCGCCCCGGCGCTTCGGGCACGCACCCAGCAGAGGAACCCTGCGATGCATCAAGGCGAGAACGGTCAGAGTCGTCGTTCGTTCATGGGTCAGGCGGCCTTCGCGGCCGGCGCGGCATCGCTGCTGGCGGCGACCGCCAAGACGCGTGCCGGCGTGCCGGTTGCTCCCCCCGGCAAGGCCAAGGCCCGCACGCCGCTCAAGGACGGCGATGCGATCCGCATCGGCGTGATCGGTCCTGGCGGCATGGGCACGGGCCACGTGCACGCCTTCTGCAACTTCGCCTCCAAGGGCGAGGAGAAGCTCGAGATCGTCGCACTGGCCGACGTCTGCGAGACGCGCTGGGAGGACGCCAAGAAGAAGTGCGAGGAGACGTTCAAGAAGTCTCCCGAGACGATGCGGGACTACCGCAAGCTGCTGGCTCGCGAGGACATCCACGCGGTGCTGATCGCCAGCCCCGAGCACTGGCACGCCCAGCACGCCACGGACGCGATCCTGGCGGGCAAGGACGTCTACTGCGAGAAGCCGATGTGCTTCCACCTCGAGGAGAGCATCGACCTGATGCGGCTGTGCCAGGCCAACCCGGAGGTGGTCTTCCAGGTGGGCACGCAGAAGATGCAGCTCAAGAAGTACCAGGAGGCCAAGAAGCTGATCGAGGCGGGCGCGATCGGCACGCCGACGTTCAGCCAGACGAGCTATTGCCGCAACAGCAAGAACGGCGAGTGGCTCTACTACGGGATCGATCCCAAGTGGGACCCCAAGACGAACATCGACTGGGACGCGTGGCTCGGCAACGGCCCGAAGATCCCGTGGAACCCGGAGATCTACGCCCGCTGGCGTCGCTACCGCGACTGGTCGACGGGCATCATCGGCGACCTGCTCGTGCACGAGGTCACGCCGCTGGTGATGGCCCTCGAGTCGGTGGGCTGGCCGGTCCGCGTCGTCGCCACCGGCTCGCACCTGGTCGACAAGAAGATGGAGAACCACGACCAGGTCAACCTGTGCATCGAGTTCGAGAGCGGGCACGTCATGACCGTCGCGGGCTCGACCTGCAACGAGGTGGGCGTCGAGACGATGATCCGCGGGCATCAGGCCAACCTCTACCTCGCCGACCGTCACTGCACGCTGCGGCCCGAGCGGCTGTACGTCAACGACATCGACGAACGCAAGATCGAGTGCCCCGACATCGGCAACGATCAGGACGTGCACCGCAAGAACTGGCTGCACTGCATCCGCACCCGCGAGAAGCCCTTGGCCGACTCGGTCACCGGCGCGAAGGTCATGGTCATCGTGTCGCTCGCCACCCGCTCCCTGTGGGAGGGTTCGGCCTTCAAGTTCGATCCCAAGACGATGACCGGCTCGAAGGCGTGAACGGGACCGCCGGGGGCGATGACCCGGCGGCATGGTCATGGACATCCCCGCGGCAACCCTTCGGGTCGGGGGTCGGTGGATTTCATCCGGGGGTGTCGGCGAGGCGCCGACACCCCCGGCTTCTTTCCGGCGTGCCTTGAGCGTGAAGGCATCGGACTCGGCTGGAGACCCCGCGCGTGATCTTTCGAGGTGCGTTCGAGGCGATGCGAACTCGCTTCGAGCTGGTGCTCGAGGGCGGCGACGAATCGCGTCTGGCCGGCGCGGCCGAGGACGTTCGCGCGGAGATCGAGGCGTGCGAGGAGCGACTCAGCCTCTTTCGCCCCGGCAGCATCGTCGCTCGCATCAATGCGGCCGGGGGCGCACGCGTGCGGGTCGATCCCGACACGTTCGACCTGCTGACGCTCGCCGCACGCATTCATCGCGACTCCGGCGGGGCCTTCGACCCCACCGTGGGCCCGCTGATGCGAGCATGGGGTTTTCGCGGCCAAGCCTCGGGCGAGCCTCGACCGGCGGGTGGCATGCGGCATCTGCACCTCGACGCCGCCTCGGGCGAGGTGTCGCTCGACTGCGACCCGGCGGCGGGACAACTGGACCTTGGCGCCATCGCCAAAGGGCACGCGCTCGATCTGGCCGCCGCGCGTTTGGCCGAGCTGGGCGTCCGGACGGGCCTGCTGCACGCGGGCACGAGTTCGGTGCTGGCGATGGACGCTCCCGCGGACGCTGCGGGCTGGAGGGTCGCCATCGCGGGCTCGAAGACCATCGTCGCGCTGCGGCGTGCCGGGTTGGGCGTTTCAGCGCCGCACGGGCGAACGGTCGTCGCGACCGATGGCTCGCGAACGGGCCACGTGATGGACCCGCGGACGGGCCGGCCGGCGGAGGCCGCGACGGTGGCTGCGGCGGCATGCACGACCGCGGCGGCGGCGGACGCCTGGTCGACCGCGTTGCTGGTGGCGGGCGAGGCGGGCATGGCGTGGGAAGTCCGGGAACTGAGGGGCCGCTTGCTCGTGCTGGGGGGTGGCGACGTACGCTCCGGTTCTGGCGCGGGGCCGAGCCCGGACGGCACGGGCGAAGGCGGCTCATGGTGTCGGTTTGAAACTGGAGCGTGAAACGCATGTCGCAACCCATGGACTTCGACCGTCGTTCGTTCCTGGCAGCCGCGGGCGGGAGTCTGGCGGCGATGGCGGTGATGCCGGAACTCGGCTTTGCGCGGCCCGCGCCGGTGTCGGCCGATCCGATTCCGGTGGCGTTGATCGGGGCGGGGCGGCATGGGCGTGCGTTGGTGGACGAGTTGCAGAAGCTCGAGGCATGCCGCGTGGTGGCGGTGTGCGACACGGATCCGGCGCGGCTGGAGTCGATCAAGCGTCGCGCGAAGGACGCGGCGACGTACGCGACGCACGCGGAGATGCTGGAGAAGTCCAAGGACATGAAGGCGGTGATCGTGGCGACGCCCACGCACCTGCACAAGGGGCCCGCGCTCGACGCGATGGCGGCGGGCAAGCACGTCTTCTGCGAGGCCCCGCTGGCGCACACGGCGGAGGACGCCCGCGAGATGGCCAAGGCGGCGGCGAAGGCCTCGACGATCTTCCAGTCGGGCCTGTACGCGAGGTCGAACCCGGTGTACAAGCTGGCCCGGGGCTTCTTCCGCTCCGACTCGGTGCGGGACCTGATCTGCATGCACGCGCAGCACTTCAAGAAGCAGACGTGGCGTTTCCCGGCGAGCGACGCCACGCGCGAGAAGGACGCCAACTGGCGGCTCGATCCGGCGGTGTCGCTGGGGCTGGCGGGCGAACTGGGCACGCACCAGTTCGACGTCTTTCACTACTACACGAGCAAGTACCCCAAGTTGGTGACGGGCGCGGGGAGCATCCGCCTGCACAACGACGGCCGCGAGGTGGCCGACACCATCGACTGCGCGATGACTTTCGCGGACGGAGCGCGGCTGACGTACCTGGCCACGCTGGGCAACTCGTACGAGGGGCGTCACGAGGTCTTCAACGGGAGCAACGCGGCGATCAAGCTGGCGTGGTCGCACGGCTGGCTCTTCAAGGAGTCGGACGCGCCGACGCAGGGCTGGGAGGTCTACGCGAACCGCCAGCAGTTCCACAACGACGAGGGGATCACGCTGATCGCCGACGCGACCAAGCTGGCGAGCCAGGGCAAGCTGAAGGAGGGCGTGGGCCTTCCGTACTCGCCCCAGTACTACGCCCTGTCGGACTTCCTGACGTCGATCGTCGAGGGCAAGCCGAGCGTCTGCACGGCGGACGAAGGCGTGCGGGCGACGGTCGTAGGCATCGCGGCGAACCAGGCGGTGCGGACGGGCAAGCCCGTGGAGATCACCGAGGAGATGCTCAAGGCCTGACGGACGTCCGCCGTTGACGGAGTGACGCACATGACCGAATTTCCCCGCCTTCGATCGCTCGGCGCCCTGCACCGCCTCGCCCTGACGCTCTTGTGTCTCGTGCTGGCGGGGGGCTTTGCCGCCTCGGCCTCGCACCTCTTCATCAAGACGAGCGGCCGCGACCAGGTGAAGGGGATGAGTCTCGACGACGTGAAGGGGACGTACCACGGCATCCGGACGCGGGCGCCGCTGCTGATGGCGCTCGAGCGGAACCACCCCGAGACGCTTCCCGCCAAGGACCGCGACGTGTTGATCAAGTGGCTGAACGGATCGCGGATCACGGAGGACTACGACAATCCGGACCTGGGCGACGCCGCCCCGGCGGAGATCATCGCTCGCCACTGCGTGTCGTGCCACGGCCGCAACGCGAGCGACGCGCAGGGGCGGAAGCTGCCGCTGGAGTTCCTCGACGACGTGCGGGCGGTGGCGGTGTCGCGCGACGTGACGCCCAACCCGGTGGAGGCGGTGGTCGCGTCGACGCACGCGCACGCGGTGAGCCTGGCGACGCTCTCGATGCTGCTGATCCTGCTGGTGGCCTGCTCGCGGTGGCGTGGGGGGCTGGCGGGGTTGATCGTGACGGTTCACGCCCTGGGGCTGGCGTGCGACATCGGGGGTTGGTGGCTGACGCGACAGCACGCGGACTTGGCCGCGATGATCGTGGCGGGCGGCGCGGCGTACTTCGCGACCTCGGGCCTCTTGCTGCTCATGGTGCTGGCGGAGTTGTGGTTGCCGGCTCGCGACAAGTGACGGTGACACTCGCCTCCATTCGTCGGTCCCTCCAGAACCGCGGATCACCCGCACCAAGGGCCCAGAGGGCCCGCGAGCGCTGCCACGGGTGAACCGAACCCGCGGAGCGGGTGAGGTGAACCCGTGGTGCGAGGCCAATTCGAGCACGGCCCCGCGAAGGGCCGACGACCACGCCTCACTCGTCCCGCGAAACCTCCCGAGCCCCCCCGGCGAATCCACGGGCACGTGATTCGCATTCCCTGGACCGACGACGACGGAAAGCCCGCCCGCGTGCGATGGTGGCGCGGGCTCACGCGCGGCGGGTGGCGGGGCGTCGGGTCGCTCTGGCGGCCCCTCTTGCCGCTGGCGGCCATCGTGATCATCCCGACGGGTCTGGCGACGCTGGCCCTCTTCAACGGGCCGTTCGTGATCGCCATGGTGCTCTTCTCGCCCTTTGCCTCGCTGCTGCTGGTCATCGCCTTCTCGCTCGTGCTGGGCGTGGCGACGGCGGGCCGACGGGTCGTCGGCGAGTCGCTCGCCCGTCTGCGTCTGGCCGGCGAATGCCCCTCGTGCGGCTATCCGCTCGAACCCGAACCCGCGCCCGCTCCGTCGCGCTGCCCCGAATGCGGCAGCGCCTGGCGGGTGGGCGAGGAGCCGCCCGCCGAGACGGTCGTCGTGCGGCTCGCTACCCTCGATCCCCGCGGCGAAGCATCGCCCGGCGCTCCGATGTCCCCGCCCCCGACGAAGGCATGACCATGAACACGACCACTCCCGCTTCCGTGATCGACGCCCTTCAGTGGCGGTACGCGGTCAAGAAGTTCGACGCCACCAGGAAGATCCCGGCCGCCACGTGGGCCTCGCTCGAGGAGGCCACGGTGCTCTCGCCGTCGTCGTACGGCCTGCAGCCGTGGCGATTCTTCGTGGTGGACGACCCTGCGATCCGCGCCCAGCTTCGCCCGGCGTCGTGGGGCCAGTCGCAGATCACCGACGCCTCTCACCTGCTGGTCTTTGCGCGTCGCACCTCGATGACGACCGCCGACGTCGACGCGTACGTGCAGCGGATCGTCGAGGTCCGGGGCGGCGACGCGGCCGCCCTCAAGGACTATCGCGCGATGATGGTGAACCACGTCACCAACCCCGCGCTCGACGTAAACGCGTGGGCGACCAAGCAGGTGTACATCGCGCTGGGCGTCTTCATGGCGGCGGCGGCGATGATGGGCGTGGACGCGTGCCCGATGGAGGGTTTCCAGCCCGCGGAGTACGACCGCATCCTCACGCTGCCCGAGCGAGGCTACCACGCCACCGTCGTGGCCACGGCGGGCTACCGCGCGGCCGACGACATGTTCGCCGGCTTCAAGAAGGTGCGTTGGCCCATGAACGAGGCCGTGGTGCACATCTGAGACGAACGCCGATCCTCGCACGCAGGCCGCCCGCAAGGGCGCACCGGCCGTCGCAGTGGTTCGCCGCGAGGCTCTGCGAGCAACCCCACGGTGAAAACGCGGGATGCATCGACACGTCGCGTTGGATGGATCCATCGGCGATGGAATCGCGTCGCCCGAACGTCGTTGTCGCATCGCGGCGCATTGACGAACGCGAACCTGCGGCATGATCACGTCACCGTCCGCACGGGGTTCATGCGCCCATCGGCGTTCGTCCGTGGGCTGGCTTGCCCTGACGGGCGGCCGAAGGGCGTTTGGCGGTCTGTTGCCTCATTCCGGCTTGGCCACCAGTGTCAACCTCGCGTATTCGAGCACGAGGGTCTTGACGCCGATGCCCTTGAACGCCACCGTGACGCGTGATTGCGCGCCGGGCGTGAACGCCTTGACCTGGCCCAGCCCGAACTGCGGGTGGCGGACGGTGGAGCCCACGGGGATGCCGGGCGCCTCGCGACGCGGGGGCGGGGCGGCGGGACGCGAGGCCGAATCGGCCGCGTCCTCGTCGAACTCGCTGTCGTACGCCGCGTCGTACGCGCCGTCGTCGCTGACGACCACGTGCTCCCTGGGCAACTCGTCGAGGAAGCGGCTGGGGATCGTCCGTTCGCTCATGCCCCGCTGCGTGCGGAACTTCGAGGCCGTCATCAGCAGCCGCCGCATCGCGCGGGTGATGCCCACGAAACAGAGGCGACGCTCCTCCTCCAACGCGGCCTCGCTCTCGCGGGCCCGCATGTGAGGCAAGAGCCCCTCTTCGAGCCCGATCATCGCCACCGCAGGGAACTCGAGGCCCTTGGCGGCGTGCAGCGTCATCAGCGTCACGCTTCCCTGCGCCGGATCCACCGCGTCGGCGTCGGCCACGAGCGCGATCGACTCGAGGAACCCGCGGAGCATGGCCAGCAGCGGCGGCATGGAGGATGCGCCGCCCCCTTCGAGGGCGGGGTCCGACGTCGGGTCGTACTCCTGCTCGAACTGACGGGCGGAACTGACGAGTTCGGCGAGGTTGTCGAGGCGCTCGGCATCGGTCTCGGTGCGCGACGTGGCCGCCTGCGCCCGGTACATGGCCTCGAGGCCGGACTCCTTGACGACCCGGTCGACCAGGTCGGCGAGCGAACCGGAAATCTCCGCGCCCATGAAACTGCCGCCGGCGGTCCAGCCGTCGATCAGGGCGATGAACTTGGCGACGGCGTTGACGGCGCGGGCGTTGAGGTCGGGAACGCACTCGATGCGTCGCATGACCTGCAGCACGGGAATGCCGTGCTGCTGGGCGACGGCGTCGGCCTTGTCGTAGGTGGCGTCGCTGATGCCGCGGGAGGGGACGTTGATGATGCGGGCCAGCGAGACGCCGTCGGCCTGATTGGCGATGACCCGCATGCACGCGAGGGCGTTCTTGACCTCTTCGCGGTCGTAGAAGGCGGTGCCCTTGGCGATGGTGTAGGGGATGTTGGCGGCGCGGAGGGCCTCCTCCATCACGCGGCTGAGGGAGTTGGTGCGGTAGAAGATCGCCATGTCGCGCCACGCGATCTGGTCGTGCGCGTGGCGGGCCCGAAGCCACGAGGCGACCTTGGCACCCTCGGCCTGCTCGCCCGCGCAACGCACGATCTCGATGCGGTCGCCGCCGGGCTTGCTCGTGAACAGGGGCTTGGGCTTGCGGTTGCGGTTGTGGCGGATCAGCGTGTCCGCGCTGGCGAGGATGGGCGCGGTCGAGCGGAAGTTCTCGCCGAGCTTGATGACCGCCGCGGCGGGGTAGTGCTTCTCGAAGTCGAGGATGTTGCTGATGTCGGCGCCTCGCCAGCCGTAGATGGCCTGATCGGGGTCCCCCACCACGCAGATGTTGGGCTGACGCTGACCGTCGCCCTCGCCGGCGATGAGACTGGCGATGCGGAACTGCGCCTGGTTGGTGTCCTGGTACTCGTCGATCAGCAGGTACTGCCACTTGCGGCGACACTCCTCGCGCACCACTTCCTGCGACGCGAGCATGCGGGCCGTGAGCATCAGCAGGTCGTCGAAGTCGACGGCGTTGGCCTCGCGCAGCCGCTTGGTGTACGAGGCGTAGATGCGGGCGATGGACTTGCCGGAGAAGTCGAAGGCCTCGTTGGCGAATCGCACGTCGTCGATCAGGTCGTTCTTGGCGTTGCTGATGGCGCTGAGCACGCTGCGGGGCGGGAAGTTCGCCGTGCTGAGCTGCGCCGCCTCGATGGCCTTCTTCACCAGCGACAGCTGGTCGGCGGTGTCGTAGATGGTGAAGTCGGTCTTGAGGCCCGCCTGCTCGGCGTAGCGACGCAGGAGCCGCGCGCACAGCGAGTGGAACGTGGTGATCGTGAGGCCCCGCATGCGGTGGCTCTCGTTGCCGTCGGCGTCATGCCCGCCGAGGAGCGAGGCCACGCGTTCCTTCATCTCGCCGGCGGCCTTGTTGGTGAACGTGACGGCGAGGATCTGCCAGGGGGGCACGCCGCAGTTGACCAGGAAGGCGATGCGGCGCGTGATGACGCGGGTCTTGCCGCTGCCCGCGGCGGCGAGGACGAGCAACGGACCTTCGGTGTGGTGCACGGCCTGACGCTGGGGCTCGGTCAGGTCAGCCACCAGCCGCTCGGCGAAGGCGTTGGGGTCCTCGGGCGGCGGGGCCTTGGGCGGCGTGTCTTCCTCGCCGTCGGGGATGATCGGAGCGTCGAAGTCCATGAGCCGCCAAGCGTAACGCGGTCGGATGGGGCGGGGCGTCGGTTCGCCGCCGAATCAGCGGGGCGACATGCCGCGACGGAGGAGCCAGATGAAGATCGGGCCCCCCACCAACGCCGTGACGACGCCCAGCGGCAATCGACCGGAGGGCAACTCCACGGTGCGGACGAGGGCATCGCCCGCGAGCACGAGGACCGCCCCGGCGAGGGCGGCGTTGGGCGACAGCGGGCGGTGGGCCGGGCCGCAGACCAGCCTCATCAGGTGCGGGCAGACCAGCCCGACAAAGCCGATGGGCCCCGCGAGCAGGACGGAGCCGGCGGTGAGGGTGCCTGCCCACAGGAACATCCAGCGGCGGACGGCGGGCAGGTCGACGCCCAGGCTGGTCGCCTCGTCGTCGCTGAGGGAGGCGATGTCCATGGCGGGTCCGAGCCGCCAGGTCGCGATGGCGGCGACCAGCGTGATGCCGCCGACGACGGTGAGTTCGAGGGGGCGAAGATCGTCACGAATGGCGCCCAGGAGCAGCCGGTCGGCGGCATTGGCGTGCTGGTACGGCAGGAGGTGCCGCAGGAGCATGATGCCGGCGCTGCAGATGATGCCGACGGCCAGGCCCGTCAGCACGAGTTGCACCGGATCGAGGACGCCGCGACGGCGGCTGAGGAGGAACGTGAGGCCCAGGGTGGCGAAGGCCCCTGCGAGGGCGGCGAGGGCGACCACGGGCATCGCGAGCCCTGCGGCCATGACGCCCGGAGCCGCCAGCCAGCCGAGGTAAACGGCCACGAGCACGGCGAGTCCGGAGCCCGAGGCCAGGCCAAGCAGGTCGCTGGAGGCCAACGGGTTGCGGAGCAGGCACTGGAGGTGGAGCCCGGCCAGGGCGAGGGAGGCCCCGACGATGATGGCCGCCACGGAGCGGTGGACGCGAAGCCACCAGAGGTCGGTGCCGGCGGGTTCCGGGTGGCCGGTGGCGTAGACGCGCCACAGGAAGGCCCCGAGCAAGAGGAGCAGGAGGACCAGAAGGCACTGAACGCCGCGGCGGGGCATGGGGAGGGGGATGCCGGGGAGAATACGCGGCAATGGGCCTGGGAATCGCCGGGAGGAGGACGGGCTCCTACCATGGGGGCCCTGTCAGTTTGGAGAACCGCACGTGGCCAAGAAGTCCTTCCGTTGCAAGCTCGTGACCCCCGCCTCGGCCCTCGTCGACGACCAGGTCGTCTACGCCTCCGTGCCCGCGTGGGACGGCCTGATGGGCTTCCTGCCCGACCGGGCGGCGTTCCTTGGCAAGCTGGGCTTGGGCGAGTTGCGGCTGGACATGGCCGACACGGACAAGGGTCCGGGCGGCACCCGCTCGTTCATCCTTGACGGGGGCTTCATCCGCATGGCGGGCGACGTGATGACGATCCTGGCCGAGCGGGCCGTGGATGTCTCGGCCCTGACCGCCTCTGACGCGGAAGCCGAACTGAAGGCCGCGGCAGGCATGAAGGACCCGGCCGAGAAGGCCCGGGCGACCAAGCGAGCCGAGCTCATGGCCCAGATGGCCAAGAGCGGCGGCGGGAAGGTCTGAGGCCACCGCTTCAGCGCCCTGCCACGAGTTTCCCTCACCCGCTTCGCGGGTTCGGTCACTCGTGGCAACACTCGTCCGCCTTCGGGGCGGCGTGCGTGCGGGTGAGGTTCATGCGTGCGCTGATGCGGGCTCGCCCAGCGCGTATCACCTCCCCGTTGCCCAGAGGTCCCTCCAGCTCCATCGAACAACCCGCACCAAGGGCCCACATGGCCCACGAGCGTTGCCACGGGTGAACCGAACCCGCGAAGCGGGTGAGGTGAACCCGTGGTCAGGACGCCGATTCGCGCAAGGCCCCGGTGGGGCCGACGACCACACGCCGGGTGTCACGGGGCTCGCGAAGAGGATGTTGGCGACGCGTGCGATGGGCCGGCGCGTCGTGACTCGCGCATCGACGCTCGTCCGTGGGCTTGCCCGCAGAGCCGGGCTGCGCCACGGCTACGACTGGTGCGCCCTCCGGGCTTCGGAGGGGCGGCTATCGGGGCCTTGCCTCAGAAGTCGCGTCGCACGAAGATGACGCAGGCGATGCCGAGGATGACGGCCTCGAAGGCGAGACTGGTGCCGATGACCCAGAGCGTGGTGCGGTTGCGGATCTGTTCCTCGACGATGCGTGCGCCGCGGGGGTCGGGGCCGCCGCGGCGGCGGCGGCGGGCGGGTTCGGGCTTGGCTTCGGCCTTGCCGGAGGCGGGATCGAGCTTGAGGTCGGGCTCGTCGCCATCGCCGGCGTCGGGGGTTTCGTCCTGAATCAGGCCGAGCTTCTTGAGTTCATCCATGCTGACCAGCCCGCGGTTGAGCAGGCCGATGGTCTCGGAGGTCTTGGGGAGGAAGGTCTTGACGGCGACGCTGATGCGAGTCCAGTACTCCCAATCCTGGAGCGAGATGCGGGCCTCGGCGAGTTCGCGGCGGGTGAACTTGAGGACCGGGTTGACGAGCTCGAGTTGATCCTCGCCTTCCTTGGCCACCGGGAAGGGCTGGCCTCGCTCGACGGCGTCGCGGAGGAGGCGTCGGGTCTGGGTTTCGCGGCGTGCGACGAGCTTTTCGTTGTCGAGCACGGCGATCTCGGCCTGGGCCCGCTGCTGGAGGAAGACGGCGTCGGTGACGTTGATCGCGAAGCAGACGACCCAGCACAGCAGCGTGACCAGCAGACTGGCGATGGTCGATCGCGTGATGAGACCGACCAGGGCGCAGATGCTGAAGAGGTAACTGAAGAAGAGGACGACGATGGGCACGGCCATCCAGATGCCCCACTCGATCTCGCGGCCGCGGATGGCGATGACGAGGAAGCAGGCGAGGGTGAAGACGGCCACCTGCAGGGCGACGAAGAGCAGGCCGGTGACGAACTTGGTGAGGAAGAGGCGAAGGCGGCTGATGGGGCGGGAGAGGGTGAGTTCGATGGAGCCGCCGGCGACGAAGTCGGGGATGATGCTGGCGGTCGAGATGAGGGCCAGCGACGTGGCGATCCACGTGAGCCAGATGGGCACGCCGATGTTGACGAAGGCGAAGCGGTAGAAGAGACTGGGGGGGATGGTCTTGGAGTTGAAGAGGGGCAGCGGCCATTCCCAGTGGAGGAAGGTGAGGCCGCGTTCGTTGATGCCGAACATGCCGAAGACGGCGACCACCAGGGCCGAGAGGACCATGGTGATCCAGAAGAGTCGCTTGCTGTTGAGCTCGCGATAGGCGTCGACGAGCATCGCCCTGGTCTGCATGAGGCGAAGACTCATCGCGTGGCTCCTTGGCTCTTGGCCTCGATGGCGCCGGGCGCCAGGGCCGCGCCGGTGCCGGGGTCGATCACGGCTTCCATGAAGAGATCCTCCAGCGACGGACGCAAGGCCCGGACGGAGCGGATCGTGCAGCCCCGGCCTCGCAACGCGTCGATCACGGGCTGGATGTCGCGGGCCTCGACGGTGTCGAGTCGCAGTCCGGTGCGGGTCAGCGTGGCGGCGATGCCCGAGGGCAACGTTCCCAGCGGCACGGCGTCGGGTGCGGGCGAGGACGTCGCCGGAACAGGCACCCCCACGGCTGCGGCAAAGGCGGCGGCCGGCTCGGCGTCGGCGATTTCGATCTCGAAGCACTGCCGGTGGGCCGTGAGGTCGGCGATGGTCCCTTGCGAGAAGACCTTGCCCTTGACGAGGATGGCCACGCGATCGCAGACCATCTCGAGTTCGCTGAGGAGGTGGGAGTTGAGGAAGATGGTGTTGCCACGGTCGCGGAGCGTGGCGAGCATGGTGCGGATCTCGCGACGACCGACCGGATCGACGCCGTCGGTGGGTTCGTCGAGAACGACCAGGTCGGGGTTGCCGACGAGGGCCTGGGCGATGCCGATGCGTTGACGCATGCCCTTGGAGTAGCCTCGGACGCGGCGGGAGGCCCATGCGGTCATGCCGACGAGGTCGAGGAGTTCGGCGGCACGGCGGCGGCGGTCGGCGCGGGGGACGCCCGACATCGCGCCGTAGAAGTCGAGGATCTGCGCGCCGGTGAGGTAGCCCGGGAAGCGATGGTGTTCGGGGAGGTAACCGATGCGGGCGAGGGTGGGCTTGTGGCCGACGGGGTGGCCCAGGAGCGTGCCGCGGGCCTGGGTGGGGCGGATGATGGTGAGGAGGATCTTGACCAGGGTGCTCTTGCCGGCGCCGTTGGGGCCCAGGAGGCCGAAGATCTCGCCGCGGCGGACCTTCATCTCGATGCCCCGCAGGGCCTGGACGCCGCCGGCGTAGGTCTTGCTGACGTGCTCGAGGTCGATGACCCACTCGGAGGGCGCTGGCGTGGCGGCGGCGGTCATTCGATCGAGCTCCCGGTGCGGGTCGCGGAGGTGATCACCCGGGTGATCACGGGCATGGTCGATGGTTGGGAATCGCGGGCCGCGACGTTCAAGGGCGGCGTCATTCCTTGAGTTGCTTGAGTTCGTCGCGGAGGATCGCGGCCAGCTCGTAGTTTTCCTGGGCGATGGCCTCGGCGAGGCGGCGGCGCAGTTCGGACTTCTGGCTGGGAGGCAACTGGGGGACGAGTCCTTCGCGGAGGGCCCGCAGGGAGCGGACTTCGGAGGACTGCTCGAACGCGCCGGGCTTGGAGGAGCCGGCGAAGGTGGTCTTGAGGGTGTCGAGGCCTTCGTCGATGACCACGACGGCGGCCTTGGGCTCGTTGTCGCGGACGGCCATCGAGGCCATCGCGCGGTAGCGCATGGCGATGAAGTAGGATCGGTACTGCTCGAGCATGGTCCGATCGGACTCGAGTTGGGCCTTCTCCTTGCAGAGATCGAGGACGGCGAGGTTGCGGGTGGCGTCGCGGAGCACGCGTTCGTGGTCCTCCATGACGCTCAGGGCCACGGCCCGCTGGTTGTACTGCGAGAGTTCCTCGCGGAGGCTGCGGCAATCCTCGGGAGTCAGGGTCTGACGAGCCCCGCCGGTCTCGGACCCTTGGACGCCGGAATCCTCCGGGCCCTCTTCACCCTGCAGGTCGCCGGACTCCTGGCGAACGTCGTCGGCGGAGGAGGCCAAGGCCTCGTCGGCGGACTCGGCGGAGGCGAGGTCGTCGGCGTCGGGGGCCGGGCCGTCGTCGTGCGGTTCGACGTCGAACTGGCTTTCGAAGTAGTCGAGGAGCGAGCGGAATCCGAAGGGGGTCTGTCCGTCGGGACGGCCCTCGAGGTGCATTTGCAGGAGGCCCAAGTCCAGTCGCACCTGCAGGCGGGGTTCGCCGTCCTCCGCAGCGATGATGCGGACGGCGAGTTGGCCGGGCTGGTACTCCCACTCGGCGAGGATGGGGGAGATGTCTCGGGTCATGCTCGGATGAAACATAGGCGACGGCGGGTCGCCCCAAGGGCGGAGGGGGCCGGGGAGACCCGAGGGGCCTTGGCGGGGTCGCCACGGGGGGTCGGGGCCGAGAGCGTCCGAAAAAAACTTCGTGCGCGACAACTTTTCAACATGACGGGCGGGAAAGCGGGTCGGGAGGGGGGGCCTTGATGGCTTTTTGCGGTTTTTGAGGGAAAATCCGACCGGTCGCCTTGCGTTTCCGCAAACGTGGTTCACCTTGTATGTTGAGAGGATTGCGCGGAGGAAGAGAGTCAACCCCCGAAATCCCCGAGTCGATGAAACCCCGCAAGGGGAGAGGACGGATACAACCTCGCCGCCGGGCCCCAGTGGCCGCAGTGGAGGTTTGTTCCGGAGAGATCCAAAGGGCGGCACGGCGTTTCTCGCCGGGAAAGTGGGTTCATTCAGTGAGTCACGCACGCGTTCAATCGCAGGGGGCGGCGACCGGGTCCGGGCGGCAGCACGAACTGCATTCGTACATGCGCGACATCAATCAGTTCCGTCTCCTGACCGCCGAGGAGGAGAAGGAACTGGGATGGGCGATCATCAACGACAACTGCCCCGAGGCCAGGGACCGGATGATCCGGTCGAACCTGCGTCTGGTGGTGGCCATCGCCAAGAAGTACGCCAACCGCGGCATGCTGCTGGCGGACCTGATCGAGGAAGGGAACATCGGGCTGATGCGGGCGGTCGAGGGATTCGACCCGGCCCAGGGCGCCCGGTTCAGCACCTACGCCTCGTGGTGGATCAAGCAGGCGATCAAGCGGGCGCTGGTGAACGCGACGCAGCCGGTGCACATTCCGGCGTACATGGTCGAGCTGATCTCGAAGTGGAAGCTGGCGTGCCGCAAGCTGGAGACCGAGAAGGGTCACGCCCCGAGCATGAACGACATCGCCGAGGAGCTCAGCCTGCCCCTGAAGAAGGTGCGGATGATCCGGCGAGCCGTGAAGGCCTATCAGTCGCCTTCGCAGTCGCGTGACGGGACGGACCTCTCGTCGATGGGCGACATCCTGACCGACGGCCGCGTGGGCACGCCCCAGGAGCGGATGCTCGCGGGCGAGGAGCTGTCGATCCTCAAGCGGCTGATGGACTGCATCTCCGATCGCGAGGCGACGATCCTGCGGATGCGTTACGGCCTCGACGGCAGCGAGGTGTACACGCTGGCCCAGATCTCCGAGACCTTGGGGATCAGCCGCGAGCGTGTGCGTCAGGTGGCCGACGAGGCGTTGACGAAGCTGAACCAGCGGCTCACGACGGGTCGCTGGCCCGAGGCCTCCATGCGTGAGCGTGACGAGGAGCGGGCGATGATCAAGGCCGCCGCCGTCCAGTGATCGACCGCCGATCCTGGAAGGATCGGCTCGATGAACGCGAACATCCCAAGCCGCTCGCCCTGATGGCGAGCGGCTTGTCGTTTGGTCGCCGCCGCGGCCGCCGGCGAGCCGCCCGCCCAAGTGGCAGGAAGCTACCATCGCCGCATGATGGAAACGCTTGCTGACGCTTTCGGTGGCACGCGCCGCGACGCGGCCGCCGCCACGCTCGTGCTCACCGCCGCCGCCACCATGATGGCTGCCGCGCCGGCCAAGGCGGACGACTTCACCGACGTGGCCAACCACCCCTATGCGCAGATCCAGATGGCCCAGCGGAGCGACCCGGTGCTCCTGCCCGCGCTCGCGAAGCTGGAGCCGGCGCCCAAGGTCCTCGAGCAACTCGAGCGGGCCATGCTCATGCCCGCCGGGGGCGAAGGGTGGGACGCGGCGGCGGCATGGGCCCAGGCCAAGCCCCAGCAGGACGCCCTGCAGGCGTTGGCGACCGTCACCAAGGAACGGGACTGGAAGAAGGCCAACGCCTTCGGCCAGCGTTACGGCATCGAGGACGTGCCCCTCGAGATGATCCAGGCGGGACTCTTCACCGACCTTGGCGACCCACCGACGCTCGCGGCGGCGAAGATCCAGTTCCTCCCCGCCCTCGACCGGCTGGCGTGCCTGGTGCACGTCGAGGCGACGCGTCTGGCGGCGGCCGGCAAGCCCAGCGACGCCATCGACCTGCTGACCAACCTGATGTGCCTGGGCCGCCAGATGGCCGACCGTCAGATGTTCCCGGAGGTCAAGTGGGGCCTGACCCACATGAAGACCTGCGCCGAGCGCATCCGCGACGTGGCGTACGTCGACGGCAAGGGCGCGTCCGTGACGGACCTGACTCGCCTGAAGGAGCAGATCAAGAAGCTCGACGACAAGAGCAACTCGTACCTCGACGTGGGACGCATCGCGTTCCCGGCGGGCAACAAGGCCGCGGCGGGACAACTCGTGGCCCGCATGTACAAGGCCGACGGCTCGCTCGACGAGCACGCCTTCGCGGCGACGATGTCGCGTCTTGGCAGCACCAAGCGGCCGCTGCGTCTGTTCAGCGAATCGGGCAAGTGGCGGACGGTCGCCGCCTCGCAGGCCTCCGGATCCGCGGCGGCCAAGCAGGTCGACGCCCTCTTCAGCGACTGGGCGTCGCGATGGACGACCCCATGGTTCGACAAGCGGATGGCCAATGTCCGCGAGTACGACAAGTTCGAGCGGGTCCAGAACGCCGCGGTGGCGGCCGTGGTGCCCGACATGTCGGAACTGCAGGATCTGCGGCACCTCGTGCGGGTCGAACTGGCGGGCACGCGGACGGCCCTTGGCGTCTTCGGATACGCCAAGTCGATCGGCAAGTTGCCGCCGCAGCTGACGGCGATCCGTCCGGCGTGGATCGCCGACATGGAGATCGACCCCTTCAACCCGGCCGTGGCCGAGGGCAAGCGGCCTTCCCTCGAGTTCTTCGTCCCCATTCGCGACACCGCGCAGTCGAGCGGCAAGGGGACGCTGCACGAGATGGAAGTCGTGGCCGGAGCCGCCCCCTTCCAGGTCAAGCTGCGCGACGACACCTTCGTCGTCTACTCGGTGGGCTCGGACAACGCCCGCAACAACGCCAAGCGCGTGCAGAACACCGCGGCGGTGGTCCAGGGGGCCGACTACCTGATCTGGCCCCCCACCGTGTCGCTCGTGCGTCAGAACCTGCAGGACCGCGGCGATCTCAAGTGAACGGCCGCCGCATCGGCATCATCCATCCCCACCACCAACGCCCCGCGGGGCAAGGAAGCGCGTCATGGAGAATCTGGATCTTCTCAAGCGGCTGTGCGAGACCCCCGGCGTGCCCGGGCGCGAGGAGCGAGTGCGGGCGCTGATCGAGCGCGAAGTGGCGGGACTCTTCGATTCCGTCGAGGTGGACGCGTTGGGCTCGCTGATCTGCCGCCGCTCTCCCAGGGCCGGGAAGAAGCGCAAGCTCGCGAAGTCGTCGGGATCGCCGACGCGCGTGATGCTGCTGTGCCACATGGACGAGATCGGCTTCTACGTGACGGCGATCGACAAGAACGGGTTCCTGTGGATGAACCCGGCGGGCGGCTTCGACACCCGCAACCTCTTCTCGCGTCGCGTGACGGTCGTCACCGACTCGGGCGACCTGCACGGCGTGATGAATCCGGGCGGCAGGCCCGTGCACATCAGCAGCCCCAAGGACCGCGAGCGGGTGCCGGAAGTGAAGGAGTTCTTCGTCGACACGGGGCTTGATGCCAAGGACGTGCACAAGAAGATCAAGGTGGGCGACTACGTGGTGATGAACGAGCCGGCGCTCGAGATGGGCGCCAAGTTCGTGAGCAAGGCCCTCGACAACCGCGTGGCCTGCTGGCTGGGCATCGAGGCCGTCCGCAAGCTCGAGGCCTCGGGCTCGGGCCATGCCTGCGAAGTGGTCGTGGCCTTCACCACGCAGGAGGAGGTCGGGCTCCGCGGCGCGAAGACCGCCAGCCACGCCGTGGCCCCGCACATCGGCATCGGCATCGACGTCACGCTGGCGTGCGACACGCCGGGCGTGCCGGACGAGGAGAGCGTCACCAAGCACGGCAAGGGCTTCGGGCTGCACATCAAGGACAGCAGCTTCATCTCCGACCATCGCCTGGTCGCCGACGTCGAGAAGGTCGCGAAGAAGCACCGCATTGCGTACCAGCGGACGATCCTGGCCGCGGGCGGGCAGGACGGCGCGGCCGCCCAGCAGGCCGCGGCGGGCGCGAGGGCGGTGGGCATCACCGTGGGCACCCGCTACATCCACACCGTCACCGAGATGATCGACAAGAAGGATCTCTACGCCGCCCGCGACGTGCTCGCGGCGTACCTGGGCTCGGTCGACTGAGACGCGGGCCGCTCGGTCAGCGTCCGGGTCGCGTCCTCGCCATGACCACGACCATGACCACGACCATGATCACGACCATGATCACGCCGGCGACTCCCTCCGCCATGGTCTCGACCTGGTCTCGCCTGCGGCTGCAGTCGCGGCTTGGCGTCGCCGTCTTGGCGATCATGGTCGCCGCGTGCTTCCTCACGCTTCCATGGACGCTCGGGCGCGAGGCCTCCGACTCGGGCCGATCCGTGCCACGCTACAACGCCGGCCGCACCACCGAGGCGCTCTCCCGCCCCACCTGGTCGCCGACGGATCCCCAGCGTGCATGGGGGACCGACGCGTTGGGGCGGAGCGTGCTGGTGAGGTGCCTGGCGGGCGGGGCGACGTCGCTGGTCATCGGCATGCTCGCCGCGGCGGTGTCGGTAAGCATCGGCACGCTCTGGGGCGCGGTGGCGGCGTACTCGGGCGGGCGGATCGATTCCCTGATGATGCGGATCGTGGACGTGCTCTACGGGCTGCCGTACGTGCTCCTGGTCGTGCTGCTGGCCGTGGCCTCCGACTCGCTGGTGGACGAGCACGTGTCGAGACGCAGGGAGCGATCGGCGTGGGAGCGGGAGCGGCTGGCGGCCACGCTTGGCGAACACGCGCCGACGCCCGCGGCGATGGCCGTGATGTTGCGAGCGCCGGATCGCGAGGCGACCGCGGAGGTGCGGCGAGTGCGGGCCGAGTCGCTGGAGGCGGTGCCGCCGCGGACGCTCTCGGAGGGGACGCGAACGCTGCTGAACCTGGGCACCCTGCTGGTGGCCATCGGCGGCGTGAGTTGGCTGACGATGGCGCGGGTGGTGCGGGGGCAGGTGCTGACGCTCAAGGAGCGGGCGTTCGTGGAGGCGGCGAAAGCGGCCGGCGCATCGCCGGCGAGGATCTTCCGGGTGCACCTGTTGCCGAACCTGACGGGGACGATCGTGGTGTACGCGACGCTGACGGTGCCTCAGGCGATCCTGCAGGAGTCGTTCCTGTCGTTCCTGGGGGTCGGGGTGCAGCCGCCGATGCCCAGTTGGGGGACGCTGGCGGCGGAGGGGCTCGGCGAGATCAACCCCTACGGCCCGCGGTGGTGGCTGCTGGCGTTGCCGTGCGTGCTGCTGTCGCTGACGCTGCTGTCGCTGAACTTCATCGGCGAGGGGATCCGCGAGGCGGTCGATCCCAGGGCAGTTCGCCGGGGGACGTCGACGGGGGAGGCCCCGCGATGACCAGCGAGGCGTTGCTGCGGGTGCATGACCTGTCGGTGCGGTTCGCGGGTTCGTCCTCGCCCGCGGTGGAGCACGCCTCGCTGACGCTGCACGCGGAGCGGACGATCGCGGTCGTCGGCGAGTCGGGGAGCGGCAAGACGGTGACGGCGCTCGCCGCGATGGGGCTGCTGCCCCGCGACGCCTCCTGCGGCGGCGAGATCACGCTGCGGCGTCGTTCGGGCGAGCGGACCGACCTGCTGCGATGCGACGAACGGACGCTGCGAGCCATCCGCGGCGCGGAGATCGCCATGATCTTCCAGGAGCCGATGACGTCGCTCAATCCGGTGATGACCATCGGCGAACAACTCGAGGAGTCGCTGCTGCTGCACCGACCGGCGATGGGAAGGCACGCACGGCGCGAGGCGTGCGAGCGGGCGCTCGCCGACGTGGGGATCGGCAGTCCCGGCGAGCGACTGCGTCAGTTCCCGCACGAGTTCTCGGGAGGGATGCGTCAGCGGGTGATGATCGCGATGGCCTTGGCGTGCGAACCCTCGGTGCTCATCGCCGACGAGCCGACGACCGCGCTCGATGCGCACGTGCGCGGGCAGATCCTGGACCTCATCGACTCCATCCGCGTGTCGCGTCGTCTTGGCGTGCTGCTGATCACCCACGACCTGGGCGTCGTGCGTCGGCGGGCGGACGCGGCGTGCGTGATGTTCCGCGGTCGCGTCGTGGAATACGGGCCGACGATGCGGGTGCTCGAATCGCCCCTGCACCCCTACACGGCCGCGCTCCTGGCCTGTTCGCCCGGGCCCTGGACCCGCGGGATGCGCCTGACGACGATCCCTTCGCACCCCGTGGCGACCTTCGCGGGCGCGACGCCGGCCGCGTGCGAGGGGCGTCGGCCGTGGTGGCCGGGGACGGGCGCCGGATCGCTGGTGCGGGTCGAGGCCGACCGCTGGGTGTGCGTGCAAGGGCCCGCCGAGGCGAGCGAAGCGCCGGACGTCGACGTGCAGGGCGCGTCGCGAGGAGAACCACGATGCGCGTGCTGATCGTCGCCGACGAACTCTTCGCCTCTCGCGAGCGGAGCCTGCTCACGCGACTGGAGGTGGGCCTGGCCGACGAGGGGGTGCGGGTGGTCTATGCCGTGCCTCAGCGGGTGATCGACTCGACGCCGGGCGGGGCGGCCGAACTCTCCGGGGTCTTCACGCGGGTGGTGACGTACAACGCGCCGGGACTGGCGATCGGGCGGCGACTGGCGGCGCTCGAACTGGAGCGCAAGCTGGCGGACCTTCCGGGCGATCTCGACGCGGTCGACGTGGTGCACGTCTTCGGGGGCGCCGCATGGCGTTTGGCCTCGATGATCGCGGACCACGTGAACGCCCCGATGGCGGTCGAGGTGTGGCGAGCGGGCATGGCCGAGGCGGCCAGGTCGCTGGTGTCGGAGGCCAGGGCGGCGGAACGCACGCTCTTCATCGCCGCCGATCCGCTGATCGAGCGGGAACTGCTGGCCTCGGCGGGTCCGGTGAGTCGCACGGGACAGAGCCTCTCGCTGCGAACGCGGTGCATTCCCTGGGGCGTTCTGGCCTCGACGGAGCGGCGCCCTCGCGACACCGGCGCGGGAACGAGTTCGCCGGCGTCGATCATGATGATCGGCTCGGGGCGGGATGCGGCGGCGTGGCGTGCCGCGCTCAAGGGGTGTGCGCAGGCCGTGACCTCCGGGCTCGACCTGCTGATCTTCGCCGACGCGTTGGCGGCCAGGCGCAGCGAGTTGTGGACATGCGCCCGCGAACTGGGCATGCTCGATCGGCTGAGCCTGATCGACGATCTCGAGAGCCGCCGCGACCTGGTGCTGCACGGGCACGTCCTGATGCTCCCCGAGGCCCGCGGCGAACAGCACTGCATCACGCTCGAGTCGATGGCGTCGGAACTGATCGTGATCTCGGCCACCGACCCGCACTCGACGCTGCTGCAGCCGGGCCGCACGTGCGCCTGCCTCGACCCCTCCTCGGCGGCCCACTGGTCCGACGTGCTCGTTCGGCTCCTGCGCGATCATGCCGCGGCGGCCACGCTGACCGAGAGCGCCCGCCTGCACGTGCAGGTGCATCGCAAGGCCTCCGATCAGGTCCGGGGGGTGCTGGCGGCGTACGCCGACCTGACCC
>JBAXFU010000010.1:0-54820 GCA_037139735.1 Phycisphaerae bacterium
GGTCGATGCAAGGGCTCGAGCGAGCGGCATGGGCCATCGTACCGGCGGCATGCCCCTTTCATCGGCGGAACCCCGCTGATGCCGCCACCGTGGGCCCCGGACCGTAAACTCCGCCCATGGCAATCGCCCCTCGCGCCGCCACGCTCCTCCAGCGGCTTGGCCCCATCGTCGCCCTGCTCCTGCTGATCCTCGTGGCGTGGCTCATCGACAAGGACGGGAAGTTCCTGACGCTTCGGAACTTCGAGAACATCCTCCGCCAGAACGCCGCCGTCGGCGTCATCGCGCTGGGCATGACCTTCGTCATCATTCTGGGGGGCATCGACCTGTCGGTGGGCTCGATGGCCGCCCTGCTGGGAGGCGTTGGCATACTGGCGATGAACAAGGCGGCCGCTGCCGGGTGGTCGGAATCGACCGCCATCCTCGCGGCCGTGGGCGTGATGCTCATCGGCGGCCCGCTGCTGGGCGCCTTCAACGGCCTGGTCATCACCAAAGGCCGCATCACCCCCTTCATCGCCACGCTGGGCACCATGGTCATCTTCCGGTCGCTGAGTCTGGTCTTCGTGGACGGGGGCGAGTACCGGTCCGAAGTCTCCGGATTCGCCGAACTCGCCTCGCCCCGGTGGATGGGCGATTGGGCGCGACGCTTCACGGCCATCCTCTTCTTCGCCCTGGCCGTCGTGCTGGGCATCCTCCTCAAGCGGACCTGGTTCGGCACGGCGGTGCACGCCGTGGGCGACAACGAGACGGCGGCGCGGTACGCGGGCATCAAGCTCGACCGCGTGCGGATCGCGACCTACGCCCTGAGCGGCCTGACGTGCGCGATCGCCGCGTTCATCGTGTCGACCCGCATGAACTCGATCGCCAGCGCCCAGACGGGGCAGTTGTACGAACTCGACGCCATCGCCGCGGTGGTGGTGGGCGGGGCCTCGATGCGGGGCGGGCTGGGGAGCATCCTGGGCACGGTGGTGGGCGTGCTGATTTTGGGGGTGGTCAACAACATGCTCAACATGATCTCCTCGAGCGACACGCTCAAGGCCTTGGGGCTCGAGGGCGTGAACATCGCCCACCTGCAGGGGCTGGTGAAGGGGGCGATCATCATCGCGGCGGTCTTCGTGCAGCGGAGTCGGTAGTTCCCGGGCCATGCCGCGGGCCGACTCGCGTCGTCGCGGCGGATATGGTTGACACGTCCCATGAAGCTCCCCGCCGACAAGGTCAGCTGCCTGAGGTCCTTCTACGAGGGGCGTCGCGTGTGCGTCACGGGTGGCGCGGGGTTCATCGGCGGCCATCTGTGCGACGCGCTGCTGTCGCTGGGCGCGACGATCCGCGTGATCGACGACCTTTCGAACTCGACGCTCGATCACCTGGCCGAGCTCATCGAGCTCGAACCGGACCGCGTGGGCTTCGTGCACGGCTCGATCCTCGAAGAAAGGGCGCTCGACGAGGCCGTCGAGGGGGCGGCGACGGTGTTTCATCTGGGCGCGATGGGGTCGGTGCCCCGCAGCGTCGAACAGCCGGGCCGCACCTGGGCGGTGAACGCCACCGGGACGCTCCGCGTGCTGGAGGCCGCCCGCCGCGCGGGGGTGGCGAGGGTCGTGGGCGCGTCAAGCTCGTCGATCTACGGCAACCAGCCCGAACTGCCCAAGCGGGAGACGCAACTGCCGCGGCCGCTGTCGCCGTATGCCGCCAGCAAGCTGGCGCTCGAGCACCTCTTCCTGTCGTATGCCTCCTGCTACGACCTGTCGACGGTGTCGCTGCGGTACTTCAACGTCTTTGGTCCTCGCCAGCGGGCCGACTCGCAGTACGCGGCGGTGGTGCCGGCGTTCGCGAAGCGGCTGCTGGCCGGCGAGGCCCCGATCATCCACGGCGACGGCAGGCAGACCCGCGACTTCACGTTCGTCACCAACGCGGTGCTCGCCACGCTCCTGGCCGGATCGACGACGACGAACCTCAGGGGGGAGGCCGTGAACGTGGCCAGCGGCGTGCAGGCCACGCTCCTCGAGGCCGCGTTGAAACTCGCCACGCTCTGCCACGCGCCGCCTCACCTGCAACCGACGTTCACGCCCGAACGCCCGGGCGACGTTCGCGATTCGGTGGCGGACATCTCGTTGGCCCGGTCGCTCCTGGGCTATGAGCCGGTCTGCACCTTCGAGGAAGGACTGGCCGAGACGGTCGAGTGGAGTCGGCACGAGGCCGGCGCGGCCGGCGCCTGAGTTCACCCATGCCCACCCCGATGCCCGAGTGGTTCGATTCGCACCTCGACCTGGCGTGCCTGGCCCGACTCGGTCGCGACATGGTCGCGGACGATCCGGCCCGCTGCGACAAGCCATGGCCGCCGTGCGCCGTCACGCTGCCGTCGCTCGCGGCCGGTCGCGTGCGGTGGTGCCTGGCCACGATCTTCACCGAGGCCGACGGCACCGACGCCGTGGGCTATCCGGCGGGCAACGCCTCCGCCGCGGCGTCGCGCGGACGCGAACAACTCGACGTCTACCGCGACTGGACCGACCGCGGGCTGATCCGCCCGTGGAACGCGAGCGCCGACGCGCCCGGCGGCCATGACGCTCCCGACGCTCCTCTTCACGCGGGGCTGCTCGTGGAAGGGGCCGACCCCATCGCCGAACCATCCGAGTTGTCGTGGTGGGTGCAGCAGGGCGTGGTGGCCGTGGGGTTGGCATGGGCCAAGTCGTCGCGGTACGCGGGCGGCAACACGACCGACGATCCGCTGACGCCCCTGGGCGAGGCGATGGTCCGCGAGATGGACCGTCTGGGCGTGGTGCACGACCTTTCGCACCTGAGCGACCGCTCGCTGGCGCGGCTGCTCGAGTTGACGGACCGGCCGGTGATCGCCTCGCACAGCAACTGCCGCGCGCTCATCGACGTCGATGGCGAGGTGCGTCAGCGTCACCTGACGGACGCGACGATCCGCGAGATCGCCCGCCGCGGGGGCGTGATCGGCGTCAACGTCTTCTCGCCCTTCATCCTTCCCGGCGCGATCCGCACGCGAAGGGCCACGCTCGCCGAATGGGCGGCCCACGTCGATCGCATCTGCGACCTGCAGGGCACGCGGGCGTGCGTGGGGCTGGGGACGGACATGGACGGCGGCTTCAGCGCGGCGATGATGCCCGAGGGCGTCGACCTGCCGCGCGATCTCGTGCGACTGGCCGAGACGCTGCACGCGCGAGGGTGGTCGGACCGGGAGGTCGCGGGGTTCCGCGCCGGCAACTGGCTGGAGTTCTGGCGGCGCCACCTGCCTGCGCCGACGCCCTGAGTTCGCGGCTCAACTCCGCCGGGCCGACGACCTCCACGCCTGCTCCCGGCGAGCAACTCGCCTCGCCCCGACACGCGACCAGCGATCGCGCGAGCCCTTGCGATCGCGCGAGCCCTTGCGATCGCGCGAGCCTTGGATCCTTCCTCGCCTGTTGGAACCCCCGCTCGAGCCGAGGGGGTTGACCTCGCATGATGTTGACGGCTCACGCGTCGAGCGCGTCGAGCCCTGTTCAGTACACGGCATCCGGGAAGTAGTAGTTCTTCGCGTTGTCCTTGGTGATGAGCTCGACGTCGATCATGAGGTGACGCGGCATGAACTCCATCACCTGATCCTTCTTCCCGTCTCGCAGCGCGCCGTGCGCGAGGTGGATGCCGGTGGCGATCATGCTGGGCGAATAGGTGATGTTGGCGGGAACAAGCTCGCTGCCGTCCATGACCATCTTCACGACTTCCTTCATGCCCGCGCCGGGGAAGATCCACATCTCCTTCTCGCGGCCGGCCTCCTTGATGGCCTGCATCGCGCCCAGGGCCATGTCGTCGTCGGAGGCCCACACGCAGTCGATCTTCGAGAACTTGGTCAGCATGTTCTCCGTGACCTCGAGGGCCTTCTGGCGGCTCCACATCGCGGGCTGCTGCGCGAGGACCTTGATGCCCGGATTGGCCTTGAAGACCTCCATCGCCGCGTTGACGCGGTCGCTGTCGACCGTGCACGGGATGCCCGAGAGGATCACGACGTTGCCCTTGCCGCCGAGCTTGTCGACGATGTACTGCGCGCTCTTGCGACCGAAGGCCTTGTTGTCGCCCTCGAGGAAGATGTCGGCGACGGGCTGGGTGAAGCCGCGGTCGACGTTGACGATGAAGATGCCCTTGTCCTTGGCCTTCTTGGCGACGGGGGTCAGCGGCGCGGACTCGGTGGCGAGGATGACCAGTCCGTCGATGCCCTTGACCATCATGTCCTCGACGTCGGCGATCTGCTTCTCGGGGGTCGCCGCGGTGGTGTAGACCCAGTCGACCTCGGGGTGCATCGCCATGGCGCGACGGGCCCACCAGCCGATGCCCGCCGTCCAGCCGTGGTCGGCCGCGGGAACGCTGACGCCGATGCGGAGCTTGGGGGCCTTGGTCGCGGCGGGCGCGGGGGCCGGGGCGGCCTCTGGAACGCTCCCGGCGACGTTGACGAGGGTTGCTGCCGAAACCGTGAACGCCGCCATGCCGACAAGCCAGGCCTTGATCATCGCTGAGTGCTCCGCGAGGGGTGACACCAAAGGCCCCGCCGGCCACGCCGACGCGGGCATGCGGAAAAGTAGCACCCGCCGCGCCGCCCATACCTTTGGACTTCATGCCCAACCGCCTCGCTTCGCAGGCCAGCCCCTACCTCCTCCAGCACGCCTCCAACCCCGTGGACTGGTGGCCGTGGGGCCCCGAGGCCTTCGCCGAGGCCCGCCGTCGCGACGTGCCCATCTTTCTCTCGATCGGCTACTCCACCTGCTACTGGTGCCACGTCATGGAGCGAGAGTCCTTCGAGCATGAAGGCATCGCCGAGCTCCTCAACCGCGACTTTCTTCCCGTCAAGGTCGATCGCGAGGAACGCCCCGACCTCGACGAGATCTACATGGCCGCCACCGTCACCATGACCGGCCACGGCGGGTGGCCCATGAACGTCTTCCTCGAACCCCACGCGCTCAAGCCCTTTTACTGCGGCACCTACTTCCCCGCCGAGGAACGCCCCCACTACGGCCGCCCCTCCTTCCCGCAACTCCTCGACGCCATGCGCATGGCGTGGCTCACGCAGCGTCAAGGCGTGATCGAGCAGGCCGAGCAGGTCGCCGCGGCCGTCGCCGAACACCTCGCCGCGAGGCACGCCCCCGTCCGCATCGGCCACACGCAGGTCGCCGACGCCCTCTCGGGCCTCACCCGCTCCTTCGACCAGCTCCGCGGCGGCTTCGGCGCGGCTCCCAAGTTTCCCCAGCCCTCCAACCTCGACTTCCTGCTCGAGGTCCTCGAGGTCGCCACCGAACCCGCCACCGCCGACCCCGTTCGCCACATCATCGCCTCGACCCTCTCGGCCATGATGAGCGGCGGCCTTTTCGACCAGGTCGGCGGCGGCTTCCACCGCTACAGCGTCGACGCGTCGTGGACCGTGCCCCACTTCGAGAAGATGCTGTACGACAACGCGATGCTCGCGGCCACCTACGCGAGGGCCGCCCGAGATCTCGAAGACCCCGCCTTCGCCCGCATCGCCCACCGCACCATCGACGCGATGCTCCGCGACCTGCGCGACCCTTCCGGCCTCTTCCGCTCCGCCATCGACGCCGAAGTCGATCGCCGCGAAGGGCTCAACTACCTCTGGACGCCCGAGCAGGTGCGGCAGGCCCTGAGCCCCGACGACGCGGCGCTCGCCATCCGCCTCTACGGCCTCGACCAACCAGCCAACTTCCAAGACCCGCACCATCCACCCGCGAGCGAGGCCGATCGCACCTGGGTGCTCCGCCTTGCGGACCGCCCCGAACGGCTGGCCGCGGCGGAAGGGCTCGAGCCCGATGCCCTGCTCGCCCGACTTGATCGCATCAACGATGTCCTGCTGGCCGTTCGCCTGCAGCGAAAGCAGCCGCACCTCGACGACAAGTGCATCGCCGCGTGGAACGGCCTCGCGATCCGCGGCATGGCCATCGCCGGGTCGATCTTGCAGCGGGGCGACGCCGTCGACGCGGCCCGCGCGGCGGGGGACGCCGCGTGGCAGCACCTCGTGCGCAACCAGACGCTGCACCGATCCGTGCGCCACGACCGCCTGGGCCCCCCGGGCGTGCTGGAAGACTACGCGTTGCTGGCGCAAGGCCTGGTGGCGGTGCATCGCGCCACGGGCGACACCGTGCCCTTGGAGCGGGCCGAGACGCTGATGGGGTGGCTCTCCTCGCGGTTCGTCGACGTCGACGGTCTGGTGCACGACACCGAGTCGCACGCCTCCGACCTCTTCGTGCGGGCCACCGCGACCCATGACGGGGCCGTTCCCAGCGGATTCTCCTCGTACCTGCACGCCCGGATCGACCTGCACGACGCCACCGGCAGCGTGGCCCACCTTGACGAGTGCGCCCGGTCGCTGGCGGCGCACTCTGCCGCCATCGACCGTTCGCCCTTGGGCACGATCAACGCCGTCTCGGCCCTGCTGCGGCTGCTGGTCCGGTCGGAGCAGCTCCCCGAGCCCCTTGCCGCGGCTCCGGAGCCGGCCCGGGCGGGCCACGGGCGGCGAAAGGCCTCGGAGGTGGACCCGGTGGAGGTGCTGGCCGCCGCGGAGCGGGTGACGCTCACGGCCGAGCAGCCTCACGCGTCGTTCACGGTGCGTCTGCAGATCGCGGCGGGGTGGCACATCGCCGCGGCGTCGGCCGAGCACCATCCGCTGCGACTCTCGATCGTGAACGGCTCGGGCGTGCACGTGTACGCCGACTACCCCGCACCGGCGAAGACGCTCGAGGTCGACGGCACGGAGGTGCCGGTGTGCACGGGCACGCTGGACATCCCGGTGGTGCTGGAGCGCGACGCGACGATGCCGCGGCAGGGCCAGCCGCTGATCGCCCTGAGCTATCTTGCCTGCAGCCAGACGGAGTGTCTGGAGCCGACGATGGTGGAACTGGACATCGCCATCGACGTCTGACGCTCTTCCGGGGCTTCGGAAGGTCCGCGGCCCTTGCAACGCACCGAAACATCCCCCTATCATCCACCATGAAGCTTCCCTCACGCCTTGCGAACTTCGCACGCTCCCACTCCCTGGCTCTCGCGACGGTCGCGGGCGCGGCGATCATCGCGACGGGCTCCTTCCGCTCCGACGCCAAGCCAGGCAACGCGGCGGCCGTCGTCGCCCCGACGCCCGCCAACGTGGGCTTGGTCGACTTGGCCAAGCTCATGAACAACCTGCAGGAGCTCAAGGACCGCAACGACCTCACGATGGGCAAGGGCAAGCAGCTCCAGGACAAGCTCGGCGAGATCAGCACCCAGCTCAAGGCCATCGACGCCGAGCTCAAGGACGTGATCCCCAAGGACGACAAGACTCGCCGCATCGAGAAGGTGGCGCAGAAGTTCGAGCTCGAGGCCACCTTCGAGGCCCGCGGCAAGAGCTATCAGCGCATCATCGACCTTGATCACGGCGACATCCTCAACGACCTGTACCCCAAGGCCATCGCCGCCATCGACGCCTTCGCCAAGAAGGAGGGCTTCGACCTGGTGCTGCTCGACGACCGGCCGATCCAGATGCCCGACACCGGCACGGTGAAGGACTACAACGACGTGATCCAGCGCAAGCGGATTCTCTTCGCTCGCGATGGAATGGACATCACCGACCAGCTCATCACGGTGATGAACAACGCCTACGCCGCGTCGCTCAAGAAGTCGAAGCCCTGAGAGGTCCGCCACGTGCCGTCCACCACCACCGGCCAACTCGCCTCCCTGCTCGGCGCACGCCTGATCGGCGATGCCGCCATCGAGATCCGCGGCATGGAGTCGGTCGATCTGGCCGGCCCCGGGCACCTCACCTTCATTCGCCAGGCCAAGTTCGCCCACGAGTGGAAGACCGGCAAGGCCACGGCGGTGCTTGTCGCCGCCTCGATCCCGCTCGACCGCGTGCTGGCCGACGTGGCGACGTCGGACCCGGGTGCGGGTCGGGCGGTGCTGATCGTCCCCGATGTCGACCTGGCGATGATCACGGTGCTCAAGGCGTTCATGCCCGCGCACGCGCCGGCTGCCGCTGGGGTGCACCCCAAGGCGTACGTCGCCCCCTCGGCCCGCGTGCACCCCACCGCGAGCATCGGTCCCGGGTGCGCCATCGGCCCCGAGGCGAGCGTGGGCGAAGGAAGCGTGCTGGTCGCGAACGTGTGCCTGGGCCACGGGGCCGCGGTGGGCGCGTCGTGCGTGCTGCACCCGGGCGTGACCATCTACGACCGCTGCGTGGTGGGCGACCGCTGCATCCTGCACGCCTGCGTCTCGATCGGCGCCGACGGTTTTGGCTATCACCCCAGCCCCGACGGCCGGGGCCTGCTGAAGATCCCGCACGTGGGCAACGCCGTGGTCGAGCACGATGTCGAGATCGGCGCCAACTCGTGCGTCGACCGCGCGAAACTGGGCACGACGCTCGTGGGCGCGGGGACGAAGATCGACAACCTCGTGCAGATCGGCCACAACTGCCGCGTCGGACGCTGCTGCATCCTCTGCGGCCAGAGCGGCCTGGCGGGCTCGGTCACCCTGGGCGACGGCGTGGTGCTCGGCGGCCGCGTGGCGGTCTCGGACGGAGTGACCATCGGCAGCGGCGCGAAGATCGGCGGCATGTCGGGCGTCGTCGGCGACGTTCCCTCGGGCCAGATCTACATGGGCATCCCCGCCACCCCCGCCACCGAATGGCGTCGCACCTACGCGGCGATGCGGCGACTGGGCAAGGGGCGGAACGACGTCAAGGGCGAGTGAGCGACGCCTCGATGCGGCGTGCGAGCAAGAGACGCTCGTCTCGCTTCAGCGTCCCCCGCAGGGCCTCGGGCGTCCATCCCCACACCGTCGCCTTGGGCGTCGGGTCATCGGCGTGACGCGGCACCACGTGCCAGTGCACGTGCCCCACGACATTGCCCAGGCACTCGTAGTTGATCCGCACCGGCCCGCCCCCGGCCCCGGACGCGGGAAAGCACGCCCGCACGGCCCGGGCCACGCGGGCCACCTCGCCGAAGATGGCCTGCTGCTGGTCGTGCCCGAGTTCGTCGAGGTGCTCGACGTGCCGGCGCAGGACGAGCGTGCACCACCCCGGACACCCCTGGTTGTCGCCGAGGATGACGACGCAGTGGTCAAGCGTGGCGAGGCGGAAGGGATCAGGAGCGGCCAGGCGTTCGCAGAGGGGGCACATGGGGGATTGTTGGAGCGCGTGGAGAGGCTGTTTCCGGTGGCGCGGCACAGGGCTGAGCAATCCGCCGTCAGGGCGACCCAAGAAGATCCGGGGTGCGCAGCGAGTCCGCGAGCAAGCCCCCGGCACGGGACCTCGATGTGCGACGGTGCGAACCCACGCCGCCGCGCGGCGCGTTGACGTGGGCTTGCCCGCAAAGCCGGGCCGCGCACCACGGCAACACCAAGGGACGCCCTGACGGGCTGACATGCGGAGCAACGGTGGCATCTCCACGCCTCCCGACTCCCGCGCGACCCGCCTTCAAATCCTTCACCCTTGATGGGGGAATCATCCGATACCCTTGCGATGCTTCCGGACCTGCTTGCCACACCAACGCCCGTCGAAGTCGAGCCCGTGACTCCCACCCGCCCGCACACCCTGCGCGACCGTGCAGCCGAGGCCCTCGACCTCGCCGGCAAGCACGTGCACTTCATCGGGATCGGCGGCTCGGGCATGTCGGGCCTGGCCCAGATGTTCGCGGGCCGCGGGGCCGTCGTCAGCGGGTCCGACCGCGAATCGAGCGATGTCGTCGCCGCCCTGGTCGCCAAGGGCATCCATGTCCACTTCGATCAGGCCACCGGACGCCTGCCCGACCGCTGCGATCTGGTCGTCGCCTCCGCGGCGGTCAAGCCCGATCACCCCCAGATGCTGGCCGCCGCCGACCGGGGCATCACCTCGCTCCTCTACGCCGAGGCCTTGGGCCGCGCGATGATCGGCGCCACGGGCATCGCCGTCGCGGGCACCCACGGCAAGAGCACGACCACCGCCATGCTGGGCTGCGCCCTGACCGACGCGGGCCTCGATCCCAATGTCATCGTCGGGGCCACCTGCCCGCAACTGACGCAGGGGTGCCTCCGGCCCCGTGCGGCCGCTTCGGGCTTTCGGCTGGGTTCGGCGACGATCCCGTCGGGGTCGCTCGAGGGCGGGCCGGGCATCCTCGTGGCCGAAGCGTGCGAGTACAACCGCTCCTTCCACAACTTCCGCCCCACGCTGGCGTGCATCAACAACGTGGAGGCCGACCACCTCGACGTCTACGGCACGCTCGACGCCGTGGTGGAGTCGTTCCACGAGTTCGCCGGGCTGCTTCCCGCCGCCGCCGAGGGCGGGCGACTGCTGATCGGCCATGAAGGGGCGCACCGTCGCGAGATCACCGCGGGCCTGGCCTGCGAGGTGGAGACCATCGGCTGGAACCCCGGCGCGGATTGGACCGTCGCCTACGACGCCGCCGTCCGCCAGGTGCGGGTGTCGCACCACGGCCGCGTGGCGGCGACGTGGCGCAACACCCTCGCCGGCGCGCACAACGCCATGAACGCCGCGACCGCCTTCGTGCTGGCCTCGTGGGCGGGCGCCCCCGCCGAGGTGGTCGCCAAGAGTCTGGCCGCCTTTGGCGGCGTCGACCGTCGCATGCAGTTCATGGGCGAGCGGGCCGTCCAAGGGGGCTCCGTCCGCGTGTTCGACGATTACGGCCACCACCCCACCGAGGTCGAGGCGACGCTGCGGGCCTTCCGCGAGTCGATTGCGCCCGAGGGTGGCGAGGGGCGGCTGATCGTCGTCTTCCAGCCCCACCAGCACAGCCGCACCCGCCACCTGATGGGCGAGTTCGAGACGAGCTTCAGCCAAGCCGATGTCGTGCTGGTGCCCCACATCTACTTCGTCCGCGACAGTCTCGAGGAGAAGCAGAAGGTCGCCGCCGACGAGTTGGTGGACCGGCTGATCGCCCGGGGGGTGAACGCGATGCACCTCTATCCCTTCAAGGCCATCGTGGATCACCTGCGGGCGACCGCGCGGGCCAGCGACACCATCGTGGTGATGGGCGCGGGCGACGTGTGGAAGGTCGGCCGCGACTTCCTCGCCTGAGCCGCCCCGCTGCCGCGAACGCATGCCCCCTTCCGTTTCCATGCCCCTGGTGATCGCGTGCGGGCTGCTCGCCCTTGCCGGCGCGGGCGCCATCGCGTGGGTGACCATCCACCTGTGGGTGGCGATGAGGATGGGTGCGTCGCTGGGTCGTCGCGACTATGTCACGCTGGGGCTGGGGCTGCTGGGGGTGGCCATCGGGCTTGGAGGCCTCACCACCGCCGCGGGCCACGCCGCACGGACGTCCCCGGGGCCCGCTTCGGGCTCGCCAACCCCCAACGATTCAACGCTCGATCCTTCCGTCACCCCACCGACGCCCTGAGGCAGCCGGATGCCGCCATGACGACCAGCACGATGCTCCAGATCGACGAAGACGCCCCGATCGCCACCTGGTTCAAGGTCGGAGGCCGCGCCGACCGGCTCGCACGGCCCGCCGACATCGATCAACTACGCCAGTGCCTCGAACTCGACCCCGCCCTGCGGGTCTTGGGCGACGGCGCGAACCTGCTGGTCGACGACGACGGCGTGGGCGAACTGGTCGTCTCGCTCGAACGCATGAACCGCGTCGATTGGGAGGCGGGCGAGGACCTCGTGGAGGTCGGCGCGGGCGTCAACCTTCCGAAGTTCATCACAGAGGCCGTCCGCCGCGGGCGGGCCGGCGTCGGAGGGCTCGGGGGCATCCCCGCCACCATGGGCGGCGCGCTGGTGATGAACGCCGGCGGCGCATTCGGGCAGATCGCCGATGTGGTGGAGCGAGTCACCGCCCTTGATCGCCACGGCCGCACCGTCGTGCTCGCTCGCTCGCAGATCGACTTTGGCTATCGACACAGCGGCCTCAACCACCTGCTCATCGTCGGCGCCGCGCTTCGCCTGCCCAAGGGCGACGCCGAAGCTCTTCGCTCCAAGCTCAAGGAGGTCATGGCGTACAAGCGCGACAGCCAGCCCATGGCCGACAACTCCGCGGGCTGCTGCTTCAAGAACCCCACCCTCGACCGGGACGTTCCCGGCGCGGGCGCCAAGGGTCAGCGCGTCTCGGCGGGCAAGTTCATCGACATGGCCGGCTGCAAGGGCCTTCGCATCGGGTCGGCCAGCGTCAGCGAACGCCACGGCAACTTCCTCACCGCCGACACCGGAGGCAAGGCCCGCGACGTCATCCTCCTCATGGAGGAAGTCGAACGCCGCGTCCGCGAACGCTTCGGCGTGACGCTCCACCGCGAGGTGGCGGTGTGGCGACGGACGCCATCGGCCTGAGCCGCTCGCGTTCGCCGAGTGCCCGACGGCCCGGTTTGGTTCCGTACCATCCGCCATGCTGACCAATGCGCAGGTCGCCACGGCCCTTTCGGAACTGGCGACGCTGATGGACCTCACCGGCGAGGACGGCTTTCGCGTCAACGCCCACGCCCGTGCCGCCCGCACCCTCGAGGGGCTGAGCGAGGAAGTCTGCGGCGTGGCCCCGGACCGCGCCCGCCTCACCGAGATTCCCGGCATCGGCGCCAAGCTCGCCGACAAGATCGTCGAGATCTGCACCACTGGCGCGCTGGCCGAACTGAACGCCCTTCGCGCGAAGGTGCCTGCGGGGCTGATGGACATGCTGCAGGTGCCGGGTCTTGGCCCCAAGACCGTCCGCGCGATGTGGGAGGCGGGCATCACCGACATTGCGGGCCTGCGCAAGGCCATCGACGACGGCTCGCTCCTGAAGTTGCCCCGCATGGGCGAGAAGGCCGTGGCGAAGATTCGCGAGTCGCTCGCCTTTGCCGCCCAGGCCTCGCAGCGGACGCACCTTGGCAAGGCGGGCACGATCGCCGACCGCTTCGTGACCGCGTTGGCCTCCCTGCCGGGCGTCGCGCGGGTCGAGACGGCCGGTTCGCTGCGACGCGGGCGCGAGACCATCGGCGACATCGACGTGCTGGTGGCCATGAAGGCCCGCTCGACGGCCGCGGAGGCGAGCGCGGTCGCTTCGACGTTCGTCGGCATCGAGGGCGTGATGCAGGTCATCAGCCAGGGGGAGAGCAAGTGCTCGGTTCGCGTCTCCATGGACGGTCGCTTCGGTCGCTGGAAGCCCGAAGGCGATATCGACACCCGCGAGGAGAAGCCGGCGGCGGGCCCTTCCATTCAGGTCGACCTGCGCATCCTGCCCGTCGAGCGATTCGGCTCGGCGCTCATGTACTTCACCGGCAGCAAGGAGCACAACGTGCGCCTGCGCGAGCGGGCGCTTTCCATGGGCCTGACGCTCAGCGAGTGGGGCCTCTTCCCGCACGACAAGCACGCCGACAAGCCCCCGCAGGAACGGGGCGTCGCGCCCGTCGCCGCCGCCACCGAGGAGGAGGTCTACGCCAAGCTCGACCTGCCCTTCATCCCGCCCGAGGCCCGCGAGGATCGGGGCGAACTCGACGTCAAGGGACCATGGCGGCTGCTGGAAGTCGAGGACGTCAAGGCCGAACTGCACGCCCACACCACCGCCTCCGACGGGGCGATGTCGATCGTCGAGTTGGCCGAGGAGGCCAAGCGTCGCGGGTTCCACACCATCGCGGTGACCGACCACTCGCAGTCGTCGACCATCGCCAACGGGCTCAAGCCCGATCGCCTCCGCAAGCACATCGCGGCGGTGCGCGAGGCGGCGGCGGAGGTCAAGGGCATCACCATCCTCGCCGGCTCGGAGGTCGACATCCTCGCCGACGGTTCGCTCGACTACGACGACGACCTGCTCGCGCAGCTCGACGTGGTGGTGGCCAGCCCGCACGCGGCCTTGAGCCAGGACCCCGCGACGGCGACGGAGCGGCTGCTCAAGGCGGTGCGTCATCCCCTCGTGCACATCCTCGGTCACCCCACGGGGCGGCTGATCCTGCGGCGGCCGGGCCTGGCTCCCGACATGGCGGCGATCATCGCCGCGGCCAAGGCGTGCGACGTGGCCCTCGAGATCAACAGCCACTGGATGCGACTCGACCTCCGCGACGTGCACGTGCGGGCGGCCACCGACGCCGGGTGCCTCATCGCCGTCAACTGCGACGACCATGAACGCTCGGACTTCGACAACCTGCGCTACGGCGTGCAGACGGCGCGGCGGGGGTGGGTGACGCCGGACCTGTGCGTCAATGCGTGGGACAAGAAGCGGCTGCACGCGTGGCTGAAGCGCAAGCGCTGAACGCGTCCTTCAGCATGGTTCCGTCTTCGCCCGACGGGGCGAAGCGGGCGGGAACATCTCGTCGCTCACTTCATCTTCGCCTTGAGCGCGGCACGCGTCTCTTCCGTGGCGACGATCTTCGCCGAGAGGTCCGCCGCCGCGTGCAAAAGCCCCTGGTCGAGCGAACCGTCGAGACGGTTGAGCAGGTCCTTCGTGGCGCGAAGCGCGTGCGGACCGCCAGAAGCCAATCGCGTCGCCAGCGCCGCGACGAAGGCATCGAGTTCCTCCGCTCGCTCCACCACGTGATCGACCATGCCGAGTTCGAATGCGTCGCGACCGCTCATGAGGCCGCCGGAAAGGAGCACGCGACGTGCCGCCCCCGGGCCGATCTTGCGGACGAGCCACGGGGCCACCACCGCCGGGCAGACGCCAAGGTCCACCTCCGGATAGCCCATCTTGCTGTCGGCGTGCGTGGCGGCAAGATCGCACACGCACGAGAGCCCGCAGCCGCCGCCGATGGCCGCACCGTGCACCTTCGCCAGCGTCACCTGAGGCAGCGTGCGGATCTTGAGCGTGAGGTCCGCGAGGCGACGCAGCAGCACGCCGGGGGCGTGCGGGTCGTCGAGGACCGCGCGAAGGTCCATGCCGGCGCAGAAGGCCTTGCCCGCGCCGGCCACCACCACCACCGTCAGGTCGCTCCGCGTCGCGAGCGCATCGACCTGCGCGTGCAGCGCGTGCAGCAGGTCGATCGAGAGGGCGTTGCGCGCCTCGGGTCGGTTCAGCGTCAGGGTCGCGATGCGGCCGTCCACCGCGAGGGTCGCCAGGTCGTGCGTGCTCATGAGGGCGAATCGTAGAGGATCCGCTCGCAGGCCGCGTCGAAGGAAAGGTGGTCCGGCCCCGTTCGCAGGCATCGCGCCGCGGCCAGTCCTGCTTCGATGCCCGCCTCGACGTCGCGGCTCGCGTCGCCGATCAGCCACGAGCGGGCGAGATCGAGCGCCAACTCGCTCGCCGCCGCGTGGATCATGCCGGCGTGGGGCTTTCGCCACGGGTGCTCGCCGGTGAAAAGGGGCACAAGGCCCTTGGGATGAAACGGGCAGTAGTAGAAGGGAAGATCGGACATGCCCAAGGCCCCTCGCACCGCATCATTCACACGCTCGACCATGCGGGGCGTGGCGATGCCACGGGCCACCGACCCTTGGTTCGACACCACCACCAGCGTGAACCCCGCCGCCCGCAGGCGATGACACCCCTCCCGCACGCCCGGCAAGAGGCGAACGAGCGAGGGATCGACCAGATCGCCCCTCGCGCCCGGCGGCGGTGGGGGCGGCAGGTCGTTGCACGCAATCAGCGTGTCGTCGCGATCAAGAAAGACGGCAGGAGTCGGCACCGTGCAAGCGTACCAGCGTCGGGCCTCGCCTGCGGCGAACTCACGGGCCGTGCGACATCCACCCCGACAGCCCCAGGGTGAGCATGCCGAGCACCAGCAGCGTGACCACGACGAAGAACCGCTCGCGAAGCAGGGCGAAGGTGACCAGCGAGGCCAGCACGCGGATGATGGGCGTGGCGATGAGGATGAGCACGGCCAACTGCATGAGCGCGAGGCCGTCGGCGCGAACTGCCTGAGCGAGAATCGCGCCCGGCGCGGTCAACGAGGCGTCGACGCCCTCAAAGGTGGCGAAGGAGACCTGATCGCCGGGGTGGCCGGCGAAGTGGATGATGCCTCCTGCGAGGGCGGCGGCCAACGCGGCGAACACTCCTGCCCGGAGAATCCGCGACACGGCGGTTTCGATGGTGGGCGAGCGGCCGGTCACGACATCACCCCCTGCACGCCCCGGATCAGCATCTGCACGCCTGCGAGGGCGACCAGAACGGCGAAGGCGAGGCGAAGCGACCGCACGTTGGCGCGGGGCAGGATGCGGGCGCCGATGAAGGAACCGGCGAGGGCCCCCACCGCCACCGGCGCCGCCAAGCGGGGATCGATCTGCCCGCGGTGCAACAGCACGCCCGCGCCGGCGGCGGCGGTGACGCCGATCATGAAGTTGCTCGTGGTGGTCGACACCTTGAAGGGCAATCCCATCAGGCGATCCATCGCGAGCACCTTGACGACGCCCGAGCCGATGCCCACCAGCGCGGAGAGAACACCCGCCCCGAACATCACGGCAAAGCCCGCAGGCACGCGACGCGGGAAGTAGGGCTTGGTGCCCGGCGCGTCGTCGGGGCCCCGCACGGGCGCGTGCCCGTTGAGGCCAAGTCGCGTGGCAAGCGGATCGGGCGGGAGTTGCGGATGATCAGCGACGCGGCTGCGGAAGGTGGTGACGGCGGTATAGAGAAGGACGAGCGAGAAGATGATGGACAGCGCGGGCACCGGGAGGTACGCCGCCAGGAACGCGCCGCAGAGCGCACCGGCGGTGGTGGCGACCTCGAGGAGCATGGCGATGCGGAGGTTGGTGAAGCCTTCGCGGACGAATGCAGCGGCCGACCCGGTGGAGGTGGCGATGACGGCGACGAGCGATGCGCCGATGGCGTAGCGAAGGTCGACGCCAAAGAGCAGGACCAGGACGGGGATGACGATGACACCGCCGCCCAGGCCGGTCAGCGAGCCGAGCAACCCGGCCAAGACGGAGGCCCCGAGCACCAGGGCGCACAAGAGGGGCTCGGACATGGCCATGGCAGGCAAGGAGGGGACTCGCCGAGGTTCAGATCTTGGGGGTTTTAGAAACCGGCCTTGCTGACGGAGACGACCTTGCCGCCGGCCATGGTGACGGAGATTTCCTTGCGACCGGCCTTCCAGACCCAGACCTCGGGGCCGGAGGAGGAGGTGGAGCCGATCCCCGCGCCGGAGATGCTGGTGCCGGAGACCTCTTGGCGTTCCCCCTTGGATTCCATGACGCGTTGCACGTCGTCGAGGGTCATGCCGGGCTGGATCATGGAGTAGGTGGAGTCGGAGACCTTGGCCTCGCACCCGACCAAGACGCCCGAGACCAAGACGACCCCGCCGAGGAGGGAGATGGCGAGGGCTCGCTGGAGGGGGGAGGTCTTCATGCGGACGGACTCCGGTGTGGGGATGGTTCGGGAATCGTCCCGGGCCCGCCGAGCGAACCAAGGGCGTGCCCCGCGTGGGGACGGGCGACTCTAGGAGCCGTCGCGGCCCGGACTTCCAACGTCACAGATACCCTTCGGACACGACATGAAGCCGATCGCACAACTCGAGGGCATCCGCAAGACCTACTACAAGCCCGACGGCTCGGTGATGGTCGAGGCGCTCCGCGGCATCGACCTCACCTTCATGCCCGGCGAGTACGTGGCCATCATGGGCTCCTCGGGTTCGGGCAAGTCGACGCTCATGAACGTGCTGGGGTGCCTCGATCGCCCTTCGGACGGTCGGTTTCTGCTCGGCGATCGCGACGTGACGAGCATGAACGACGAGGAACTCTCGCAGTTCCGGGGCCGCACCATCGGCTTCATCTTCCAGTCGTTCAACCTGATCCCCGAACTGTCGATCGTGGACAATGTCGCCACGCCGCTGTTTTACCAGAAAGTGTCGCGGGCGGAACGGACCGAGCGGGCGAGGGAGGCGTTGGCGCTGGTGGGGCTGGGTGATCGACTGGGGCACCGGCCCAAGGAGCTTTCAGGCGGTCAGCAGCAGCGGGTGGCCATCGCCCGCGCGCTGGTGACCAGGCCGCTGGTGCTGATGGCCGACGAGCCCACGGGCAACCTCGACTCGGCGACGGGGCGTGCCATTCTCGACGTCTTCGAGGGGCTGAACCAGCAGGGGATGACGATCCTGATGGTGACGCACGACGACTCGGTGGCGCTGCGATGCAAGCGGGTGGTGCGATTGGCGGACGGGCTGCTCGAGTTCGACCGGCCATCGCCGCGCATGACGGGCGAGACGGGCATGACGGGCATGACGGGCGAGGCGGCGGTCGCGAAGACCTGACCTCGCCCCGGCCGCACGCTCCGGAACGGGGAGCCGTCCTCGCGGGCGTCCCCCGAGGGGGGTCGATTCTCATACCGCGGCTAGAATTGCGTCGAGAACAGCTGCGTTGCGGCATGCACGTCCTCTCGGCGGGCATGCCATCGGGAGCAAGCCCATGCGAGCGGACATCAAGTACAACAACATCATCGACTCGGACGAAGCTCGCAAGGCCCAGGCGGCGGCGGACGAGGCGCCCAACCTGCCCTCGTCGCGGATCGACCAGACGAAGTTCTACATCACGCAGCACTACCACAAGTACACGCAGGAGAACCACGCGGTGTGGGGCGACCTGTTTCGGCGCCGCTGGGGCGTGCTCGAGCAGCAGGTGAGCCGCACGTTCATCGACGGGCTTCGGATTCTCCGCCTGAGCGCGGATCGCATTCCGCTGCTGTGCGACACGACGCTGCACACCCCCTGCACGCTGGCGGACGGCACGGTGCTGCCCGCGGGCACGAAGCTCGAGGGGATCAACCGCTATCTGGGCGAGGTGTCGAGCTGGGCGAGCTACGGCGTGCCGGGGTACTTGCCGCCCAAGAGCTTCTTCGCGTGCCTGGCGAAGCGTCAGTTCCCGACGACGGTGCTGATCCGTCCGCGGGAGGTGATGGACTACCTGCCCGAGCCGGACATCTTCCACGACGTCTTCGGGCATGTGCCGCTGCACGCGAGCCGCGTCTTCGCGGACTTCCTGCAGACGTACGGGCGTGCCGCGCTCGAATGCGAGGACGAGCGGCACATCAAGCGGCTGGGGCGTCTCTTCTGGTTCACGGTGGAGTTCGGGCTGATCCGCGAGGGCGGGCGGACGAAGGTGTACGGGGCGGGGCTGGTGTCGAGCCACGGCGAGGCGGCGTATTCGCTGGAGGGGCAGTGGGAGCGGAAGGGAACGTGCACGCCGGACAAGACGCCGCGACAGGTGGCGGAGTGGCGCGAGTTCGACCTCGAACGCGTCTGCGAGACGGACTTCGAGATCGACCATTACCAGCCGATCTACTACGTGCTCGAGTCGTTCGAGCAACTGCGCGACGCGATGAACCGGTACGCCGAGCAGGTGATCGGGGCCAAGGCGATGCGGTCGCTGACCGTGGGCGTCTGATGCGGTTCGCGAGCGCACACCTCGCGGCGGCGGGCGACGTGAACCTGCCTCGAACGCGCTCGCTCGCCGATGGCTCCCGCCCATGAGGCCGCCCTTGGCTCCTGGTTCGTGCCCAAGCGAATCGCGAGGGTCGACCACGATCAACGCCCGGGGTTCAGTGGCGATCCGTCCGAGGTCGGCTGCGAAATGACGTCGATGCGGACCACGACGGGAGGTATCGCGGGGGTTCGGGGTGGCTAGCATTGGTCGGTCGGCGAGTAGGGGCGAGACCGGGGCGTTCCCGGTGGCTTCAAGTTGTTCGTGCCGACAGGACATGCCGCACCCGGGCTGACGCCCGGCGATGGAGATTCGGTCGAGATGCTTCCAAAGCCTCCGCCACGCGAGCCCAGCATGGGCTTTCTGTACTGTCCGCCCCTCCGCGTCTTCGGCGAGTCGATCGCGGGCGAGGCGACGTGCCTGCAGATCCCCGAGTTCGACCTTGGGTTCGACATCGGCAACTGCCCTCGCATGATGCTGTCGTGCAAGCACTTGGCGATCACGCACGGGCACATGGACCACATCGGGGGTCTGGCGTACTTCTGCTCGCAGCGTCGGTTCCAAGGGATGGGCAACGGGCGGATCATCTGCGACGAGCGGATTGCGCCGGCGATCAAGCGGATGATGGACGGGTACGTGGACCTCGAGCGTCAGCGGACGCCCTACGACCTGATCGCGATCAAGCCGGACCAGCCGGTGGAGATCAAGAACAACATCCTGCTTCGCGGGTTCGAGACCGAGCACACGTGCCCTTCGTTCGGGTACACGGTGAGCGAGCGGCGGACGAAGCTCAAGCAGGAGTACCTCGACCTGCCGCAGGAAAAGCTGCGTGAACTGAAGGACCGCGGGGTGGAGATCACGCGGAGCTTCGAGATTCCGCTGGTGGCGTACACGGGCGACACCGCCCCGGGCCCGCACCTGGTTCGCGAGGACGTCCGCAAGGCGCAGATCCTGATCACCGAGTGCACGTTCCTGGAGCCGGACCACAAGGAGCGGGCCAAGGTGGGGATGCACATGCACATCGACGACCTGGCCGAGTGGCTGCGGGTGGTCGAGAGCCAGTACGTGATCCTCGTGCACATCTCGCGGCGGACGGACATGTCGATGGCCCGCAAGCGGATCGCGCAGGTGGCCGGCGACAAACTCGCGCAGAAGGTGCTCTTCCTGATGGACTACAAGGGCAATCGGGAGCGGTACGAGGGGCAGATGGCGCAGGCGGGCATTCGCAGGCCCGACGCCGCGGCATCGACCGACGACTCGCAGGGCTAAGCGACCTCCCACGTTGGATCAAGCATTTTCCCTCGCGAAATTCCGTGATCGTCACGGAATTTTTGCACGTTCGTCGGCCGTACATGCGAACCGGATCCGCACCGGAAATTCCCGGCGCGGAAAGAACGCGGCGGCGTTGACACCGCCCCGAGCGTGAAGTATCTTCATCCCCACTCGCTCCGCCGGACCGACCTCCGGCGAGGCGCAGGGCGTTCGCTTTCGTCGCGGCCGGACCTTTCCCTCGGGTTCGGGTGGACGCGACGGCGGCGAGCGGGCCGACGACGACGCACGGCGCGTCGATCCGAGGCCGGGACGGGCGGGTGCATGAGGGTGCGTGTTCGGGTGTCGCGTTCTCGACCTTTGTCGAGGGCGAGCACGGGGTGAATCGGTGGAACTCCTCTTGGCGGCGCCGCGTCGTTGACGGCGGCACGCCGAGTGTCAGCGCGTGAAGGACGGTCGATGGTGGAGCAGGATCGTCAGATCTGGGTGGACATGCTGTCTCACTTGCGTCACTGCCATCCGGCGGTGTGTCGCCAGTGGTTCGAGGAAATCGAACCCTGCGGCATCGCGGGCGGCACGATGCAGCTGCGCACCAGTTCGACGGTGCATCGCGACTATCTGCGACGCGAATGCGCCGATCCGTTCAACGACGCCGTGCGTTCCGTCACGGGCCGGCTCTTGTCGGTGAAGTTCCTGGGTCCAGCCGACGAGTTGATCTCGGCCCCCCCGCCGCCGCGTCGCGCCACGATCATCGAGCTCAAGCCGCTCGACACCGACGGGCCCTTGCCGTCACGATCGGAAGATGCCTCGCAGGCCGCACAGACCTCCCAGACCGAATCGTCCAAAGACGCGTCACACGCGTCACAGGGGTCACAGGGGTCACAGGGGTCACAGGGGTCACAGGGGTCACAGGGGTCACGCGCGTCACAGGTGTCACAGGCCCTGCAGGCCTCGACAGGCTCCCCCGGTTCGGGCGTGAGCCCCGAGCCCCGTCGCCCGAGCGAGCCGCGGGTGATCGTCACGAGCCACTCGCGGAACGTGCCCACGCGGTACGACTCGCTGGTGGTGAACCCGGACTACAACTTCCGCAACTTCGTGGTGGGGCCGGGCAACCGGATGGCGCACGCCGCGGCGATGGCGATCGCGGCGAACCCCGGGCGGGTGTACAACCCCTTCTTCGTGCACGCGGGGGTGGGCCTGGGCAAGACGCACCTCCTGCAGGCAATCTGCCTGCAGATCGCGGAGACGAATCCCGACGCTCGGATGTACTACACGTCGTGCGAGGGGTTCGTGACGCAGTTCTTCGAGAGCGTTCAGCACGGCGAGATGGCGGACTTCCGCCACCGCTTCCGCGACGTGGACGTGCTGGTGATCGACGACATTCACTTCCTCGCCAAGCGGGAGAGTTCGCAGGAGGAGTTCTTCAACACCTTCAACTCGCTCTTCCAGGCGAACAAGCAGATCATCCTTTCGTGCGATGCGCCGCCGGAGGACATTCCCGAGCTCGAGGAGCGGCTCGTGAGCCGCTTCAAGTGGGGCCTGGTGACGAAGATCGAGCCGCCGATCTTCGAGACGCGGGCGTCGATCCTCAAGACCAAGGCCGCCATTCGCGGGCTGACGCTGCCCGATGACGTGGCGTGCTTCATCGCCAGCCGCATCAACACCAACATCCGCGAGCTCGAAGGGGCGATTGTCAAGCTGCACATCCAGTCGACGGTGGAGGGACGGCCCATCGATCTCTCGCTCGCCAAGGAGGCGCTGGGCGATGCCGCCGCGGAGCCCAAGGGCGAACCGACGCTCGACGCCGTGATCGGCGCGGTGACCGAGTTCTACAACGTTCGCGTCGCCGAGCTGCAGAGCAAGGGCCGCCAGCGGTCGATCGTGCTGCCCCGCCAGGTGTGCATGTACCTGGCCCGCAAGTGCACGCATCGCTCGCTGGCCGAGATCGGCGGGTTCCTCGGCGGCCGCGACCACACCACGGTGATGCACGCCGTCGACACCATCGAGCGCAAGCGCCAGACGCAGGACGAGTTCGACCACATCGTCCGGTCCCTCGAGGAGCGCATCCGCGCGGCTTGAACCCCTCCTCGCCCCGCGGGCTCGTGGTCGTGTACGCTTGTCGCGGTCTCGACGTGCCCTCCCTCAGGTCCATCTTCGCCGGCATCGGACTCCTGCTCGCCCCGAGCGACCCCGAGGCGGGCGGCGACGCCGACGACGATCTGCCCCTCATCGAAGCGGCTCGCCGAGGCGATCGCGACGCTTGGGCGGCCCTCTACCAACGCCACCTCCCCCGCATCATGGGCACCTGCATGCAGATGACCCGCGACCGCGAAATGGCGGCAGACCTGGCCCAGGACACCTTCGTCAAGATCATCCGGGGCATCGACAAGTTCGACGGGCGGGCCAGGTTCACGACGTGGATCACGACCATCGCCATGAACGTCTGCCGGTCGAAGTTTCGTTCCGAGAAACTCCGCCGCCATGCCAGCCTCGACGCGCCTTCCCGGACCCGCGACGACAAGACCCTCCCGGAACCCGCCCAACTCTCGGAACCCGACGGCGTCTCGGGCGTCGAAGCGAATGAGGACCGGGACCGCGTTCTGGCGGCTCTTTCGAGACTCGACCCCGATCAGCGGGCCGTGCTCATCCTCGCTGATTCGCAGGGCCTGAGCTACGAACACATCGCCGGAACGCTCGGAGTCGCCGTCGGCACCGTGAAGAGCCGCCTCTTCCGGGCCCGAACTGCCCTCCGCCAGCAGATGGAGTCGCCCCGGCCGGCTCCCGATGAAGGATCCTGAAAGGGATCCTGCCGTCGATTCGCCTCTTGTTCGCCATTTCTCCCGTTTGCAACGCCAGCCATGACCGACCGTCGACCCCCAACCCCGGCTCTTGAAGCCTCCCTCGAGGCGCTGGTCATGGACTGGGTCGACGGCGTGGTGTCTGATGCCCAGGGCGAGGCCATGGCGCGAGCCGCCGGACGGCCCGATCTGGTCCCGCTGGTGGCCGCCATGAAGGCCGACAAGGCGCGTCTGGCCGCGATGGCCCGCATCGAGCCGCCTCGGTTCGACTTCGAGGACGTCGTCCGCCGGCTTTCGCGCGCGGACCTTCAAGACGGGGATGACTCGGCCGCCAACCCGGGGCCCCGCATCGATCCCGGAACGAGTGGACGAGCGGCCCAAGGCCGCCACGCCGCCTCCTCGGAACCTCACGGCCACCCATCGCTCGACCGGGCGCCGCTGCGGGCGACGGCGGGCGGCGGGTTCGGCTGGGCGATGATCACTCGCGGCATTCCCGTCTTCACGCGTCGCGTGCTGCCGATCGCGGCCGCGCTCGTCGTCGCGGGCGTGGTGGTCACGCAACTTCGCCCCGTCGCGCCACGCCCCGGGCCCACGCCATCGACGCAGGCGACGCCTGGGCCGCTCGCGACGGCGGAACCGTCGCCCGCGGCCGATGCGGTCACCATCCCCTCGGCCGCTCGCAACGAGGAGCGCACGCTCGCGATGCAGCCGCTCGCTTCCTCCGTGCACGAACTCGACGCCACCGCCGCCGGCATTCCCGCCAGGCTTGTCATCGGCGCCGACCGCGCGATGGAACTGGCCCGCGAGGGACGCCTGCTCGTCCGCGTGGCCGCCGTCGGCGAGGAACCCGCGATGCCGCCGCTCGAGACGATGCTCGCCAGCGACGCCTCATGGCGGGTGAGCGACGACGTGTCGCGTGAACTGCTGGCGGCCGTCCGCCCCTTCTTCGGCGCCGATGCGGGCGTGAAGCCTGAAGTCGTCGTCGGCCCGCCGGAGGAGCGATTCCTCTCGGCCGACATGTTCGGACCCGCCGAACTCGAGTCGTTCGCCGCCACGCACACGCCCAGGACGGCGGTCAACGCCACCCACGCGGCGACCTACGTGGTTCGGCTCGACGACGACCGTCGCGTCTTCGATCAACTCCGACGCACCATCACGACCCGCGCCGCCGCGAATGTCCTCTTCGAGGAGATCCCCGGCGACGTGCGGAACGCTTCGGGCGACGAACCGCTCGATGCGCGTTCGCTCGTGCCGGGACGACGCGGCCTGACCGTGCCCGTCATCGTGGAACGCCGCTGAACCGTCGCCGCGGCCGGCCGAAATCTCCTCTCCCGCCCGGCGAGCGAACGATACAGGCACATGGGCGCGGTTCGACCATCCCCCAGACGGGCACCCGCGAGGCGATCGCGGGCGTGGCTCCGTCCGGCCACCGCGCTCCCCATCGCGGCCTCGCTGGCCGTGCACGCCGCGTTGCTCTACACGATCGAACGGATCCGGATCGATGCGCCCGTGCGGCTCGTCGATGCCACGGACGAGGGCGTCGACGCCGTCTTGGTGGTCGCCAAGGCCGCCGCCACGCCCCCCGCACCCCCTCCCACACCCCAGCCCGTACCCCAGCCAGCCCCAGAGCCGCCGCCCCCACCTCCGCCGCCGACGCCTCAAGCCGAGCCCGCGCCGGCCGCGGCTCCGGTCGCCAAGGCGGGACTGCTCGCGCTCTTCGAATCGCCCGCCGAGCCACCGCCCCGGCAGTCACCGCTGACCACCAAGCCCGGGCCCGAGATCACGACGATCCCGCAGCCTCGGCGCGAGCCGCCGCCTGCGTCCACCCCGCCTCGTCCGACGCCCCGGGCGGCCTCGTTCGCGGGCGTGGCGGCCCAGCGGGCTTCGAGGCTCGTCTACGCGATCGACGCGGGCGGCGCGATGACCTCGAGTCTGCCGTACGTGAAGGAGGAACTGCTCCGCTCGGTCGCTCGGCTTGACGATTCGCAGCGGTTCCAGGTCTTGGTCTTCCGCACGCCTCCGGGCGAGAGCGATCCTCGCGTCGAGGCCTTCGAACCGGGCGGCTTTGCCGCACCCGACACGCCGACGGTGACGCGACTCGCCTCGTGGCTTGAGCGCGTGCAGCCCCGCGGCCGGTCGCAGCCGCTGGAGGGCCTGCGGGCGGCACTGGCCCAGCAACCGGACCTCATCTTCCTGCTCACGCGGAGCATCCGACGCTCGGGGAGCGACAATGCGTGGGGCGAGGGCACGCAGGCGACGATCGCGGAACTCGATCGGCTGAACCCCCCCACCGCCGCCGGACGTCGCCAGACCGTCATCAAGGCCTTGCAGTTCATCGATCCGGACCCCACGGGCCTGCTTCAGCAGATCGGGGCCTCGCACGGCGACGGCCCGGGGTCGTACACGGTCATCCGGCCGTAAGTCGCCCTTGCGACCCTGCCGCCAATCAATCGCGCCGGCCGCACTCGCGGCCTTGTCGTGCGTCGAATAATCCGGCCCTTCGAAGCGAAGGGTTCGGATCGATCATCACGGACAACGGGGAACACCATGTCGAAGCAGAAGGCGGGCGGCAGGCGTTGGGGTCGGATCATCCTGATCGCGTCGGGAGCGGCGGCCGTGGTGGTGGGCGGCACGATCCTGCTCGCGCCAACCATCGCCTCCTCGATGGCCCCGGGCATGGTGCCCGGACTCGCGTCGAGCTTCATCACCGGGCAGGCCACCATCGAGAGCGCGAGTTTCTCATGGAGCGGCCCGCAGCGGATCACCGGCCTCAAGGTGACCGATTCGCAGCAGGCCAACATCGCCAGCGTGCGGAGCATCGAGGTCACGGCCGGGTTGCTCGGCCTGATCGGGGGCAACCTCGACATCGGCACCGTGACGCTCAGCGACGCCAAGGCGCATGTCGTCCGCCACGCCGACGGCACCTCGAACGTGCAGCAACTCGCCAAGCCCGCACCCGCCTCGGCGGCCTCGACGGCCCCGACGTCCGCGGCGACGACCCTGCCCAAGGGCCTTCGTGCCACGCTCGTCGTCGACGGCGGCGAAGTCACGATCGACGATCGCTCCGCCGGAACGCCAGGCGTGCAAGTCGCCATGAGCGACGTGGCGCTCAAGGTCGCCCTCGTGGATCAGGCCCCCATTCATCTCGAAGCCAAGGCCAAGGCGGGCCACGCGCCCGACGCCGCCACCGGAAGCGTGAGCATCGATGTCACCATCGACCGCTGGATCAACGCGTCGGGCGAGATGACGCCCAACGACGCGACCGTCGACGCCACCGTCGACGTGCGAACCCTCCCCGCGGCGATTCTTGACGCCTTCGCGTCCAAGGCCCTCGCGGGCGGCAGCTTCCGTGAGGGGCTCGGGAACACCGTCGACCTGACGATCAAGGCCAAGGGAGGCAAGACGGCCGGCGCGTTCGACATGAACCTGGCCGCGGCGAACGTGAAAGCCGTCGCCGCCGTTTCGCTCGATTCGAACGTGCTCACCTCGAAGTCGCCCGTTCGCGTGGAGATCAACGGCGCGGGCCTCGCGGGCTTCTCTCCGGCGGCGGCCGCGGCCGTCCGTCGCGACGACGTGACCTTCGATGGGCTGCCCAGCGTCGCGTTCGAGATCGACAAGCTTCGGCTGCCGCTGCCGCAGGGCGACAAGCCGCTGGACCTTCGCGGGGCTGGGGCCATCGTCACGGCCTCGACGTCGGGCATGAAGGGTCGCGTGAAGATGGAGCAGGGCGGGGCGCCACGTGCGTTCACGGTCGAGCCGCTCGCCGCCCGCATCGACGCGGCGGATCTGGCCGGTCCGGTTCGCGTGCAGGCCTCGACCAGCGCGAAGATCGGGGGCGAACAGGCCGGCCGGGTGCAGGCCGAGTTGTCGCTGACGGGATTGCTCGACGCCTCGGGCGCGCCCGTGAAGGGCGTGCCCGGCTCGGTGCAGGGGTCGGTGACGCTGCGGGGCGTCGCCACGGCCATCGCCCAGCCGCTGGCGGGCAAGCTGAACCTGGCGCAGGACGTGGGCCCGGTGCTCGACGCCGCCGTGACGGTCGCGACGGTGGAAGGCGCACGAACGGGCGACGCGCCGACGCTCGATCTGGACTTCAGCGTCGACAGCCGCAACATCGTCGCCGTGGGCACGGTCCGCGCGAACAAGGAACGCGTGGTGAGTCTCGCCAAGGGCCTGCGGCTGGAGGTCCGCAACCCGGCCTCGATCGCCGGGCGTTTCATGGATCCTTCCATGGGCTTCATCGCCTCGCCCAGTCGCCCGGACGCTCCGGGCCTCAAGCTCGCGGTCTCGAGCCTTGACATGCCCCTGAGCGCGGACGGGCGGCCGCAGGCGACCTCGCTCGCCGCGGGCATCGAGGCGTCGATCGAGGGCTTCTCGCTGGTGCCGGTGATCGACGGCAAGCCGGCCGCGCCGCTCGACCTTGCCTCGCTGCGGACGACGGTCTCGCTCGCCAAGGGAGGGATGAAGGGGCAGATCGCGGGGTCCGTGTGGCACGAAAGCAAGCCCGCGTCGCTGAGCGGCACGTTCGAGGTGGCCAGGATGCTCACCAACGACGCGACGGGCAACGTCGCCGTCGACATGGCGAACCTCGAGCCCAAGGGCTCGGTGGCGTTGAAGGACCTGCCCGCCTCGATCGTGCGGCTCGCCAAGGCCGGCACCGTCACGCCCGCCGGCTCGCCGCCCTCGCTCGACCTCGTGAAGCTGCTGCAGGGCGTCGCGGGCGAGACCTTCACCATCACGGCCGAGGCCGCCGCGGGCAACCAGGCCAAGCAGGAACAGACCTTCGCCGTGGGGGTTCGCTCGTCGCGTCTTCGTGCCGACGTCGCGGGACGACGCACGTCGCGTTCGATCGATCTCTCGACGCTCGCCGCCCGTCTTGACGTGCAGGCCGCGACGATCCAGTCGCTCACCGAGGCCTTCGCGCCGGACGTGAAGGGGCTGCCTCGTCTTGCATCGCCGGCGGCGTTGGCGATCGAGGCCTCGCCGTTCGCGGTGCCGCTGAAGGCCGACGGCTCGCTGGACCTCGCCTCGGCGGGCGCGTTCACGGCGCGGGCGACGCTGCCGGGCCGCACGCTGGTGACGGGGCTGACGCGTCAGGACGCCAAGGGCGTGGCGGTCGATCTTGGCGCGGTGGGTGTCGAGGACTTCGTGATCGACGCGGGGGTGCCGCTGGCGGGCCTTGCCGCAGGCGGCGCGCCGGGCGAGGCGACGGTCCGCATGACAGGTTCGCTCCTGGGCGGCGAGGGTGCGAAGCCGATCGCCTCGCTCGCGTCGACCATCTCGACCTCGGTCGCCGGCGGGATGCCGTCGGGAGCGCTTCGCGCCAAGGTGGACATCACGCGGATCGACGTGGCGGCGCTCGAGCGACTGGCCGGACGCGAGCCCCTGGCGGCGGAGGCCATCGGCGAGTCGGCGACAGTGCGACTGGCGGCGCAGGTGCAGCCATCGCCCGCGACGACCAAGGGCGGCGTCCCCGACTACGCGAACGCGACGACGGCGCTGACGCTGGATGTCGAGGCCCCGCGTCTCAAGAGCGACGGACCGCTCGTTGCGACGATGTCGCCCGCCTCGGTGCGGCTCGACAAGCCCAGCCGCTTCACGCTCTCGCCCCAGCCGAGCTTCATCAACGGCATGATGAAGCCCGCGAAGGGCGAACCGTCGATGCGGGTGCAGGAGGTCAGCCCGGTCACGCTGACGCTCGACCGGCTGTCGCTGCCGTTCAAGGGCGGCGCGGGCGCGCCGCAGCCCCTGGCTGCGCAGGCGAAGGTCGCGCTCGAACGCCTGGCGATGCGAACCTCCGACGGGCGCGACGTGCGGCTGTCGGGCGTCGAGGTGTCGACGCAGTCTCGCGAGGCCGCGGGCGCGGGCACGAGCATCGACTTTGTCGCCAAGGTCGCGCAGGCGCAGGCGGGCGAGGCGGCGGCGTCGAGCATGCAGGTGCGAGGGTCGCTCGACGGCTTGCTGGATGCCGCGGGCGTCATGGATCCGGCTCGCGCCACGGTGAGCGTGCACGGCGACCTGCCGTCGGTCCCCACGGCGTTGATCGACGCGTTCACCACGCGTGACGGCCTGGCGGTCGACGCGTTGGGCCCTGTGGCCTCGCTGAAGCTCGACGTCGATCGCTTTCCGCTGGGCGACAAGCCCGCGGGCGGCAAGGAGGGCGCGGTCAGCGTGACGGCCACCAGCCAGCGGGCGTCGGCCTCGCTCAAGGGCGTGGTGAGAAACGGCGTGCTCGTGGGCGTGGAACCGGTGCAGGCGAACATGACCGAACTGAGCCGCGAGATGGGCGGCCGTTTCATCGACGGCCTGCCGCTGCTCGGCTCGTTCGAGAAGACCGCGAAGGATCTGGCCGCATCGCTGCGGGTGACGGACCTGACGCTGCCCTTGAGCAAGGACTTCTCGAAGCTCAACGGCGAAGTGACGTTCGATCCGGGCGAGGCGAGATTCGAGGCCAGCCCGGAGTTCGCCGAGGTGCTCAAGCTCGTCAACGCCCGCGGCGTGGGCGTCATCGGCCGCCAACTCGAGCCCCTCAAGGTTCACGTGAAGCAGGGCGTGGCGACGTACGACTCGTGGACGATTCCGCTGGGCGAGTTCCGCGTGCGTTCCGAGGGCGTCGTCGATCTCGTGCGAAGCTCGATGGACGTCGTGACGTACGTGCCCATCGAGGCCCTTTCCGAGAAGGCGCTCTCGTCGCTCAAGGCGGGCACGTTCGCCGGCAAGGCGTTGCCGGGCGTGGCCGACGCGCTCCGCGAAGTGCCCTTCCGTACCAAGGGGGCCTTGGGCGGCGCACGGACCTCGATCGACTTCGAGATGGTGGCGAAAAACGCCGTGAAGAACATCGACGCCGAGAAGCTGATCCAGGACGGTCTCGACAAGCTCTTCAAGCCGCGACAGCCCAAGCAGCCGGCGCAGCCCAAGTGAGCGCCGAAGCCCCAGTGAACGGCGCTCGGCACGCGCCGGCGTCATCGGCTTGACCGTGCAGGATGAACGCCGCGCCGTCGATGCGCGTTCGATCAACGACCAAGGCGATGGCCGCGGCCGATGGTCATGGTCGATCGTCGTGATCGATCGCTCAGGCCGCCATCGCGCCCGTGCGGGTCTTGAGACCCACGTGGTAGTGGCCGTCGCCGAGCTTTTCGCAGCGAACGGCGACGCCCACGGCGCGGGGCATCATGGGGTGTTCGGGGATCAGCGAGAAGGAGGTGCCCGGCTCGACGGGCATGGAACTGCGGATGCCCATGCCGGTGTGGCTGGCATCGCTGAGCTCGACGCGGACGACGCTCGCCGCGCTGGTGCCCTGCGTGAAGACCGCCATCGCGTGACCCTTGATGGCCTTGCGGGGAAGTCGACGTCGATCGAAGGTCATGGGACCGCGCTGGTCGCCGGCCTGGGCCCACTCGGGCTGCACGCCTCGCGTCGAGACGGCCTTGGCGAAGGAGTACGTCGCGGGAATGCCATCGTCGGTCGTCACACCAAAGCACGAAGTCGTCATGGTTCCCTCCATGGAACGCAGTACGCCACCTTGACCCGCGCCCACTCGACCATGAGGAGGCGCGACGCGTCGATCGCGTGACGACCCCCCGCGGGGTCCTTCGACGGGCTTCCACCATCCGGAGACTCCTGCATGTCGCGGGGCACCACCCCCGCGACGGTCGCCGAACTCCTGCAGCCCGTCGAACGATCGCTGCGTCTTCCTCCGACCTATCGGGCGGCTCGGGCGGGGGCCTTCAAGCGGCACCCCCGGGTTCAACACCCTGTCACCGCCCCCTCAGGGGATGGCCGCTCGCCCCTTCCCCCTTGCGGGCGTGAACCCATGGCGCACGCCGCCCCTTCCGCGCGACGTCGACCCCTCGCTGACCGATGTTCCAGTCGCCATGCAGCCATCGACGCCCACCGTTGAACGCGCCCCGCTCGGATTGATTCAGCAGGACATGCTGTCGGGCCGTCTCGACCGGGCGGAAGCCGCCGCACGCGACTTCCTCCGCGCCTTCCCGCGCGATCCGTCCGCCTCCTACCTGCTGGGACTCATCCTCTCCCGCAGCGGACGGCTCGAGGAGTCCCTCTTTCACCTTCGCATCCCCGCCGAACTCCCCGACGCGCAGCGCGACTGCCTCTGCGAGTACGGCCGCGTCCTGTGCGCGCTTGGGAAGTTCAATCGCGGCATCGAGTTGCTTCGCCTGGCCACCCAGCGAGACCTCGCCTCGGCGCACGCGTGGGAACACCTCGCGCACGCGCTGCTGCTGCAGGGTTCCTTCGCCGACGCCGTCAACGCGGGCGAGGAGTCCGTCCGCATCCGTCTTCGCAGCGGCGGCGCCGCGGGCGGCCCCAACGCCATGTGCACCATCGGCGATGCGTGGGCCGCGATGTCCGACGCGCCCGAGGCGGTCAAGTGGCACGCCCGCGCGATGCAGGAGTTCCCCGACGACCTGCACGCCGCCATGTCGTGGGTGCGGCTGCTGCAGTACCTCGACGTAAGCCCTGCCGATCTCGCCACGAGCCACGCCCGCGTCAACGACCTCATCCGTCGCGGGCACCTCTCTCCCTCGCCCAGGCCGCCCATGACGTGGACGAGCGGCAGCCGCCCGCTTCGCGTGGCCTTCCTCTCGCCCGACCTTCGCGATCATCCGGTGGCCCGCTTCATCCTGCCGCTGCTCACGAGCGCCGAACCCTCCCGCGTGCGGTGGAGCATCTTCCACACCCATCCGATCCGCGACGATGTCAGCCGCCGCTGCGCGAGATACGCCCAGCAGTGTCACCACGTGGCCCATCTCGACGACGAAGCCCTGGCCGCGGCCATTCGCGCCTCGGCGCCCGACGTGCTGATCGACCTGTCGGGCTGGGGCGAACACGCTCGGGCCACCGTGCTCGCCAGGCGCGTCGCGCCGCTGCAGGCTGCGTACCTCCGCCACCCCACACCCAGCGCGTTGCAGGGCGTCGACGTTCGACTCGTCGATGCCGCCATGGAACCCGACGCGCTCGAGGCCTCGGCGTGGCATCCGGCCATTCCGGAGGCGCCTATCGCCATCCCCGGCGCGTCGCTCTGCTGGACCCCGCCCGCGGAACGCGTCGAGTGCGATCGCACGCCCTCGAAGGTCGTGACCTTCGGCTCCTTCTGCTCGCCCGGGAAGATCTCGCCGCGGTGCGGACGCCTGTGGGCCCGCATCATCAACACCGTCCCGCACGCGCGGCTGCTCATCAAGGCCCGCGGACTCGGCGACCGCTCCACCCGCGAGCACACCCTGCGAGCGCTCGTGCGCCACGGCATCGAGCCCTCTCGCATCGAACTCTGCGGCATGCGTCCCACCTTCACCGAGCACCTCGCGTGGTACAACAAGGTCGACATCGTGCTCGACCCCTTCCCCTTCAACGGCACCGCCACCACCTGCGAGGCGTTGTGGATGGGCGTGCCCGTGATCTCCCTGCAGGGCGCGAGCGGCGCGGGTCGCACCGGCGCGACGATCCTCCAGGCCGCGGGCGTGGGCGACAACGTCTGCGTCGACGAGAATGCCTACCTCGCACGCGCGGAGGTGCTCGCCAAGGACGCGGCGGGCCGCGCCGAGTTCCGCTCGTCGATGCGCTCGTGGCTGCTCGCCTCGCCCTTGTGCAACGCCAAGATGTTCGCCGAGCAGTTCCTCGCCACCCTCGAGATCCTCGCCAGCCGCCTCTCGCGGGCGGCATGATCCTCGCCGCCCCCTAGGATCCGGCATGGAGGACGCGGCCAACCAGGACCACCCGTCGGGCGTGCGGCTCACGCCGCGAATCACGCTGCACGAATCGGCGGTCGACTTCTCGTACGCCTCGAGTTCCGGGCCTGGCGGCCAGAACGTCAACAAGCGAGCCACGAAGTGCACGCTTCGGGTCCGCGTCGACGCCATTCCCTTCGGCCCCGCCCAGCGGGCCCGTCTCGAATCGCTCGGATCCGTCTACCTCACGGGGTCGGGCGAGTTGGTCATTGATTGCGACGAGCACCGCTCGCAGGCCCGCAACCGCGAGGGGTGCATCGAGAAACTCGCCGCCCTCGTTCGAGAGGCCTCGGTCCTGCCCAAGACCCGCCGCAAGACCAAGCCCACCCGGGGCTCGATCGAGCGACGCCTGAAGGACAAGAAAGTTCGTTCCGAACGCAAGCAGACGCGGCGCAACGACGATTGACGCGCACGCACGCCCGCGTCCGTGGGCTCGCCCGCAAAGCCGGGCAGCGCACCACGGCTCCATCTGGTGCGCCCCAAAGCGGGCGAGCAATCAGGCACCACGCGCCTTCGCGAGCAAACCCCACGACCCCACCAAAGCGCACGCCGCCCAAAGGGCGGACGAATGTTGCCACGGGTGACCGAACCCGCGCAGCGGGTGAGGGAAACCCGTGGATAGCGCATCACTGGCATCACCGGCATCACTGCCATCACTGACGCCGCAGTTCCTCGGCCAAGGCCTTGGCGAAGTACTCGTACTGCTCGGGGGTGTTGTAGATCTGAGCCGAGAGGCGCACCACGCGAGCGCCGGTGGGGTTGAAGCGCCAGACGGGGGTGACGATGCCGTGACGCTCGTAGAGGGCGTCTTGGAGGGGGTCGTCGTAGCGGGTGGGGCGTCCTTCGATGCCGCCGACGGGGTCGGGGACGATGACGCTGGTCATGGTCCCGGTCATGTGCTCGGGGGCGGTGTGGACGGTGCAGCCAAGGGGCTCCAAGACCGGGGCGATGGTCTCCCGGGCCTGCATGATCTTCTCGTGATTCTCTCGCATGAGTTGGGGCCAGCCGCCGGGGAGGAGCTGTCCCATGGTCTCGATGCTCGTGGGGAGCGACAGGATGTGGGAGTAGTCGAGGGTGCCCTGATAGTCGAAGTCGCGGAGGAACATGGCCCGGTCGTGGCGGACCTTGCTGACGCGGCTGGAGAGCTGGAGGGGTCGGAAGCCGGCCTGCTTGTCGGAGCGGACGTAGAGGAACCCGATGCCCTTGGGGCCGCTGAGCCACTTGTGGCCGCTGCCGATGAAGTAGGTGGGCTTGAGGGCGGCAAGGTCGACAGGGATCTGGCCGGGGGAGTGGGCGCCGTCGACGCAGACGTCGATGCCGCGGGCGTTGAGCTCGCGGACGATGGGGGCGACGGGGAAGACCAGGGAGGTGCAGCTGGTGACGTGGCTGATGAAGGCGATGCGGGTGCGGGGCCCGACCTTGGCGAGGAACCGCTCCACCACCGTGGAGGCGTCGTCGATGGGGTAGGGAATTTCGGCCTTGACGACCTTGGCGCCCGTCCGGGCGCAGATCCGCTCGAGCTCGTTGGGGAGGGACTGGTACTCGTGGTCCGTGATCAGGACCTCGTCGCCCACCTCCAGCTTCGTGTTGTTCAGGACCGTGCAGAGGGCGACGGTGGCGTTGGGCAGGGGGGCGAGGTCGGCGGCTCGGCAGTTGAGGAAGGCGGCCAGCGAGGCGCGGACCTCGTCGAGCATGGGCTCGAGGTCGACCTTGTAGAACCGCACCGGGTCGCGTTCGAGCCGTTCGCGGAGCTGGGCCTGCTGGCGCAACGCCGCCCGGGGCACCGCCCCGTACGACCCGTGGTTGAGGAAGGCGAGGGCGGGGTCGATGGACCACTCGCCGCTCGCGAGGGAGAGACGTCCGGCGGGCGTCTCGGCGCGGAGGGCGGAGGCTACGGCGGAGGCAACGGCGGCGGGGGTCACGAAGGTGCTCAACATCGCGATTGTCTATCGGCCACAGAGGCGGCGATGGTACACACGACGTGCGCGCGCGTCAGCTGGACGAGGCGCCGACTCGTCGCTTTGGACTGAAATCACTGAGGCCAGTCGAGATCGATGCTCGCGCGTTTTTCTTCGTCGGCTCGCGGCGTGCGCGGCGTGCGTTTCACGCGCTTCACGCCCGAGCGTCAAAGGTGGTGCCCGCGGCGACGCCGGTCGCCGCCGCGTTGGCGGCTGCGGCCGATCGGTGCATCGCGATGGCGCTGAGGGTGGCCCGGGTCTCGCCGGCGGTCGGTTCGTCCGCGAGGATCGAGCGATCGACCCGACCGGCGAGCAGGGCGTCGCGGATGCGTTGCTGCATCTTGGCGGTGGGCGAGAGTTCGACGCGATCGACGACCTCGGTGCGGGCGGCCGTAGCCGAGGCCGCATCGTCGGCGGGAGCCGCTCCGGCGCGGTGCGCCGCCGCCGTCGCTGTGGAGGGATACGCCGCGGCAAGTCGCAACTGCATGGGCGAGATCGTCATGGCCACATGGTACCGGATCGCAGGGACATCGCACAAACCCCGAACGGGGGATTTTGAGCCACGATTTCCCCACAGCCGCCGTCCGACGACGCGGGTCCATCGGTCGGGAACGCCTTCGTCGCCACGTCGGGCGTGTGCCATGCTGCAGGGCTGGCAACGGGCAGGGGCCGTCACTGGCCCGTCAGCAGCCGCTGACGGATGTTGGGACGCCTGGCTCCGAACTCGTCGTAGACGTAGCTGGGGGCCCGCTGGTCGCGGATGGCATCGAAGCGGTCGTACTGGCTGCGGGGCTCGTCGGGGACGAGCACGGGCGTTTCGCATCCGGCGGCCGCACCGAGGGCGGCGACCAGTGCAAGGACGCGGATGGCGCTGACGCAACGCTTCATCGGTGGAGTGTAGACCGTGGCGGTCGCCCGCGGGCGGTCAGCGCTTGGAGATGGGCAGGACATCCTCGGCCTTGCCGGTGGCCCAGTCGCGGACCCGGGGCCAGAAGACTTCCTTGAGCAGAATCTTGATGCACGCGCCGATGGGGATGGCCAGGAGCAAGCCGTAGAAGCCGGCCAAGGACCCGCCCGCGATCGAGGCGAAGAGGATCGTGGGCGTATCCATGTTGGTGGCCTTGCCCTGGATCCGGGGCGTCAGCACGTAGTCGTCGAGGATCTGGGCCACGCCCATGACCGCCAGGGGCGACCCGATCGTCCACCACCACGAGGCCTGCCACCCTTCGCCGGGCTCCAGCCACATCAGGAGCATGATCACGGGGGCGGTCGCCGCGGCGGCATAGGGCACCAGCGTCAGGGCCCCCACCACCAACCCGGCGATCCACGCGGCGGGCGCACCGATGAGCGCGTACCCGACCGTGTACACCCCGATCATCATCGCGCAGATGATGAGCCGCCCACGGATGAACCCGGAGATCACGGCATCCATCTTGGAGGCGAGTTCGAGCACCCGCCCCTTCTTCTGCTCGGGCAGCAGCCCTTCCCAGAAGGCCAGCACCTGCCCGTACCCGGTGCAGAAGAAGAAGAAAAAGAAGGCGGTGAGGGCGATGATGGTGACGAACTTGACGCCCGAGGAGACGATCGAGAAGACCGCGCCGACGGCTCCGCCGCCCGCCTGCAACAGGTTGCGACCAAGTTCCGTCGAGTGCTGCTGCAGGAACTCGCGGGTGAACTCGAGCAGGCGGAAGAGGTCGGAGGGCTCCTCCGACGAATCCGGCTCCACCACCAGGGGCGGCGAGTTCGCGGGCCGGGGCGACTGGGCCTCGATCGCGGCGGCCTGCTCGCGAGCGGCCGCGGCCGCGGCCTTTTCCCGCTCCTGCACGATGTAGTTGCGGATCATCAGCCACGCGTTCGATCTGATCTGCACCTGCAGGCGAAGGTCCTCGCGGTCGGGCGCACGGACCGACTGGCTGACCAGATCGATGCTCCGGATGACGGCTTGCACGTACCTGACGCCCTGCATGACCGAATAGGTCATGCCGATGGCCACCGGGACCACCACGAGGATGCCCGAGAGGACGAGGATGCTCGCGGCGACCCTGGCGCGGCCGATCCCTCGCCGCTCGGTCATCCGTCGCACCAGCGGCTCGAAGAGATACGCCAAGGTCAGGGCCAGCAGGATCGGGACCGTGACGATGCTCAGGACATAACCGAGGTAGATCAGCCCCAAGACCGCGGCCAGAACGAGCAGGTCACGCAGCGGCTGGATTTGCCAGAGGTGCAGGTGAGGCCAGGCGTCCCGCGGGGCTCCCTCGTCTTGGTCGCTCATGCGGCCAGTGTAGGAGAAGACGCGTCCGCCCACGGGCGTCGCCGCCGCCCACGGTGGTCGCGTCACACCCTCGGCCGGTCCTTGATGCGACGGGCGGGGGTGCCGACGTAGACGCCCCAGGGCTCGAGGTCGCGAAAGGCCGAGGAGCGAGCGCCCAGCAGCGCACCCTCGCCCATCGTGACGCCGGGACCGACGAAGGCATCGGCCATCAGCCACGCGTCGTCCTTGAGGACGATGGGCGGCCGCAGCAGCGGCAGCGAGGGGTGGTTCATGTCGTGCGCCCCCGCGCAGAGGTGCGAGTACTGGCCGATGCTCACACGGTTGCCCAGCGTGATGGGGCCCAGCGCGTAGATGATGGCGTGCTCGCCCACGGCGCACGACTCGCCACAGGTGAAGTTCCAGGGGCACTCGAAGTGCGCCGTGCGCTTGACGCCGGTGCGGGCGCCCACCGTGGCCCCGAAGAGCCGGAGCAGCATGTTGCGAAAGCCGTACCAGGTGGTGAAGGAGTACCGGAAGAGGGTCATCTCGACCAGACCCCAGAGGAGCCGGCCGAGCTTCTCACGCCGGGTGTAGGGCGAGGTGTAGCGGCCGCCGGGACGCTGCAACTGGTCCGGGTCGGCCAGGAACGGATGGGCGTCGACGCCCGAGTCGGATTGGTCGTGGCCCTGCTGGTTCATCGCCGTCGCTCGCTTCTACACCGTCCGATTCGCCCGCTCACGCTCCTGCTGGACCATTTCCTTGGCCTTCGCGATCGAGATGAACTCGTACCACGCCAGCAGGCGGCACATCACCAGCCCCGCGTAGCCGTCCAGCCACCCCTTCTGGAAGATGTACGAATAGATGAACCGCAGGGTCGGACGCAGGGGCAACTTGCGGCCGAACCGCTTGATCCACCGCCGCCGCTCGATGGGACCGCCGAAGAGCGAGGCGTTGACCGCGCCCAGGTCGCCGGCCCTGGCGGCATGCGCCTCCCAGGTCGTGTACCGGTTGTGCTTCTCGATCCACGCCGACAGGTCGGGATAGGCGTAGTGCAGGAACTCGTGCCTGAGGTATCCGGCGTCGCCCGTCGACATGACGATGTGCTCGTGCACCTCGTTGTCGCCGCTGCCCGTGTCGCCGAGGTTGCCGATGCGCTCGTAGCGGCCGAGCTTGTGCTTGAGCAGCCGCACGTTCCACGAGGGGTAGTACCCGCACCCCTTGAGCCAACGGCCCAGGAACATGAACCGTCGGTTCACCCAGAATCCGTCGCCGCAGCCGGCCCTCGCCCCGTGCGTGGGCACCCACGCGCCGGTGACGACCTTGCGAATCTCCTCGGCCAGTTCCTCGGTCATGTACTCGTCGGCGTCGAGGATCATCACCCACTCGTTCTTCCACGGGATCCGGTCGAGCGCCCAGTTCTTCTTCTTGGGCCAGCCCGCCTTGCGGTCGTAGTTGAACTGGTAGACATCGGCGCCCATCGCCTGCGAGAGGGCGATCGTGCCGTCGGTCGAGCGGCTGTCGACCACCACCAGCTCGGTCGCCCAGTTGCAGCGACGAAGGCACTCGACGATGTTCCGCTCCTCGTTCTTCACTGGCACGAGGATCGAGACCGGCACCGACCGACAGGCCGGCCAGCGGCCCGGGATGTTCACGTGGGGCTTGAGTTGCTCCACCAACCCGCCCACCTCGGGACGCACGGGTTCGGGAGTGGGCCGCTCGCCGGACGCGGGGAGCGGGATGTCCGTCCCCGACGGCGGCTTGGCTTCGACCGTCGATGCCGCGGACGCCATCGGCGCGGCCGCGACCGGAGCGGCGGGAGCGCCAAAGCCACCCGCGACCACCTCGGGCGTGTTGGCGACCTGACCCTCCGGAACGGCGAGCCCCTTGGAGGGTTCCTCGGCCAATCGCTTGGCGTCCTCGTCGATCCGCATGGTGCGGATCTCGGCGAGCTTGAGCGAGATGAGCAGGTCGTAGGTCGCCAGGAGCAGGCAGAAGCGAAGGCCGGCCAAGCCGTCGAGGAAGCCCAGCCGAATGACGTACATGTAGAAGAAGCGCCAGAGACCCGACAAGGGCAATCGCGGCAGGACGTTGCGCTTCAGCCAGCGGCGCATCGCGATCCCTCGCTCGAGGGGTCCGGCGTCCTCGCGTCGGCGCAGCATCCGCTCGCGGGTCAGTTCACGCGCCTCGAGCGTCGAGTAGCGGTTGTGCTTGGCGATGAGGTGCTCGAGGCCGCGACGGTCCTCGTGGTTCATGAGGTGGAGCAGGCGGCTGGTGGGCCCGTCCACGATCATGTGCTCGTGCACCTCGCGTTCCTCGTAGCGGGCCTTGCCGCGCTTGAAGAACCGAAGGTTGTAACTCGGGAAGTAGCCGCAGTGGCGGATGGGACTGCCAAGGAAGTACGTCAGGCGGTTGACGTAGAAGCCCGATTCGGGCACGGCCTCCACGGGCTTGGCGGCCACCGCGAGCAGTTCGTCCCGCAACTCCGGCGTGATCGACTCGTCCGCGTCGAGAATGAAGACCCAGTCCGCCCGCAGCGGCAGGTGCTCGAGCGCCCAGTTCTTCTGCTTGGCGTACCCCAGCCACGGCTGCACGACGCAATGGATGCCGAACTGGGCGGCGATCGCTCGCGTGGCGTCGGTGCTCTGCGAATCCACCACGTGCACCACGTCGGCCCAGGCGATCACGCTGCGAATCGCCTCGGTGAGGTTGAGCTCCTCGTTGAAGGCGGGGATCACCACCTCGATGTTGCTCGGACGCCCGAACGAGCGAAAGGGCGAGGGACGCGGCGGCGTCGCGGCATCGCGATCGGGACGCTCGACCTGTCCGCCTGAATGGTGCGTGGAATCCGTCACGGAAGTGGCCTTCTCCGGGCTGTCGTCAACCCCGGAACGTCCTGGGCCCCAGTATATCGGCGATTGGAGGGGCCACGTCCGCCGCACGACGACGCCCGAGGAGGGGATCGCCCGTGCGAACCAAAGGTCGATCGACCCCATCCCCTCACCCCGCATGATCCCGGGCCGTGGCGTGCGCGGGGCCCGCTGGCCGATATGCTCTAGCGTCGAGTTTCCCATGCCCTCGCTGCCCCTGAACCTGCTTCGCCTGGCCCGACCCACGCAATGGGCCAAGAGCGTCTTCGTGCTGCTGGGCCCTCTGTACGGACTCCGCGACCACCCCTACACCCCCGACCTCATGCGGGCGGCCCTGCTCGCGGCGGGCGTCTTCGCGCTCGCCAGCAGCGCGTGCTATTGCGTCAACGACATCCTCGACGCCCCCCGCGACCGCCACCATCCCCGCAAGCGGCTTCGCCCCGTCGCCTCGGGCGCGGTGTCGCCCGGAGCGGCCTGGGCCTTCGCGATCCTGCTCGCGATCGCCGCCGCCGGACTCGCCATGCTCCTGCCCGCCGCCGTTCGCGGTCCGCTGCTGGCCGTGACGGGCGCGTACGTCCTGAACGTCTCGGCCTACTCGGCGCGCCTCAAGCACGTCGCGGTGCTGGACGTCCTGTCGCTCTCGTCGGGCTTCGTGCTCCGCGTCGTCGGAGGCTGCGTCGCCGCCGCGATCGCGCCCAGCACGTGGCTACTCAACGTCACCTTCTTCCTCTCGATGTTCCTCGCCTTCGGCAAGCGGCTGGGGGAACGGCGGCTGCTGGGCGACAACGCCTCCAACGCCCGGGGTGTGCAGACGGTGTACACGGACGACACGCTCCGCATGTTCGTGGTCGTGACGGCCGTCGCCACGCTCATCACGTACGCCTTCTACGTGCAGTCGCGCGACGCCGCGGGACGGACCGTGCTGGCGGGGTTCCCCGAGGGCGTCAACATCCTGTGGCTCACGCTGCTGCCGGCCACCTACGCGCTCGCCCGCGCGATCATCCTGCTCGACCGGGGCGACTACGACGACCCCACCGAGATCGCGGCCAAGGATCCGCCGATGCAACTCGCGGCCCTGGTCTTCGGCGCGGTCACGCTCGCGGCGTTCGTGCCGCACGCGACCCCGCCGCAGGTCTGACGCCCGCCATCGCGCATGGCCAACCCGTTTCGACCGTGCGTGCGCACCGGGGGCGGATCAGGGACGCGGCCGGGGGCTTGTCCGCGACCGCTCAGCGGACCTGTCGCCACGCGCCGATGGTCGGCGCGAACCGCGTGTCGCCCTCGTGCCGCACGCGGATGCCGTTGGCCGAGGCCTCGACGAACGAGTCGCACCTGGCGCCGCGCTCGTGCTCGTGTCCGTCGCCCGCGTCCGAATGAATGACGCACGACGCTCGGCCGGCCTCGAGGTGGCAGACCATCTCCAGCACGGGCGCGTCGACGGGTTCGCTCGTCCACTGGCGCGCCGGGCCCAGCGGCAAGACCGCGCCGGGACGCAGGAAGAGCCGGGGCAGCGCCTCGTCCGTCGCGCTCGCCACCTCCACGCTCGCCCACCCCGGCAGCACGCACTCGCGCCCTGATTCGCGACGACCGGGGAAGACGTCGCACATGACCAGGAGGTCGGGCCCGAGCAGGAAGGCGTCGTCGACCGTCCGCAGGTCGGCTCGCGTCGGGTCGGCGAAGAAGACGGGTCGCACCACGGGGTCGCCATGCCTCGAGGCCTCGTGGAAGCGCGTGTACAGGTAGGGCATGAGCCGATACCGACGCTCGAGCGCGAGGCGGCACGTCCGCTCGCACGCCTCGCCGAAGGACCACGGCTCGTGCGCCGCCGTCGTCTTCTCGCTGTGCCCTCGCGCGAAGGGGAGCAGCGCGCCGATGCCCATCCACCTTGCGAAGAGCTCGCCGTCGGCGTTGCCGATGAAGCCGCCGATGTCCGGGCCCACGAAGGGCTGACCGCTCAGCGACATGTTCAGCGCCATCGAGATCGACCACCGAAGGTGGTTCCAGTCGCTGCGGTTGTCGCCCGTCCAGGTCGCCGCGTATCGCTGCCCGCCCAGGAAGTTGCTCCGCGTGAGCACGAAGGGCCGCGCCCTGGGCTTGGCCTTGGCGATCCCCTCGCGCGTCGCCCGGACCATTTGCATGCCGTAGAGGTTGTGATACCGGGCGTGCGAATCGGGGCCTCCGAGCTCGGCGTCCGCCTCGTGGCGGTTGCCCACGGGCATGGTCTTCTCCACGCCGCCGAAGACCGCCGGCTCGTTCATGTCGTTCCACACGCCGTCGATGCCGGCGGCGACGAAGTCCTTGTAGAGGCCCGCCCACCACCGACGCGTCGCCTCGCGCATGAAGTCGGGGAAGGCGCACGCGCCGGGCCACACCTCGCCGTGATACTCCCGCCCCGCCGAATCCTTGATGAAGTGGCCCCCGTCGCGGCCCTCGCGGTAGACGTCGTAGCCGGGGTCGGCCTTGATGCCGCAGTCGATCATGTAGATCGTGCGGAACCCCTGCCGGTTCAGGTCGCGATTCAGCCGCTTGGGATCGGGGAACTTCGTGTCGTCGAAGGTGAAGCACCGGAAGCCGTCCATGTAGTCGATGTCGAACCACAGGCAGTCGCACGGAATGCGGCGGCGACGGAACTCCGAGGCGATCTCCCGCACCTTCGACTCTGGCTCGTAGCTCCAGCGGCACTGGTGATACCCCAGCGCCCACAGCGGGGGCATCGGAATCCGGCCGGTCAGTTCATGCAACGCCCGCACCACCTCGATCGCCGAACCCCGCTCGATCACCGTCACGGCGGGCGACAGCCCTTCCACCTCCACCCGAACCCCGCGACGAAGGTCGATGTCGCACCGGCGCGTGGTCTCGAAGATCACGCCCGCGGCCGTTCCGTCGGGCCGCACCGCGAGCACGAAGGGATGCGACTGGTAGAGGTTGCGACTCCGCTGCGTGTAGTCGAAGTGATCGTTGTTCCACAGCGTCCTGCGGGTGCCGTTGCGGATCAACCCGCCCGCCTGCTCGCCCGTCCCGTAGAAGGAGCACCGCTCCAGCCCGGCCAACTCCACCACCGACCGTCGCCCGTGCATCCGAAACCGCGGCCGCACCGCCACGCCCGTGCCCGTCGCCGGACCGCGATCCTCCAACGCCGCCTCGTACGCCGGGAAGGGTTCCTGCGGCGATCCGGCCAGCACCGGGTCGCGGAACCTGGCCGCGGGCTGCGACATGCCCGCGACGGCCACCAATCGCGGCGAGCGGTCGATGCGCCAGGGTTGCGGATCGTGGGTCGTGGAGGTGTTCACGGCGAAGACGAGGTCCTGTGGGGGGTGGTCGTGGAGGGTACACGGGCGCACCGCCGGCCGCGATGCCGCGACCCCGCCGGGGCGTACCCTTTCGACGATGAAACCTCGGGCCTTGATCGCCTGGCTCGCCCCCGCGTGCGCGTCCCTTGGCGGGTGCACCTTCTCGGACACAGCCGAGCCCCCGCCCCCCACGGAGGGCCAAACCGCCACGCTGCTCGCGCAGGCCGAGCCCAACCCCTTCACGCCGGTGTCGCTGCGGATCCATCCGTTGACGCACGTCGACTCGCTCCCGGGCCGTCCGGGCGGCTCGTGCGTGATCGTGCTGCACTTCGAGCTCAAGGATCGCTACGGCGACTCGGTGAAGGCGCCGGGCCTTGTTCGCGTCGAGCTCGCCAAGCCCGCGCAGGGCGCCTTGGCCGGCATGGAAAGCCGCGAACTCACGTGGGAGATGCCAGAGTTCATCAACGCCGACGAGAACTTCAAGCGGTTCGATTCGCCCACCCGCACCTATCGCGTCACCCTGGGCGCGCCCGCGTGGGTCTGCCAGGACGCCGGCGGCCGCGGCACGCAGTGGCTGAAGGTCCGGGCGTCGATCGAGCTTCCCGGGGGCGGCCACGTCCTCCGCGACGAATACGTCATTCAGTGACGCGCGGCAGGGCGGGGCCGAAGGCCGCGCCTCAACCTTCGGTCTCGATGCCCGGCCCCAGCGGAATCGACTCTTCGCTCCGGACGCCCAGGTCGTGCGCCAAGGACCTGGCCGCCGTCACGCCGCTCATGAGCACCATCGGCACGCCCGGACCGGGATTGGCCGAGCCGCCCGCGAGGTAGAGGCGATCGAGGACGCGGCTGCGGTTCTTGGGCTTGAAGCCGCCCTTGAGCCGCCCGTGGCTCGCCAGCCCGTAGATCGCTCCGCCCTCGGCGTTGTAGAGTCGCTCGATGCCGGCGGGGGTGAGGAACCGATCGACCACCACATGCTGGTCGATGTCGGGCATGCCGAATCGACGCAACTTCGCCATGATGACCGGCTTGTACTGCTCGAAGAGGCCGCCGGGGCCCTCCCACGTCTGGTGGTTGCGGCGATACGGGGTGTGCACGAGCACGTAGAGGGCCTCGCCGCCCGCGGGCGCCTGCGTCGGGTCGGTGCGGCTGGGCACGGCGAGGTAGAGCGTGGGGTCTCGCGCGGGAATCCCCTTGCGGTAGATGTCGTCGAACTCCTGCTCGCTGTTGGCGCTGAACAGGAAGTTGTGGTGCGCCAGGTGCGAGTACTGGCGATCGAGGCCCAGGTAGAGCACCACGCCGCTGCACGCGGGGGTGTAGTCCGAGGCGATGCCCCGCTGCTCGGAGCGGGCGGCGGAGGTGCCGATGAGATCGCGGTAGGTTCGCTGCACGTCGCAGTTGCTGACGACGGCGTCGCCGAGCAGCACGCGGCCGTCCTCGAGATCGACGCCCACGGCCTTGCCGCCCTGCTCGCGGATGGCTCGCACGCCCACGCCGGTGATGTGCCGCACGCCCTGCTCGCGGCCGATCCGCTCGAGGGCCCGCGCGACGCAGCGGGTGCCGCCGCTCCTGCCGTCGGGCGCCATCGAGTACCAGCACCCGTGATCGACCTGCGCGGAGGCGATCAGCGAGAGGATGGCGGGCGCGAGGAAGGGCGAAGAGCCGACGTACTGCAGGAAGTGCTCGCACATCTGGCGCACGTGCGGCTCGGGGATGTCGCGGTGCACCGTCGCGCCCACGGTGCTGTGCATCCGCATCGCCATGACGTCGGAGAGGAGCCCGGGCTCCTTGGGCGGCTTGCGCATCATGTCGAGCACGCCGCCGACGTCCTTGTAGAAGAAGACCTTCTCGGACAGTCGCATCATGCGGCGCGAGAACTCGACGAAGTCGCGGTACCCCGCGCCGGGCTTGGCCTGCGGGAACTGCGCATCGAGCGACGAGGCCATCGCCTGCAGGTCGCCCAGCAGGTCGACGACCGTCTTGTCCTCGTAGTGGCATCGCCACTGGGGCGCCAGGTTGACGAGGTTGATGTAGTCCTCGACGCGGCGGCCGCTGCGACGGATGATCCCCCGCAGCACCTGCGGCAGCGTCAGGATCGTCGGACCCATGTCGAACGTGAACCCTCGCTCCTCGAGCACGTTCATCTTCCCGCCCAGGTGCGCGTTGCGCTCCACGAGCGTGACGCGAAGGCCCAGCGAGGAGAGTTCGACCGAGGCCGCGAGGCCCGCGAGCCCGCCGCCGACGATGATGACGTTGCCTGACATGCGTGGATGATTCTTGACCGGTCGCGGGACGCACGCGAGCCGCCCGCGGGATTTGCGTCAAGACGCGTGGAGGCCGCACCCGCTCAACCCAGCTCGACCGACCAGTAGGCGTTGTCGAGGAAGGTCTTCCACGATTGATACTTGTCGCTGCCCAGTCGCAGGGCGATGACCGGATTGCGACTGGGTCGCACCGGCTTGCGGACCAGTTTCATGCTCGCCTGCTCGGGCGTGCGGCCGCCCTTGCGGGCGTTGCAGCGAATGCACGCGCACACGAGGTTGTCCCACGAATCGCCGCCGCCCGCCATGCGGGGCTTCACGTGATCGATCGAGAGGTCCGCGGTGGGGAAGGTCCGTCCGCAGTACTGGCACTGGTTGCGGTCGCGGGCGAAGAGGTTGCGACGGTTCAGCTTCACCTGCTGCTCGGGGAGGCGGTCGTAGCCCAGCAGGCGGATGATCCGGGGCACCGCGATCTCGAATCGCACCGTTCGCACCCAGTCATGACGCTCCCGCTCGAACTCTCGCTGCAGGGCGGAGACCTCGATCCAGCTCTCGAGGTCGTAGCTGAGGAACTGCCCACGCCCCTCGTCGCCGATCGAGTCGACATGGATGATCTCGGCGATGGAGCGAGAGAGCAGGCAAAAGGCCCGCCGCGCGGTGATGACCCGCATCGCGGCGTATCCGCGATTGAGCACCAGCACCTTGCTGTCGAGCCCTTCGCTGACGTCGAAGCCCAGGGAGCCGCCCGAGGCGACGAACTCGTCGATGGACATGCCCTCGGCGGCAAGGTCGGAGGCGACATCGCCGTCGCGGTCCTGGGCGGACCGCGCCGCTGCGTCACGGTGATGTGCTCGCGAGGGCCTTGGGGGCATGGGCACGCTCCGTACGGACTGAATCATTGGCCGCCTCCCGGAGCCGGGAGCGGCCGTTGCATGCTTTCCGCAGCGGGCGGCGACTATGTTTCCTCCATGGCACCGATGCTTCCCGGACTTCTCGCCCAGGCCTCGCCCGCCGACGGGGGACTCTGGTCCCTCTTCATGCAGTCCTTCGACGTCTTCACCGTGCTCCTGCTGGTGGGGTCGGTGGTGGGCATCGCCCTGGTCTTCCTCTGCCTCTTCGAGGTCCGCGAGCGGAACATCGTCCCCCGGGACGAGGCCGGTCGCCTGCAGGACCTGGCCCGCAGCGGCCGCTGGGAGGACCTCCATCATTCAGCCCGCGCCAGCGACTCGGTCCTGGCCCGCATCGTGGCGGCCGCGATGGATCGGTCGTACCGCGTGGGTGCTTCGACCCAGCCCACGGACGCCGCGGGGGCCATCCGCGACGCCGCGGAACTGGCCGCCAGCGAGGAATCGTCCCGCTGGTTCCGCAAGATCGACCTGCTGAACATCATCGGCAACCTCGGCCCGCTCGTGGGCCTGGCGGGCACCGTCTGGGGCATGATCCTGGCCTTCACGTCGCTGGGCGCGTCGGGCGGGCAGGCGGGCCCCGCCGACCTTTCGCTGGGCATCAGCAAGGCCCTCTTCCACACGCTGCTGGGGCTGGTCTTGGCCATCCCGTGCCTCCTGGCCTATGGCGTCTACCGGGGCCTGGTCGACCGCCTGTGCACGAGGGCCGTCGTGATCGGCGGCGACATCGTCGAGGACATCATCGCCCGCATGGGCCGCGACAAGGCCGCATGAAGTTCCGATCCCTCCAGCACCACGCCCCCGCCGGCAAGATCAACGTCACCCCGCTCATCGACGTGGTGATGGTGCTGATCGTCTTTTATCTCATCGTCGGCAAGCTCGCCGCCGATCGCCGCGGCCGCGTCGACCTTCCCTCCAGCGTCGTCGGCGTGCAGGAGGATGCGGGCTCGGCCAAGCGGCCGATCGTCATCACGCTGGCGAACCAGGGCGACGCCACCTCCATCGACGTCGACGGCTCGCCCGTCGCCGACGCGGCGGCCCTCAAGACGCTCCTCAAGGGCCTCGACGCCTCGAACCGTCCGGTGCAGTTCCGCGCCGATCGCGGGCTTGAGTACGGGTCGGTGTCGCCGCTGCTCGACGCCTGCCGCGATGCGGGCGTGGCGAGCGTGAAGCTCGCCACCAAGCGGGCGCCCGGGGAGGGCCGCTGAGATGGGCGCGACGCGTCACGGCTTCCGCGACCGCAGCGCGCGGGCCATGCACGAGGCCCACTACGGGCCCAACATGACCCCGATGGTCGACGTGGTGATGGTCATCCTGATCTTCTTCATGGCCTCGGCGGCGATTCTCGGACCGGAGTGGTTCATCAAGTCGAGCCTGCCGGTGATGGCTGCCGCCCCTGCCACGAATCAATCGCCCCCCACGCGGCTCACGGTCGAGGTCGACGTGACCGGCTACGCCCTCCGCATCGACCAGCAACCCCCGCAACCCGTCCTGGAGGCCGATCTGGTCAAGGTCCTCGCGACGGCCAAGGCCAGCGCCAAGGGCGAGTGCATCGCGATCGTGAAGCCCACCCCCAAGGCCCCCTACGAGAAGGTCATCCTCGCGCAGGAAGCGTGCGTCCGCGCCGGCCTTCCCAAGAGCGGCTTGGCGATGCCGGGAATGTGACGCGCCAGGACGAAGCGTGGGACCGCGACGCTTCGCCCCCCGCCCGCCCCCGTCACCCCTTCCACCACATGATCGCCATCAACGACGCGGCCGCCAGCGTCACCCATGTCACGGTGGCCTGCACGAGCACCCGCCAGCCGACGCTCCGCACCGCCGCCACCGAAAGCCCCGCGCCGATCAGGAAGATCGCCCCGCCGAACCCGCCGGTCGCCACCTTCTTGATGATCGCCTCGCACCCCGCCAGCGCCGGCACCAGCGTCCGGGCCACGCTCGCGAGCAGGAACCCGATGAGGAAGGGCTGGGCCGCCCGTCGCCACGCCGTCGCGGGCCCTCCGGTCGCGGGCGTGCCCGTCATCCACACCGCGAAGACCGTGCACGGCAGGATCCACACCACGCGAGACAACTTCACCACCATCGCCGTGTCGAGGGCCGCGCTCGTCCCGTAGGCCGCGCCCGCCCCGGCCACCGACGCCATGTCGTGCACCGCCACGCCCACCCAGGTGCCGTACTGCGTGTCGGTCAGCCCCAGGGCGTGACCCAGCAGGGGGAAGACGTTGAGCGCGACCGCGTTGAGGATGAAGATCGCCCCGGTCGCCACCGCCATCGAGGTCGTGGAGGCCTGAATGGCCGAACCCACCGCCGCGATCGCCGACCCGCCGCAGATCGCCGTGCCCGAACTCACCAGAAGCGTCTGCTCGCGACCGATCCCCAGCAACCGCCCCAGCCCGAACGCGACGACAAAGGCCCCCACGATCGTCGCCGCCGCGAAGGCGAACCCGCTGGAGGCCTCTCGCCACAACTGCCCGAGGTCAATCCGCAATCCCAGCAGCACGATGCACGTCTGCATCACCAGACGCGATCCTCGACGCGAGGCCTCCGGGAACCGGGCCAAGCCCGCCAGCGCGGTCACGACGCCGATGGCCAAGGCCAGCGGCGGGGGCACGAGCGTCGACAGGCACGTCACCAGCAGCAGGAGATAGAAGATGCCCGAGGCCGTCACCCCGCCAGCGTAGCGGAACCCTCCCTCCGCCGGAAGAGCACCCGACTCCCCGAGTCGTGCGAATGGATTGGCGGCATGCCGTGGCCGACCCACCCGTCCATGCCGATAGAGTTGGTCGCTTCCCATGAACGTCGTCGCCAGCCCCTATCACCTGACAACCCGCGAACCGGCCGCCATGGCCGCGTTGCTGTTGGCCCGTCAGGTGGTCACGCTGCTTCCCACGCCCCTCGAAGGGGCCGGGAGCAGCCGCGAGGCGATGGCGGCGGCTCGCTGCGTTCCCACCTATCGGGCCCTGGTCGAAAGCTGGTCGTGGACGCAGCCCCTGTGGGAGGCGCAGGTCCTGACGTCCCACGTGGAGGGGGAATCGCCCGCGCAGGACATGTTCGCGGTGGGCCAGAAGATCGCCGCGGAGGAGGCCTTGGGCCCCTTGCGCCAGTTCACCAACGACCAGTTCTTCGACGACGATCGCGAGTATCTGGGCGCGTTGGCGGCCGACCTGCTCAAGGGCGGGCCCGACCCCGGCATCAGCGTGCCGCTCGCGGCGGGGCTCGACCGCTTCGCGGCTCGCCACAACCTGTCGATCGCGCGGTCGGCTCCGCAAAGCCTGGCCCAGCGGGCCGAGGCGACCCTGGCGACCGACGTGCAGACGGTGGTGGTGCCGATCCTGCTGCAGGCCTCGGCGTTGCGACTGCTCCACGCTCGCGACGTGATGGGCGACATGCTCGAGCGGCTGTGGGAAGGCGAGACGGTGCTCGGGCTTCGGGCCTTTGCCGACGCCTACGAGCGTCGGCGCGAGGAGATCCTCGAAGGATGCCGCGACGACGAAGTGCGGCTGATCGAGGGTGCGGCGAGCATCTCGATCATGACGCTGCCCGGCGACGCCGTGCTTCGATCGAGCCTGACGGCGTTGGCGGCGATGGGGCCCAGGCGTCACCACGAGGTGCGCAACGCGGAGAACCTGCCCGCGCCGTACGACGAGCTGGACCGCACGCCGATCGTCACGATGGTGGTCAAGCCGCTGGGCGTCCCGTCACGACGCTGAACCGCCGCCCCCGGCCTTGGCCTGCTGCTGGGCGGCCCACCGCTTCTTCATGCCGCCCAGTCGCCAGTTGATGAAGGCGAAGATGGCGACGATGAGCACGATGCTGCCGATCATCGTGACCGGGCTCTCGGACTTGAAGTAGGGGCTTTTCTTGATGGTGGCGGCGAAGGCGTAGACGGTGAACGTGCTGATCACGCTCCCCACGACGACGCCGGTGAGCGTCGCCCGCCTCGTCAGGCCGAGCAGGCGACCGAGGATCGACCCGCCGACCGATCCGGTGGCGGCGAACGGGAAGGTCACGAACGCGACGAGGCCTGCCCACGCGAAACGCCGCATCCACGGGTGCTGCGACAGGAAGAACTGACCGTCCTCCTGCAGGGCGAGCATGGCGGGGCCCACCTTGGGGATGCGGTAGATGAACGAGGCGTGGAAGACCATGATGAACGCCGTGAGGGCGTCCATCCACAGGATGAGCACCAGCAGTTCCTCGGTCGTGAGACTCGCGAGGAACTGCTGCCACGCGGGCATGTCGGCGATGGCCTGGGCCTTGTCCCGTCCCAGCAGGAGCACCGCGCGGCCAAGGCCGAAGAAGACCATGCCGGCGGAGACGGCCAGGTTGATCATGAAGTCGACGCCGCGGCTGATGCCGGCGACGACCAGCATGATCGCGGTGGCGCCCAGGGGGCCGGCGAGGGTCGCCCACCAGACGAGCGGATGACGCCGCCGGAGGTCCGCGCCGTAGCGCGCCTCCTCGCCGGCGAGGTTGATCTCGTCGGACGAGACGGCGGAAGAGGGTGTCCCTTGGGTGGGTTCGGTCACGAGCAAGGGTAGCGGGAGCGCGAGGGAGACCCGCCGCGGAAAGCCATGGGATTTGCCCCTGCGGCGGACGGTGCGGACGTACGCTTGCCCACGTCCATGGCCGGCATCGTCCTGTACTTCCAGTTGCACCAGCCGCACCGGCTCCGCCGGTACAGCGTCTTCGACACCGACCACAAGTACTTCGACGAGCAGGCCAACGCGGAGATCTGCCGCAAGGTCGCGGACAAGTGCTACCGGCCGGCGACGCAGATGCTGCTGGACCTGGCCCGCCGGTGGCAGGGCCGCTTCAAGGTGTCGTTGTCGATCACGGGGATCCTGCTCGAGCAGCTCGAGCGCCACGCGCCCGACGTGATCGTGCTGCTGCAGGAACTGGTGCGATCAGGCTCGTGCGAACTCCTGGGCGAGACGTACCACCACTCGCTGGCCTCGCTCTACTGGCCCGAGGAGTTCGCGCACCAGGTGGAGCAGCACGGCGAGAAGGTCCGGGCCCTCTTCGGGGTCGAGCCGGGGTTCTTCCGCAACACCGAACTCATCCATTCCGACGACATCGCCGCGATGGTGGCCTCGCTCCGCCGCCCCGACGGTTCGACGCGGTTCCGCGGCCTCTTCACCGAGGCCGCCACGCCCGACCTGGCCGCTCCCGGCGGCTGCGGCAAGGTCTACGCCCCGGCCGGGTCGCCTTCGCTGCGTCTCCTGGTCCGCAACCCCGGACTCAGCGACGACGTGGCGTTCCGTTTCGGGAACAAGTCGTGGGAACACTGGCCGCTGACGGCGGAGAAGTACGCCGCGTGGCTCATCCACGCGGCTCGCCACGGGCTGGCGACAGTCTGCATGGACTTCGAGACCTTCGGCGAGCATCAATGGGCGGAAACGGGCATCTTCCGTTTCATGCACGAACTGCCGGGCGAGGTCTTCCGTCAATCCGACGAGGCGACGTTCCTGACGCCGACGCAGGCGATCGAGGCGCCCGCGGCGGCGGTGGCCTCGGTGCCGCGGCCGGTGTCGTGGGCCGACGCCGCACGCGACCTCTCGGCGTGGCGTGGCAACGCGATGCAGGTGCACGCGCTCGACGAGGCGTTTCGCCTGGGCCGCCGCCTGCACGCGATGCTGTCGGGCGAACCCCGCGAGAGCCAGCGGGCCGAGACGCTGCGAGGCCTGATGCGCACGTGGCGATCGCTCACGACCTCGGACCACTTCTACTACATGAGCACCAAGGGCGACGCCGACGGCGCCGTGCACGCGTACTTCCGGGCCTTCGAATCGCCCTATGACGCCTGCATGGCGTACATGAACGTGCTCAAGGACCTCGAGCGGCAGATCGAGTCGGCGTGAGGCCCGGGCGACGAGCGTCCCTCCCGCTCGCGTGCGCCCTTTCGTTCACCTCCTTTCCTTCACGCAAAAACGCCGAACCCCGGCCTCCCGGGGTTCGGCGCTGTTGAGTCGACACGGTCAGGGCCGTCCCGAGCGTCAGGCCCGCTTGGCGAGCAGGTCGCGGATCTCGGTGAGCAGCGCCTGATCCTTGGTCGGGCCCGAGGGAGGCGGGGGCGCCTGCTCGGTCTCGAACCGCTTCTTCGCCGTGTTGAAGGCCTTGACGACCAGGAAGACGCAGAAGGCCAGGATGAAGAAGTTGAGGGAGACGGTGATGAAGTTGCCGTAGGCGATCACCGCGCCCTCCTTGCGGGCGTCGGCGAGGTTGGTCGCGCTCACCTTGTCGGAGAGGGCGAAGAACTTGTTGCTGAAGTCCACGCCCCCGCCCATGATGCGGGCGATCACCGGCATCAGCAGGTCGCCGATCATCGAGTTGACGATCTTGCCGAACTCGGCGCCGATGATCACGCCCACCGCGAGGTCCAGGACGTTGCCCTTGAGGGCGAACTCGCGGAACTCCTTGACGAAACCCATGATTGCTCCTTTCGATTGCGCATGCCCCGCGGCCTCACGCCGCGGATGTGGCCGAGTCTAGCGATCCCGCGCCGCCGAGGATCGCCGCTCGACGGTTCAGAAGTTCCACGCCAGCAGCGCGAAGTACTCGATGTCGTTCTTCTTGCGGTCGGGACCGGGGTTGTGGTTGTAGCGATCTTCCACGCCCAGCTTGAGCGTCATGTTCACTTCGGGGTCCACGAGGATTTCCCACCCCGCCTTGGCGTTCATGCGGTACTCCCAGAGTTCCGAGAGGTCCGGCAGCCATTCGACCGACGCGAAGAGCTTCTGACGCTCCGTCAGCTTGTGCTCGACGTCGAGGCCCACGAGCCCTTCGGGGATGATCTCGTTGCGGCTGCCGCCCACTTCCTTGGTGAGACCAAGACCCACCCGACCCAGCAGGGACGTGCGGTCGTTCTTCACGAAGTAGTAGCCAGGACCCGCGAAGGCCGAGAGACGCCAGTCCCAGTCCTGGAACTCGTCGTACTCGATCTTGCCCGTCGCGAAGACCACCCAGCGCTCGCCCACGTTCCAGTCGTTGCGCAGGTCGAAGACGCCGCGAGACTTGGTCTTCTCGCCGTCGCTGGCGGCATAGGTGTAGTTGAGCGCCGCGGTGGTCTTCATCGCCGACGTCTCGCGCGACGCGCCCACGCCCACGCGGAAGCTCAGGTTCTGGCTGTTGCCGTCCGAGCCGTTCAGGCCGCCCTCGACCGTGCCCTTCCAGCCCTTGAAGAAGGAGTCGGGATCCGCCGGCTTGGCGGGGGCCGCGGCCTTGTCGTCGGCCGAAGCATCGGCCGTCACCGTCGCCGGCGCCACGTGCAACGCCACCTCGGTCACCCGGCCCGTCGGCAGGTCCGCCTCCAAAGGCGACTCGAAGGCCACAAGGTTCGACGCATGGGCCGCACACGAACCCGCGGCGAGCACCAAGAGAGACACAAGATCTACGCGACGCATGCTGCTGCTCCTTCTGGAGAAACGACTGGAGAAGGTCCGCCGTGCGGACCGCACGAGAGCAGAATGTACCTCGGGAGTGTCGCTGCGACCCGCCCCAAGCGGCTTTTTGCCCATGCGGCCTGTCGGTTGCTGTGGACAACAGTCGGATTGTGTCGCCGGGGGCTAAAGTTGATCGCTCGACGCTCTCAACCACACCGAAGGAGTTGCACCATGAAGAAGACCGCCACGATGTTCGCCCTCGCGCTCGCCGCAGCCGCCCTGACCGGATGCAAGAGCGCGGACGCCGGCAAGACCAAGGAGCCCGCCAAGCAGGAGACCCCGGCGAAGGCGAGCATGGGGATCGTCAACTCGAAGTGCCCGATGATGCTCTCGCACGCCGCGGGCTCGAAGGTGACGGTGGACTTCAAGGGCCAGAAGGTCGGCATGTGCTGCAAGGGCTGCGTGCCCGCGTGGGACAAGCTCACCGACGAGCAGAAGGCCGAGAAGCTCAAGGCCGCGATGTGATGATCGCCCGGGGTCGGTCTTCGGCGGTCCCGCCGACGATCAACCGACTGCGATCAACCGACTGCGAACGACAGGCCGCAAAAAATGAACGAGCCGGGCGAGCATTCGCCCGGCTCGTTGCTTGTACGGCCATGGTTCGCGGATCGGCGAACCTCGAAAGCTGGGGATCTAGGATTTGAACCTAGACTAACTGAGTCAGAGTCAGTCGTGCTACCGTTACACCAATCCCCAATGCGGACGGGATGATACGGACGCGGCCACCCGGCGGCAAGCCGCGGCGGGCCCTCCCACACAGGTATCGGCCCGGGTATCGGCCCGGGTATCGGCC
>JBAXFU010000011.1:0-52541 GCA_037139735.1 Phycisphaerae bacterium
TCGGGCGTCCTCGCATACCCTCATCTTCGCATCACGACGGCGTCGGGATGCGCCTTGTCGGCTGAAGTGGAGGGTTTTTCAACGCCCTGTTAGGCCCAAGGCGATTGATCGCGGCGGGCGGTTGCAGCGGGGGAACTGCGGGGAGCGAGAGGGCGAGTTCGCCGGCGAACTACGCCTCCCATGGATTGGAGAGGAGCACGCCGGTGGCGTCGAAGTCCCTGACGTTGCGGGTCATGATCCGCAGGCCGTGGTGGAGCGCCGTCGCGGCGATCAGGCCGTCGGCGGCGTGCAGCGTCCGCCCGGCGTTCGCGGCCTTTGCGGTGATTTCGCCCCAGAGCTGGGCAATGTCACGGTCGATGGGGAGCATGCGGTCGGAGAAGTGCCGCTCGGTCATGGCGAGCCACGCCTCAAGCTCGCGGCGTTTTGCGCCCGCGGGCAGCCGGGCGATGCCGTGGGCGATCTCGCCGATCGATATGACGCTGATGTAGAGATCGTCGGGCTCGGTTGCCGCGAGTCGCTGCTTGACCATCGCATGGCCGTCAGGCTTGCGGGCTTCGGAGAGCACGTCGGTGTCGATCAGGGTCTTCATGCGGCGTCCTTGCACCCGCCCCTTGCGCCCGCACCTTTCACATGCACCTTCCACATGCACTGGATCGCCTCAGAGCGACACGTCGCGCATGGGCGACGCCCCGCGGCGGGGCAGCTCAAGGTCGTCGAGGCGCGGGCCTTTGAGGAGCCAATCAGTGAAGCTCGGAGCCTTGCCGGTGAGCTGCTCGTACTGGTCCGCCGGCAGGAGCACGAAGGTGTCTCCCCGACGCTTGATGATCTGGGGACCATCACGCCGGGCTCGGTCGAGCACTTCGCTCAGTCGGTTCTTGGCGTCGGCAAGATTCCAGTTCATGGCGTGGCCCTCCAATGGCTCTTCGTCCATCTAGTCTAGCCAATCTAGATTATCTTGGAAAGGTTTTACGATCGGAATCCGTACAAAGATTCATGGGGACCTTCAACGGGTTCCCTGATCAGGCCCATGCACGCGGGGGGCCGGCGTCGGTGGCCAAGAGGCGGCCGTTCAAGCACACCAAGCAGGAACCCGAACAGATGGTGATCAGGCTGCAAGAGCGAGGTGCGACGCTCGTGCGGGCAGGTCAGGCCGACGGGCTGCTGGCGTCGGGTCCGAGGCGGCGTGACTGGCGGCACGCCAAGCCGCACGCGAGGTCATGACCGGCGGGACGCTCGATGGGAGGTGACCGGAGGTGCTTTCCAGGGTGTCGCCGATCGGCTGCCGGATGGCGTCATGCTCCCCGATGTCGCGTCGCAGTGGCTCGGCGCGGTTGATGGGGCCGCGGGACAGGCGGGCCGTGCGTGTGATTCGGCCCGTCGCGTTAAACCTTGTTGTCTCTTGTGAAGGCGTGCGCGCTGAGACGCGGGGGCCGGGATCGAGTGGGATGTCTGCGTGCAGGAGGCTCCGCGGCCGATCGTTCACGACGGTGCTGCACGCGATGGAGGGATCGCGTGATCGACGATGGCGTGCAGCCGCCGCGAGCGGTGGAGCGTTCGTTTTGCATCGAACTCGCCGGTTGCGCACCGATGGGCCGGCGTGGAAGGCATTTCAACGCCTTGCTAGAGTGGGGGCATGAGCGACAGCATTCTGAAGGCCTTGGGACTGGACACGCATCCGCGGGTGGTGAAGGCGTCGGAGGCAGCGTCGCGGGGGGCGCATGTGGTGCACAACCCGACGTCGGGCTCGCCCATCGCGGGGGTGACACTGGACACGGCGGCGAGCTATGACGCGACGGTGGCGGCGTCGGTGAAGGCCTTTGAGTCGTGGCGGAGCGTGCCGGCCCCGCAGCGGGGGTTGGTGGTGCGGGCCATCGGCGAGGAGTTCCGCAAGCACAAGGACGCCCTGGGCGCCTTGGTGAGCCTGGAGGTGGGGAAGATTCGCCAGGAGGGGCTGGGCGAGGTGCAGGAGACGATCGACATCGCGGACTTCGCGGTGGGCCTGTCGCGTCAGCTCTACGGAATGACGATGCCCAGCGAGCGGCCGAACCACCGGATGTTCGAGCAGTGGCTGCCCTTGGGGCCCGTCGGGGTGATCTCGGCGTTCAACTTCCCCAACGCGGTGTGGGCGTGGAACTCGATGCTGGCGGCGGTGTGCGGCGACACGACGGTGTGGAAGCCGAGCCTGCTGGCCCCGCTCACGGCGATTGCGAGCAACCAGATCGCGGACCAGGTGGCGACGGCGATGGGCCACCCGGGGGTCTTCGGGCTGGTCATGGGGACGGACGCGGAGGTGGGTGAGCGGATGACGGCGGACCCGCGGCTGCCCTTGATCTCGGCGACGGGATCGAGCCGCATGGGCCGGATCGTGGGGCAGGTGGTGGCCAAGCGGTTCGGGCGGTGCCTGCTGGAACTGGGCGGGAACAACGCGGTGATCGTGGACAAGAGCGCGGACCTGTCGTTGGCGATCCCGGCGATCGTCTTCGCGGCGGTGGGCACGGCGGGTCAGCGGTGCACGACGACGCGGCGATTGATCGTGCACGAGTCGATCGTGGACGACGTGACGGCGCGGCTGAAGCGGGCGTACGAGACGATCCGCATCGGCGATCCTTTGGCGGAGGGGACGCTGGTGGGTCCGTTGATCAACGACCGGGCGGTGGAGGCCTTCGAGCGGGCGGTGAAGGAGGCCAAGGCCCAGGGCGGCACGGTGGTCTGCGGCGGCGAGCGGCACTTCTCGGGCGGGCGGTTCGTGCAGCCGACGATCATCCGGACGCCGGCGAGCAACCGGCTGCCGATCTCCGACGAGGAGACGTTCGCGCCGATCCTGTACGTCTTCACGTTCAAGGAGGTGGCGGAGGCCATCGCGATGAACAACGGCGTGGCGCAGGGATTGAGTTCGGCGATCTTCACGGACAGCGTGCGGGGCGCGGAGCGGTTCCTGTCGCCGGCGGGAAGCGACTGCGGGATCGCGAACGTGAACATCGGCACGAGCGGCGCGGAGATCGGCGGCGCGTTCGGCGGCGAGAAGGAGACGGGGGGCGGGCGCGAGTCGGGGAGCGACTCGTGGAAGGCGTACATGCGTCGCCAGACCTGCACCGTCAACTACGGGGCGCAGCTGACGCTGGCCCAGGGCATCCGATTCGAGTGATCGAACGCGCAAGGAAGCACCACGCATGGGCACCACGAACAACGGACAGGACGCTCTCGCCGAGCGAGTCGTGCGCGACATCCACTCGGGCATGATCGTCGGGCTGGGCACTGGGCTGGTCTCGGACCGCGTCACTCGCGCGTTGGCCAAGCGGGTGGCGACGGCGGGGCTTCGGATCGAGTGCGTCTGCACGAGCACGATCACGATGGGGCTGGCGAAGAGCCTGGGGCTCAACGTCGTGCCCTTCGCGGACGTCGAGGCCATCGACTACCTCTACGACGGGGCGTCGGAGGTGGACACGGAGCTGCGGATGCTCAAGGGGCATCACGGCGCGATCACGCGTCAGCGGCTGGTGGCCGAGGTGGCCGAGCGGTGCGTCTACTTGACCAGCGAGGATCGCTACACCCAGCGTCTTGGCTCCAAGGCGCTCCTCTCGGTGACGATCATTCCCTTCGGCATCGCGAGCATCCGGGCGCACCTTCGGAACATCGGGCTGTCGGGCGTCATTCGGCGAACGATGGAGGGGCAGATCTTCGAGACCGAGGGCGGGGGCGTGGTGCTGGACATGACGATGCCCGACCGTGCGCCCGCGGACCTGGCCGAGGTGCTCGACCGAGTGTCGGGCATCGTGGACCACGGCATCTTCCTCGACGAGGCCGACGAGGTGCTCGTCGAGTGCAAGACCGGCGAGGTCAAGCGGCTCGTGCGTCAAGAGGATTGAGCGCCGCATCGCTCGCGGCGTAGAGGGGCTCGACGAAGGCCGCGCCGGCCCACGTCTTGGCACGTTCCAAGAGTCGCTGCTCGTGCTCGACGCTGGAGACGACGACGCCATCGGGGTGCATCGCCGCGGCCTGCGCGGGCGTGATGACCGGCCTTTCGGCCAGACGGTCCGGACGACCGTCGGCGGCGTCGTCGACGATGGCGGCGATTTCGGGGTGACGGGCGATGATGCGGGCGAGCGCTCGAGTGTGGGCGCCCGCGCCGTAGACGACGATTCGATGACACCCGCGCGCGCGAAGCAGGCCCAACACGTGCTCGAAGAGGATCGCGGCCGAGGTGCGGACCATCGGCGGTTCGCAGCCCAGCGACCCGGGGTCGAATCCGACCAGCGGGCGGTCGGCGGCCCAGAGGTCGCGAAGGGTTCGAACCTGCTGCACGAGCGAGGGACCGCGAGCGTCGCCCGCGGCCGCGCCCAGGGCGTGGAGGATCCTCCCCCACCACTCGGAGGCCTGCGACGGCGATGCGTCGCGATCGGGCGAGGACATCGCGGCCTCGAAGGCGGCGGCAAGATCGGGCGAGACGCGGTCGACGCTCCAGCGTTGACGCGCGGTGGCGTGGGCCTCGCGGCCCATCCGCACCAGTCGGTCGCGATCGAGCGCGATGTCGGCGAGGGCCTGGGCCATCGCCTCGGCATCGCCCACGGGGACGACCCACCCGTTGTGGCCGTGGCGGACAGCGTGCACGGCGCCGCCGCACCCTTGGGTGATGGCGACGGGACGCCCGGCGGCCATGCACTCGGCGACGACCAGGGGCATGCCCTCGCTTTCGCTCAGGAGGAGTCCGACGTCATGGGCGCCGAAGAGGGACGCGACGACGCGCGGCGGCTGAACGCCTTGCATGGTGACGCGACCCGCGGCCAGGTGCGACGCGAGGCCCGACTCGAGCTCGCGACGGGCCGGGCCGTCGCCGACGATCGTGAGGAAGAATCGAACGGCGCGGCGGTGCAGGGCGTCGCAGAGACGAACGAGGTCGAGCACCCGCTTGTGGCGACATTCGAGCCGCCCGGCGTAGATGAGCCGCAGGGTGCGGAGGCCCGGCACCCGCGGGAGAGGCTCGCGACCGATGTCGACGGGGACGGGGAGTTCGGATCGCACCGGTTCGGGGAGTCGCGGTTCGACGCGGCGGGCCCGCTCCGCGAGGCGAGCGTCGACCGCGACGAAGGCGTGGGCGAGCGATCCGGCGGCACGGATGGCGTCGTCGCCGTCATGCCCGCTGCTGTGATGCCAGAGGAGCGACCGCACGCCTCGGCGCGAGAGCGTGGCGGCGGCGATGGCGCCCAGGACGCAATCATGGGGCAGCACGAGGGCGGCGCCAAGCGTGATGATCGCCTCGCGGATGGTCAGAACCTGCTGCACGACCGAGGCGTTCGCCGGCCAGGAGGCGATGCACAGATCGGACACGCCACCCAGCGCGCTGTCGTTCACGGCCTGATCGGAGACCTCGGGTCCGACGACGAGGGGCACGACGCGGCAGGGTAGGTCGTGCATGGCGGCGATGCGAGCGCCGGCGACGGTGACGCCGCTGACGCCCAGGGCCTGGTGGATGGAGACCGCGACGGGGCGTTCGTTCACGGCGTCGCTCCCACTGGGATGGCGAGGCCGTTGGCGACGAGATCGATGACGCGACGGGCGAGCGTGTCGTGCGTGAAGCGCGCGATCGCGACCTCGCGAACGGCGTTGACGACGCGTTCGCGGCGGGCATCGTCGTGCGTGAAGGAGAGGATGGCGCGCTCGAGGGAGTCGCGGTCGACGAAGGTGATCTCGTTGGCGACCGGACCGAGCGCGTCGAGCCCGACCTGAAGTCGGAGGAGGGGTTCGAGGCGTCGAAGGGAATCGAGTCGTTCGCGGGAGGTCCAGAGGATGCCGCCGGGGAGGGGCGTGCCGCAGGACTGCATGGCGTCGGCCAGCGCGGCGACGCGAGGGAAGGCGGCGGCGGAGTGCCCGAGGCGTGCGCCCTGCTCGTCGACGTGATCGGGGGGCGTGTCGAGGAGATCGAGTTGGGCGGCGGTCTTGAGGCCGGCGAGGGCGTCGCGGTGGTGCAGGACCAGGCAGCAGCCGCGGGAGAGGAAGCACTCGATGACGCGTTGGTGCAGGAGCGCGCCGGCGGCGACGTGGAGGTGCACGCGGGCGCAGCGGTAGGCGGCGCGGAGTTCGTCGCCGTGATGGAGTTCGCCGGAGGCGAGATGGGCGAGGTCGGGATGCTCGTCCCAGCCGCGGCCGTGGAGGCGGAGGGAAAGACCGTGTCGATCGCAGATGTCGGCGGCCCAGCCGACGACCTGATGACGAAGGAGGCGATCGGCCATGGGCATGGCGTAGCCGCGGAAGGCCATGGAATTGGCTCGCGGGTCGTCGATGCCGGCCTGTTGCAGCACGCGGTCGCACGCCTGCGCGACGGCGGCGTGGATGGGCACGGTTCTGGCGGCGGCGACGGCGGCGACGACTGGCTCGAGGAGGCGTTCGAGGACGTGGGCGAAGCCCGGCGCGTTGGTCCGAGCGGAGGCGACGAGGCGGCGATGGAGCGCGTCGGGCGTTTCGCCGTGGTGGCTCACCAGGGCCACGTCGCAGGTGTGCGACTCGAGTTCTTCGGCGGTGGGCGGATGGTCGTGGAACTTGACGGCGTCGGCGACCACCGGGAAGGGCAGGGCGCGGGCGAGGGGGAATCGATGGCGCTCGAAGAGTTCGTTGAAGAGGTGCCCGACGAGGAAGTCGAGTTCGGTGCTCTGTTCGCCCAGGCAAGCGTCGAAGAGGTGGGGCATCGCGTCCTGGACCCAGCAGACGTAGGGAACGTTGGCCGGGCACGCGTCGCCGAGCGATCGTCGCGGGTGATTGGCGCAGACGACCAGGTCCGGCTCGAGGCGGCGGAAGGCCTCGAGGTGCGCGCACGCGGCGAGGTTGGCGTGGAGGTCGGGCTCCATCAACACTTCGGCGTGGTGTCCGGCGCGCCGAAGGGCGGCGGCGAGATCGGTCGCGGCGTGGCGGACGAAGGTGGTGAAGCGACTGGTGATGACGAGGATGTTGAGCGGTTCGCGCGACGCGAGCCGCTGCGAGAATCGCTCCGACCACCACGCGGGCGAACGATCTTGATACGTGTCGCGGACGCGGGCGTGCAGGAGTTCGAGACGCCGCGACTGGGCGGCATGGGCGGCTTCGAGGGCCCGGGCGACGGCTCGCGGGGTGCGAGGATCGGAGCCCTGGGCGGCGAGGACGCGGTCGGGGAGGATGGTGTCGACGCGGGCGGCGAGGTCCTCGGCGAGCGAATCAAGGGCGCCGGTTCCAAGGTGCCACTCGACGCGTTCGCTGGCGAGGAGTTCGTCGATCGCCGCGTGGCGGGTGGCGGCGAGTTCGGCGAAGCCTTCGCCGAGGCGCACGGCATCGGGTTCGACCACGTGGAGACGTGGCGTGTAGCCCAGGTGCGCGCGACCCGTGGCCTCGAGCGCGAGCGAGGCGGTCACGGCGACACAGCGGCCCGCGAGGGCGACGGGCCGGGTGTATTCGCGTGCGGCATCGACGAGGCGGGCGCAGGCGTCGCGCAGGGACGCGTTGGAGCGTTCGAATCCCTCGAGGCGTCCGGCGTGCTCGCGGAGCAACGTGCCATCGAGCGTGCGGAACCAGCGACCGGCCCGGGCATGGCGTTCGAAGGCGGCGAAGGCGTCGTCGGGCAGGCCTGCGCCCATGCGGACAAGAAGATCGAAGGCGTCGCGGACGGCGGGGAGGAAGGTGTCGGCCGGGACGAGGTCGTCGGGGAGCCCTGCCGCGGCGGTTTCGAGTTCCCGGCACTGGGAGGCGAAGGGGCCGGCGGGCGGAATCGCGGCGAGCATGTCGGAGGCGAGTGTGCGGAGCCCGATGCGGGCCATTCGCGCGGCGACGAGGAAGCGGAGCGGGTGATCCTGGGGATGGGCGTCGAGGGCCGCGAAGCCGGCGGAGAGGGCGACGACGTGCGAGGGATCGTCGCGAACGGCGGCGAGGAGTTGATCGCGGGAGAGCGGGCCCGAGATGCCGGGCGCGGCGGGAGCGTCGGCATGTCGATGGGTGCTCATGGGCAGGGAGATCGGACGGGCGGGACCGAGGCCCCCAGATCGAGGATGCCATGAACGGGGGAGTGGGCGGGCGGGGGTCGCGGCGCGGCGACGGGATCCCCCGGGGCGGGGGCGATCGGTTTTGGCGATGGGAGCGGGAGGGGGTCCGATGAGGAGGGCGATGTCGTCGAACGCGCTCTCGAAGATCCTCACGCTGCCTCAACTGCTTGACGTTCGTCGCGCTGCGCGGGCGGGCGGGCAGAGGCTGGTGCAGTGTCACGGGTGCTTCGACATCGTGCATCCGGGGCACCTGCGGCATCTGCGGCAGGCGCGGTCGCTGGGGGACCTGTTGCTGGTGAGCATCACGGGGGACAGCGGGATCAACAAGGGGACGGGACGGCCGCTGATTCCGGAGGAGTTGCGGGCGGAGAGTCTTGCCGCCCTCGACTGCGTGGATTACGTGTACATCGATCCCTCCCCCACCGCGTTGTCGCTGCTGGAGCAGTCTCAACCGGACGTCTATCTCAAGGGCAAGGAGTACGAGGACAACGGGGACCCGCGGTTCCGGGCCGAGCGTGAGGCGGTGGAGCGGGCGGGGGGGCGGGTGGTCTTCTCGTCGGGGGACGTGGTCTTCTCGAGCACGGCGTTGATCGCGGCGCTCGAGCACACGGCGGATCCGTATCACCAGCGGCTGTCGCAACTGGGCACGCGGCCGGAGTTGGAGGGGGGCTCGCTCTTCTCGCTGATCTCGAGCTTCCGCAACAAGCGGGTCGTGGTCGTGGGCGAGAGCATCATCGACACGTACATCCTGTGTGCGCCGCCGCGAGTGGCGAGCGAGAGCCCGGTGATGACGCTTCGTCCGGTGGAGGCCAGGCACTACGACGGGGGCGCGGCGATCGTGGCGAGGCACTGCGCCGCGCTGGGCGCAAGACCGGTGCTGGTGACGCCGACGCCCGACGCGGACGGTCCCGAGACGCGAGCCTTGCGGGATCGGTTGGCGGCCGAGGGGGTGGAACTCAAGGCGTTGCCGACGGGAACGCCGCTGCCGGAGAAGCAGCGGTTCCTGGTGGGCTCGCAGAAGATGCTGAAGCTGGACCTGGTGCGACCGCTGGTGCTGGACGCCTCGCAGCAGGAATCGCTGGTGGGGTTGGCCAAGGAGGCGGCGGGCGATGGGTGCGACGCGGCGATCGTGACGGACTTCGGGCTCGGGCTGTTCACGCCCCGGAGCCTGGCGACGCTGTGCCGCGTGCTGCGGCCGCTCGCCAGGACGCTCTCGGGCGACGTGAGCGGCGTGAACTCGAACCTGCGATCGATGCGCGACGTGGACCTGCTGTGCCCGAGCGAGCAGGAGCTTCGCGAGGCGATGCAGCTGCACGGCGAGGGGCTGCCGATGGTGGCGGAGCGGATGATGCGAGAGTTGCGGGTGCGGCACGCGATCGTGACGCTGGGCGCGGACGGGCTGATCGGCTTTTCGCCGCTGCCGGGCGTGCGTCCGGCGGAGGTGTCGGAAGGATCATGGACGACGCGGCTGGCGGGCGAGCACATTCCGGCCTTGGCGCCGGCGGCGGTGGACGCGCTGGGGTGCGGCGACGCGCTCCTGGCGGCCGCGACGCTGTCGCTCGCCGGCGGCGCGGAGATGATCGCGGCGGCGTACGTGGGGGCGGCCGCGGCGGCGGTGCAGGTGCAGCGGCTGGGGAACCTGCCGGTGGGCGCGGCTGACATCCGTCGTCAGATCGCCCGGACGCAATCGTCGCACCTGACGTACACCGGCGGGGGTTCGTTCATCGAGGCGAGGGATGGCGGGACGTTGCTGAAGGCCTCGTGACCGCTCGGTGGAGGCGCGTGCCATGATGATTTCATATGTCGTTCCGACGAAGGACCGTGCCGCCGAACTGCGGGCGACGCTCGACGCGCTTGGCGCGCTGGGACCGCACGACGCGGAGGTGGTCGTCGTCGACAACGCGTCGACGCCTGCGGCCTCGACGCCATCGACCACGTCGTCGGGCCTGCCCATCCGGGTCTTGCGGAGCGGGACCAATCTCGGCGCGGCGGCGAGGAACGTGGCGGCGAAGGAGGCGTCGGGCGACTGGCTGGTGATGCTCGACGACGACTCGTGCCCGAGGTCGCTCGACCATGTGGGGCTGCTTCGACGGACGCCCGCGGACGTGGTGGCGGTCATGGCGGACATCACCTTGCCGAGCGGACGACGCGAGGCGGGCGGCCTGCCGGAAGTCTTCGTGGGGTGCGGCGTGGCGATTCGACGCATGGCGTTCCTGAGGGCCGGCGGGTACGACGCGACGTTCTCGTACTACGCGGAGGAGTACGACCTGGCGGCCAAGTTCATGCTGGCGGGGTGGCGGATGGTCTTCGACCCCGCGTTCACCGTGCTGCACCGCAAGGCCCCGGCGGCGAGAAGCAAGCGCCTGATCATCGAGCGGCTGGTGCGGAACAACGGATGGGTGATGCAGCGGTACGCGCCCGAATCGGAGCGGCGGCGGCAACTGGGCATGACGGTGCGTCGGTACCGGGCGATGGCGAATCGCGAGAGCGCGATGGGCGGGTACGCCCGCGGGCTCGTGGAACTGCGGCGGACGCTGGGGGCTCAGGAGCGTCGGGCGATGAGCCCGGCGATCTGGGAACGATTCACGGGGATGGCGGCCTGTCGCGAGGCGATGCAAGACCTGTGGGCGAGGTCGCCCTTCCGTCGGGCGGCGTTGTCGGGACGGGGCAAGAACGATTGGGTGGTGGAACGGGTGCTGGAGGAGTTGGGGTGCGTGGTGGTGCCGCAGGGCGATGCGGCCGAGGTGGTGGTGGCGGGCACGCTGTCGCCGGGGCCGATGCTGGATGCGGTGGAGGGTGGGGCGAAGGGTGCGAGGGTGATGCCGAGCTGGATGCCGCGGGGGGTGGACGGGGGGACGTTCGCCTTCCGATCGGATGGCGTGTCGGGGGGAGTCGGTGAACGGAACCCCTATCCTCGCGTATGAAGGAAGGGCGTATGAACGAAGGGCGTATGAAGGAAGGGTGTATGAAGGAAGGGCGATGGGAGCGGGAGCGGAGCGGATTCACGAGGAAGCAAGCGATGACGAACAGGACGATGAAGGCGGGCGTGGTCGGGCTGGCGCTGGTTGTGGCGGCGGGCGTGGCGGCGGGACAGACCGCGCTGGGCACGGGCCGCGGGCTGGAGGCGGACCTGTCGACGATCAAGCGGGGGAATGCGCCGCGGCCGGACTTCATGTCCGAGGTGCGGATGCGCAACGACCTGGTCACGGGCAACGCGACGGGTGGGCGTTCGTTCCGCGGCGACGTCGGGTATCGATCGGCGGACGAGTTCCGCGGGGCGTTGGGGTCGGACGACCTGTTCAGCTTTCGTCGCGACTCGATCGGCGCGGGCGCGGCGGGCATCGGCTTTCGCGGGACAAGTTCGCTGCAGTATCAGTACTCGTACTCGACGGCGAACCAGTTCAACGGCGCGGAGACGCCGACCCTGTCGCGGATGGGCGGGATGACGGGGGCGTCGAAACTGGAGCCGGCGGGCACGATGATGCGTCAGCCGCGACGGGTGTCGACCGAGACGTTCTCGGGGCTTGGGGAGGGATGGGACGTGCTGGCGCCGCGACTTGGGACGCTGCGATCGACGGCGACGTTCAACTCGCTGGACAGCCTGAATCCGACGATGGTGGGCGAGCGGACTGGTCCGCGGGGCGAGCGGGAGTGGATGACGGCCTCGAGTCTCTTGGGCTTTCGGCTGACGCAGGCGAGACGGACGGATGAGCCGCCGCCGGGGTCGTTGGCCAAGCCGACGGGCGGCCAGCGTCTGAACCAGCCGATGCAAGAGACGCAGGAGAAGGAGCGGCTGAACAAGGAAGTCAGGACGTCGTACGCGGAATTGATGGAGCGGATGGAGAAGGAGGCGGGCACGCTGGGCCTGCAACCTGCCAAGGAGCCGACGAAGGAACCGGCTCCGGCGGCGGAACTGGGCAAGGAGCCGGCCAAGGAGCAGGGCAAGGGCGGCGAAACCTCGCCGAACCAGGAAACGCCGGCGTGGCAGGGGAAGCTTTCGGAGTTGCGAGCGCAACTGCGGGCTCCTGGCGCGGCGCGTCAGGGGCCCGGCAAGGGCGACCGCGGCGGCGCGGGCGGGCCGACGGAGGCGAAGGCCAAGGACGAGGCGGCGAAGCCGCGGTTTGACGCGATGACGCTGGAGATGATCCGCAAGGGCGGGGGCGAGGTCGGGGCGTACACGCTGTCGACGGTCGAGAAGGATTTGTATTCGCGGTACATGACCGATGGCGGGGCCGCGCTCGCGCAGGGTCGGTACTTCGATGCCGAGGAGCAGTTCGCGCGGTGCCTGGCGTTGTCGCCGGGCGATCCGATGGCGTCGGCGGCGAGGATCAACTCGCAGATCGGCGCGGCGCTCTTCCTGTCGGCGGCGGTGAACCTGCACGAGTTGCTGGAGCGTCACCCGGAACTGACGGGCGTTCGGTACACGGGCGAGACGATGCCCTCCAAGGCGCGGCTGACGGACGTGATCGAAGTGCTTCGCGAGCGGATCGCGCGAGCGAGGGCGGCGAAATCGACGGTGCCGGAGGAGACGGGTTTCCTGATGGCATATGTCGGATTCCAGCTGGGCGACTCGGCGATCATCGACGAAGGGTTCAAGGCGTTGGACGAATCCGCCGCGCCGGGCGGACCGAATGCCGCGATGCTGGAACTGATCAAGGGCGTCTGGAAGACGCACTGAGCCCCGACGATGCCCAACGACCCGACGCCCCCGCCCCCATCACGCGCTTCGACGACCTCCACGGACACGACGGTGCCGGCAGCCATGGCGCCGTCGGGGAGCTCGCCTGCAGGGCGGCCCTGCGGGACGGTGTCGATCACCGACTTCCTGACGGACGGGTCGTTGGCGGCGTTGTGCGCCGAGCTGTCGGAACTGACGGGCGTGACGGTGGAGTTGCGCGACGCGTCGGGACGACGGGTGGTGCGGACGCAGAAGGATGACGGCACGCCGACGTGGGCGTTGCGTGACGCGACGGCCGCGGCGGGCGAGTTGGCGATCCCGCTGGCGATCGCGGAGCAGCCGGGCGTGCCGATCGGCACGTTCGTGGTGGGCCAGCAGCAGCCGGAACTCGCGGACGACGCGCGGCGGCGACTGGAGACGGTGCTGCGGCTGCTGGCGGGGACGGCGGGGGAACTGTGTCAGCACGAGGCGGAACTGCGGACGCGGATGAAGGAACTGGCGGCCTTGTCGCGGATGAGTTCGCTCCTGGTGCGAGCGGCTGGTCCCGAGCGGGTGCTCGAGGTGGCCCTCGAGTCGGCGCTGGAGGTGCTGGGGCTCGACGCGGGCGCGGTGTACCTGCTGAAGGAAGACGCGGACGGGGTGCTGAGCGAGAACGAGGAGGATCTGGTGGTGCGGGCGAGCCGCAACCTGAGCCGCGAATGGCTCGAGTACCCGATGCCCCTGTCGAAGAATCGCGAGTTCGACCGGCTCGCGATGGCGGGGCAGATCGTGGTGAGCGAGGACATCGCCCGCGACGACCGGATCCTGATCGCGGACAAGGCGGAGGGGGAGGGGCTGGGCGCGGCGATTCATGCGGGGCTGGTCTTCAAGAATCGGCCGCTGGGGGTGGTGCGGCTGTATGCACGCACGCCGCGGACGTTCGACGAATCGGACCGTCGCATGTTGGCGTCGCTGGTGGCGCAGGCGTCGACCGCGCTCGAGCAGGCGAGACTGCTGAAGTTCGAGCAGGAAGAGCAGCGGGTGCAGCGGCAGTTGCAGCTCGCCAGCGACGTGCAGCGGCGGATGCTGCCCAGGGGCGTGCCGTCGATCCGCTCGGTGGACGTGTCGGCGCGGTACGTTCCGAGCTTCGAGTTGGGCGGGGACTTCTACGACTTCATGGACCTCTCGGGGCACCTTGGGGTGGTGATCGGCGACGTGGTGGGCAAGGGGATCGCGGCCGCGCTCCTGATGAGTTCGGTGCGGGCGAGTTTGCGGGCGCACACGCAGCAGGTGTACGACCTCGACGAGGTCGTGTCGCGGGTGAACGTGGCGTTGTGCAAGGACACGCGCGACTTCGAGTTCGCGAGCCTGTGGTACGGGGTGATCGATCCGGCGAAGGGACGCCTGACGTACTGCTCGGCGGGGCACGAGCCGCCGCTGGTGGTGCGGGTGCCGTCGCACAGGGCCCCCACCGCCGCGGACATGGACGAACTGTCGGTGGGCGGCATGGTCGTGGGCGTGGATCCGTCGCAGCGGTACCAGCGAGCGGTCTTCGACCTCAAGCCCAACGACGTGCTGGTGGCGTACACGGACGGGATCACGGATTCGGTGAACTTCTCCGGCGAGAAGTTCGGGAAGAAGCGGCTTCGCGCGTCGGTGCTGCGGGCGTTGGCCGACAAGCCGGGCTCGACGGCGGCCGAGGTGGTGGAACGGATCCTGTGGGAAGTGCGACAGTTCTGCGGCTTGGCTCCGCGTGCGGACGACAGCACGCTGGTGGTGGTCCGGATGCTGCGTCCTGCCATCGCGTAGGGCCATCGCGTAGGGCCATCGCCCAGGGCCATCGCCCAGGGCCATCGCGTAGAGGGCCGGCCCGTGAGGCCGAGGGGGCGATCAGTTCGCGGCGAGATCGACGATTTGGGCGAGGTGGCCGCCTGCGCCCAGGTCGCGCGTGACGTACGAACGGACATCGAGCCACGGCGCCACGAAGACGTGATCGATCGCGATGAGCGGGATCGATCGCGGCCAGGTGGTGGCCCAGCCGCGGCCGGCGAGGTCATAGGCGTGACGGAGCGTGCCGGTGACGCGGCGGATGCTCGAGGAGCCGCGAGGGGTGTTGAAGTCGCCGACGATGAGATCGGCGGGCGGGAAGCCGACGGGCACGGCGGCGGGATCGTCCTCGACATCGAGGCCCATGGGGTTTCGGGTGTAGGAGCGGCCCCGGAAGCCGGTGAGGGTGGCGGTGGCGGCGGCGAAGTTGGCGTCGCGCGAGAGTTCGGGGTCGGAGGGAAAGTCCAAGAGCCAGACCACGAGCGTGCGGCCGAGGAGGGCGCGGGTGTCGAGTTCGACGAAGAGTGCTTCGCCCTTGTCCTGGGAGACTTCGCCGCCGCCGGGCCAGAAGGTGGTGCGTTTGCGGGCGCCCTCGATGCCGAGGATGGCGCCACCCCAGCGGATGATGCGATGGCGACTGACAAGCGAGAGGTGAGCGAAGCGGGCGATGGCGCGGCTGCCGCCGACTTGGTCCTGCAGGGCCGGCCAGTCGGTGCGACCGGGTCGGTTGGCGATGGCGATGAGTTGGGGGTCTTGGGAGGCGACGCGATCGGCGAAGTCGTCCATGCGGTCGACGGCCGGGTTCCACACGAGCAGGCGGATGGAGGGTTGGGTGAGGTCCTGGGGCGGCATCTTGAACAGGTAGCGTTCGAGATTGCATTCAGCCCCGAAGACGATGGAGACGGCCACGAGCGAGGCGAAGAGGCCGGTGCGAGCGTGGGTGAGACGTCCCTTGGAGGTCAGGAGCGGAGAGAGGGCGGCGACCAGGATGAGCAGGACCGAGAGCAGGAAGACCATGCCCGGGGTTGGGATCCAGTAGAGATACTGGGTGGCGTGCCAGCGGTCGTTGGCGAGGCGACCGACGGTCCAGAGGAGGGTGGCCACGGCCGCGAGGGCGTGGAGCGACCAGAGGAGGATTCGAAGGAGCCGCTGGAACATGAGAGGAGCCGAGGCAGCGACCGAGCAACGAGCTTCAACGATCATCGTCCGCGAGCGATCCGGTTGGTCAATCCGGTTGACCAATCCAGTGGGCCCATCCAGTTGGCCCATCCAAATGGCCAAATCTCCGTCGTCCGGCCGCTCACCGGGCCTGATCGGCCGCCGGCATCTCGCGGATGAGCAGGAATCGGCTGAGCAGGGGGCGGATGCGTGCCGGCGTGACAGCGAGGAGATCGACCAGGTGCGATCGAAGGAGGGGGCGGATGAGCAGGTACATGAGCGTGGCGCAGATGGCGCCGTGAATCAGGACGCAGCCGACATCGGCGGCATGTCGGCCCCATGGCTCGGGGAAGCGGTCGGTGCACCAGCCGAGGATGGCGGCATCGATGGTGAAGCGGCGAGAGATGAGGATGGTCGTCCCGAGCGAGATGGTGCAGAGGACCCAGGCGGGCATCATGGTCCTGAGCACGGCGAGGGGGGAGGTGCCCAAGGGCCGGAAGGTGACCATGGTGGAGATGATGCGGACGAACATGACCCACCCGCCGGTCCAGAGGGAGATGCCCACGGGGGTGGGTGTCAGCATGCCTGCGGCCAGCGAGACGGCGAAGAGGCCAACGCACTCGACCATGGTGAGGACGGTGAGCCGCCCGAACTCGCCCTTGGCGTTGAGAAGACTGGAGGTGACGCCCAGCGTGATTCGCCAGGGGTAGAAGAGCGCGAGGATGACGAGGGCCTCGACGGCGGCGTCGAACTTGCCGCGGAAGAGGAGATGCTCGAGCGGGCCGAAGACGGCTGCGAGTCCCATGGTGGCGACGCACCCGGCGAGCATGAGGGAGCGGAGCGACCTGAGGGCGGCCTGGGACTGCCGTTCAGGCTGGGCGGCGAGGCGCTGGAGGATCGGGGTGAGCACGACGACGGAGTTGAAGGCGAGCAGGACGCCGATCTGGGCGGTGATGTTGTAGGCGAAGGAGTAGTACCCGATGATGTCGCTGTCGCCGCCGAGGATGCGTCCCAGGACGATGAAGGGGGCGAAGTCCATCCCGAAGTTGGCGAGCGACGTGAGCATAAGCCAGAGGGAGGACCCGGCCCACGACCTCCAGCGTTCGATGCGAGGGGGCCGCGTCCAGACGGCGTCGCGGGTGACCCACCAGACGCAGACCGCGTCGACGACGCAGGAGACGAAGGCGGACCACGCGAAACTCATGTGCGTCATGCCCGTGACGACGAAGAGGACGAGGGAGACCTGTCGGGCGACGCTCGAGAGCGTGTTGATGACGCTGAAGGCCTTGAATCGAAGGTCGAAGCGGAGCCTGACGAAGAGGACGTTGGAGACGGCGTTGGGAATGAGGGCGGCGGAGAGGACGACGAGCATCCACGCCAACTCCTCGGCCTTGTAGAAGGAGGCGATGGGCCACGCCAGGGCGCAGGTGATCGCGAGGATGGCGACGTCGTAGGCAAGGCCCATCCAGAAGGCCTGGCCGGCGTTCTCCTCGTAGGCGTCGCGGCCGCGGTGCATCAGGATGGCGCCGGTGCCGGCCTCGCGGCAGACGGTGAGGAACCCGGAGATGGCGATGGCGGTGAAGTAGAGGCCGAACTCGCGAGGGCCGAGCCAACGGCCGACGATCACCTGCGCCACGAAGGTGCTCGACCTCGCGGCGACGGTGGCGATCATCATCCACGTCATGCCGGCGCCGACATGCGAGCCGACGGCCTCGACCTGCCGCTCGGAGGAATCCTTGGAGTTGTCGTCGTCGGTGGTCTGCATCGCACTGAACCGCAAGCCCCCACCACGGGCGGATGGTATCGGAGGAGTCGCGGAGAGCAAGGCGGATCAGGCCATGATGTCGGCGAGCGAGCGACCCTCGACGGCCTGCTGCCTGGCGCGAGCGAAGGTCTCGAGGACGCGGGTTCCGCCGGGTGACTTGACGCGATCGGCGAGCGTCGAGGTCATGGCGAGGACCTCCGCGAGCTGGATGGCGGCGGGCGGACGGGCGAGGGCGTAGGAGGAGCCGTCCCCTCCCTCGGCCAGTCGATGCAGCAGCCCCGCGCCGGCCAGCTGGTCGAGCATCTGCGAGGCGGATGCCTCGTCCAGGCCGGTGGCTTCCGCGACGGAGGCATGATCGCAGGAGCGACCCAGGGCGAAGCACTCGGCGGCGGTGGTCATGACCAGGACGAACGAGGCGGGGTCGAGCGGACCGAGTTGGCGACGGGCGCCGTGCTGCTCGACGAGCAACCCCAGGGCGACGAGCACGGAGTGTGTCAGCCCTTGCCGCTTGGCGGTGCCGTAGGCCTGGATGGCGTGGGTGACATGCAGACCAAAGAGGACGACGATCCAGGTGACATAGACCCAGATGAGGAACATGGGGAGCAGGGCGAGCGCGCCGTACAGGGTGGTGTAGCCCTTGGAGGAGGTCACATAGAGGGCGAAGCCCTGTTTGGCGAGTTCCCAGAGCCCGGCCGAGAAGAACGCGCCCACGCTGGCGGCCCGCCATCGCACCCGCGTGTTGGGCACGACGCAAAAGAGCGTCATGAACAGGGCAGAGCTGACCGCGATGGAGAAGCCCGAGGCGATGATCTTCGCGAGCCACGTGCGGGTCGGGGCGGCTTGGATGCCGGGCGACGCGTCGGTCGTCGACACGTCGGGCGAGGCGGCGGGCTTGGCCTCCGTCGCGGCCGGGGCGACCCGGCTGGGCGGCGCGGGGGGGCCTTCTTCGTCCATCCCCACGGCCTGCTTGGCGTAGGTCATGGCGGCGTTGATCGACTTCTCGAGGTGGCTGGGGATGCTGAAGCTGCCGACCAGGAAGAGACTGCCCAGCGTGAGCAGCGTCCAGTACTGCGTGATGCGACGCGTCCACGAGCGGCCGCTGGGCGCGTTGCAGATCTGGTTGAAGGCCTCCTCGATCTCGACGAGCATCGAGATGGCGGCATAGATCAGCGTGCCAAGGCCCACGAACCCGACGATCTCCCACTTGAGACCCCGGACGTTGTTGACCATGTCACCGATCCACTGATCGAGCCGGCCGGCGCCCGCCCCGCCGGACGCGCCGGACGAGGGGACGTAGATCTGGCTCAGGCCGGCGAACTGGAGGACCTTCTCGATCCAGCTGCGGACCTGCTCTTCCTTGGCGAAGGTGGCGGTGAAGACCAGACCCACGACCAGAACGGGGATGATCCCGAAGATGGTGCGGTAGGAGAGCGCGGCGGCCATGCGGGTGAGCTGGCTGCGCTTGATGCCGATGAGGCAGAGTTGGGCGGTGTGGGCGCACTGCCGGAAGAAGCCGGGTTGCAGGACGGACGAGGAGGAGTTGGTGGTGGCCATGGGCGAGGGCTCGATGGCGGCGTTCAGCGGGAACGAGGACCGGGGCCGCGACGGCTGTCGGGCCTGCGGGCGGCGGAGCGACCGGGCTTGCCAGATTGATCAGTCTGGCTGGATCGACCATCTTGGCCGGATCGGCCACCGCGGCCAGACTGACCCCCACGGCCAGATTGGCCGGGCTTGCCCGAGGGACGAGTCTTGCCGGAAGCGGGCGATGCACGGGAACCTCCACGCGGCGCAGGACCCGGTCGGCCGGGTCGATCGAGCGACCGGTCGCCACGATCGCGACGGGGCATGTCGCGGGGGTCGCGAGAGGGGGGGGCGGGGCGGGGCCGTGGTTCGGCCGGGCGCGTGGCCACCGGCGTGGGCGAGGGGGCTGCGGGGAGGGGGCGGGGGCGGGGGACGAAGCCGCCGCGTGGGCGGCGGAGGAGGTGGATCTCGTCGCGGGTGAGTTCTCGCCAGCGGGCGGGGGCGACGCCGCTCAAGGTGAGGCCGCCGATGCCGATGCGGATGAGTCGCTTGACGGGCATGCCGAGGAACTCGAGGATGTCCCTCAGTTCGCGGTTTCGGGCCTCGAGGAGGGTGATGCGGACGACGGTGTTGGCGCCTTGGAGCTTGACGAACTCGAACTCGGGGACGGGGCCGACGGAGACGGGGCCTTGGGCGCCGTCCTCGCGGGCTTCGCGTTTGCGCACGCCGCGGAGCTTGACGCGAACGGCGTCGAGCATGGATTGATCGACGCGGCCCTTGATGAGGGCTTCGTAGATCTTGGGGACGTTGAACCGTGGGTGGGTGAGGGCGTTGGCGAGATCGCCGTCGTTGGTCATGATGACCAGGCCCGCGGACTCGAAGTCGAGTCGGCCGACGGGGAAGAGCCGGGCCTTGGCGGGGTGATCGACGATCTCGGTGATGGTGGCGCGATCGAACTCGGGCTCGTCGGCGGTGGTGACGAGCATGCGTTCGGGCTTGTGGACCATGAGGTAGAGCTTGCGCTCCGGCGGCCTGAGGAGGCGGCCGTCGACGAGGATTCGATCGGCGTGGGGGTCGACGAAGACGGGGAGTCGACGAACGACCTCGCCGTTGACGCTGACGCGGCCTTGCTCGATGAGGTCTTCGCAGGCGCGGCGGGCGGCGACGCCGGCGTCGGCCATGACGCGTTGGAGGCGGACGCGGGACTCGTCCTCCTGGGGTGGGCGTGCCTTGGTTCTTGCCATGGTGAGGACGGAGTGTAGTGCCCGCGCCATCGCCTTGGCGGGGGATGCGTCACGCCCGTGCAGGGGATGCCAAGATGGGCGTGGGCGAGCGGAGTGGCCGACATGGGGAATGCGTGGAACACCACTCCCACAACGCGACCGGCGGCGAGCTTCCGGAGATGCAGACCATCGAGCAGCGGCTCGGCCGCGTCTTCGTCGCGCCGCGGGTGGTGGACCAGCACGCCTTCGAGCAGTTTTCCTCGACCCTTCGCGAGTTGATGCGGGACGCGGCGACGCACGGACGCACGCTCCTCTCGGCCACCAACGACATCCGCTCGCTGGACGTGCATGTGAAGGAGGCGGGCAAGGAACTGCAGGGGTCGCTCGAGGCGGCGTCCAAGGCGCTGCCCCAACTCGATCAGCGGCTCGCCAAGGCCGAGCAGGTGGCGGCGATCGTCAACAAGGACGTGGCGGCGCGGCTGGAGCAACTGAAGAACCTCGCCATCGACCAGGAGGCCATCACGGCCTCGGTTCGGCGGCAGATGCAATCGATCGTGGAGCGGGTGACCCGCGAGGAGACCGAGGCCTTCGCCGCGTCGATCACGCGGCTGATGGACGAACGCGTCGTGCACGCCCGCGAGGCGTGCGAGGCGGCGGTCGAGCACGCACGGACCCGGCTGGAGCAGATGCTGACGACGGCCAAGGAGCGGATCGAGTCGCTGGCGGCGGTGCACGTCGAGACGGAACGCCGCATGGACGCGGCGTCGGAGATGATCGACCGCATGGACGACTCGCGCAAGGCCCTCGAGGAGACGGTGATCGCGATCACGACCCGCCTCGAGGCCGGAGCGAACGCCATCGACCAGCGGATGACCGAATCGACGCAGGAGGCCGAGCGGCTGCTCGACACGACGCGCGAGCAGCTCGCGACGGTGGCCGAGCGGGCGCAGGAGCTCAAGGAGCAGGCCTTCGACATGACCGCGCTGAAGGAGACGCTGGCGGACGCGATGGACGCCATCGCGAAGGGCACGGACGTGGCCCTCGAGTTGCGGGAGCTCACCGCGCGGGGCACGCACCAGCACGAATCGCACGGCGCGGCCATCAACAAGCTCGACAAGCTGCTGGGCGAAGCGGCGATCCTGAGCACCGGCCTCTCGAGCATGGTGCAACGCGGCGACGTGATCGGGCGAGGGCTCGACACGCTGATCCGCGAGGCCGACAAGCGCAAGTGAATCAGGGGCGTGGCACGAGTCGGTTCGCCTCCGAGGGGAGCGACGAGCGCTCGTTCACCGGTTCATGTCACCCGCGGCAACACTCGCGGGCCCGCTGGGCCCTTGGTTCGTTTGTCCTGCGGTCCCGAGGGACCGACGACCGTAGCGGCGGGTGAAATGAACCCGCATCGCGGGTGAGTTGAACACGCCGCCACGTCACGCGTGATACACGAAGAACGCGAAGAACACGAAGAACGCGAAGAACGCGAAGAACGCCCCGCGAGGGGCGGACGAAGGTCATGCCGCGGTCGTCGGCCCCTCGCGGGGCCGTGACGCGATTGAGCGCCTCTCCACGGGTTCACCTCACCCGCAGAGCGGGTTCGGTTCACCCCGTGGCAACACTCGTGGGCCCTGCGGGCCCTTCGTGCGGGAGTTCTTTGGTCCCGAAGGGACCGACGACCGCAGCGGCGGGTGAAATGAACCCGCAACGCGGGTGAGTTGAACCCGCCGTCACGTCGCGCGTGATACACGAAGAACGCGAAGAACGCGAAGAACGCCCCGCGAGGGGCGGACGAAGGTCAAGCCGCGGTCGTCGGCCCCTCGCGGGGCCGTGACGCGATTGAGCGTCTCTCCACGGGTTTCCCTCACCCGCAAAGCGGGTTCGGTCACCCCGTGGCAACACTCGTGGGCCCTGCGGGCCCTTGGTTCGGTTGTTCTGCGGTCCTGGAGGGAGCTACGGGTGGAGCGGCGGGTGAAACCGACCCATGGCAACGCTCACCTGCCCGTCGGGTCGCTGTCCGCCACACCCGTGCCTGCGGCTGATCGAGGTCAGGCGTGGCGGCCCATGTAGGCGTTCTTCACCTGATCGCTGGCGGCCAGTTCCGCGGCGGGGCCTTGCATGACGATGCGGCCGACCTCAAGCACGTAGGCGCGATGGGCGACCTTCAAGGCCATGTGGGCGTTCTGCTCGACGAGCAGGATGGTGGTGCCGCCGGCGTTGATCTCGCGGATGATGCGGAAGATGACCTGCACGATCTGGGGCGCGAGGCCCAGACTTGGCTCGTCGAGCAGGAGCAGGCGGGGGCGGGCCATCAAGGCACGGGCCATGGCGAGCATCTGCTGCTCGCCGCCGGAGAGGGTGCCTGCGCTCTGGCGGAAGCGTTCCTTGAGGCGGGGGAAGAGGGCGAGGGCCTTCTCGCGGTCGGCGTCGATGCCGTCGCGGTCGGAGCGGACGTACGCGCCGAGTTCGAGGTTCTCCTCGACGGTCATGTTGGGGAAGACGCCCCGGCCCTCGGGGGACTGCACGAGCCCCATGCGGACGATCTCGTGGGGCGGGCGGCCGTTGATGGGCGTGCCGTCGTAGACGATTTTCGATCCAGAGCCCGCGCGGACGAGACCGGAGATGGCTCGAAGCGTGGTGGACTTGCCCGCGCCGTTGCTGCCGATGAGCGTGACGATCTCGCCCCGGCCCACGCGAAGGCCGATGCCGTGCAGGGCCTTGATGGCCCCGTAGGAGACGCTGAGCGACTCGACCTCAAGCATGCGCGCCTCCCGCGGCGGGGGCGGGCTCGTCGTCGGCCGCGCCGAGGTAGGCCTGGATGACGCGAGGATCAGATTGGATCTGCGCGGGCGTGCCCGAGGCGATGGTGCGGCCGTAATCGAGCACGGTGATGCGCTCGCAGATGTCCATCACGAGCCCCATGTCGTGCTCGATGAGCAGGATCGTCACGTCGAACTCGTCGCGGACGCGACGGATGAGCTTGGCGAGTTCCACCTTCTCCTGCGGGTTCATGCCCGCGGCGGGCTCGTCCAGCAGCAGCACCTTGGGGCTGGTGGCCAGCGCGCGGGCGATCTCGAGACGCCGCTGCGCGCCGTAGGGGAGGTTGCGGCCCTGCTCGCGGGCGCGATCGTGCAGGTCGAAGAGCCGCAGGAGCTCCATCGCGCGTTCGGTGATGGCGGCTTCCTGCCCCAGGCACCCCGCGGTGCGGAGGACGCCTCCGAGCATGGAGTACGTCACGCGCACGTGGCATGCGAGCTTCACGTTGTCGAGCACGCTGAGCTCGCCGAAGAGGCGGATGTTCTGGAAGGTGCGGCTGAGCCCCTGGGCGGCGATGCGCGACGGACGAAGGCCCACGAGCGGCCGGCCGTCGAGGACGATCCGCTCGCCGACGCCGGTGTCGGGGCGATAGACGCCGGTGAGAAGATTGAAGCAGGTGGTCTTGCCTGCGCCGTTGGGGCCGATGAGGCCTTGCAGATCGCCCTTGTGGAGCTCGAGCGCAAAGTCGGTGACGGCCTTGAGACCGCCGAAGGTCTTGCTGACGTTGCGGACCTCGAGGATGGGAGGCGAGGCCTTGAGGGTCATCGGCCCGACTCCTTCCGCTTCGAGGAGCTCAGCAGCCAGTCCCATGCGGCACGCTCCCACACCTCGTGAACGCCCAGCAGGCCCTTGGGCCGCACGAGCATCATCACGATCAGGGCGACGGCATAGGCCACCATGCGGTATTCCGCCACGCCACGGAGGGCCTCGGGGAGGATGGTGAGGATGATGGCGGCGATGACCGCGCCGGAGATGGAGCCCAGGCCCCCGAGCACCACCATGATGATGATGTCGAAGCTCTTGACGAAGCCGAGTTCCGCCGCGTTGAGCTGCACGCCCACGGTGTGGGCGAAGAGGGCGCCCGCGCAGCCGGCGAGGAAGGCCGAGAGGACGAAGGCGCGGATCTTGAAGCGGGTGGTGTCGACGCCCATGGCCTCGCTGGCGATCTCGTCCTCGCGGATGGAGATGAGGGCGCGGCCGTAGGAACTGCTCTTGATGCGCCAGGCGAGCAGGAGCGTGACGAGGACGAGCAGGTAGACCCAGAAGAAACTGGTGTAGAAGGGGAGCCCGCTGAAGCCCAAGCTGCCGCCCAGCGAGCCCGCGAGCTTCCAGGCCGGGGTTTGGGCGATCTCCTCGGGGTCGTAGAGGACATCACCGGTCTGCGATTGGATGAGCACGCGGACGATCTCGCCGAAGCCGAGGGTGACGATGGCGAGGTAGTCGCCCTTGAGGCGAAGGCTGGGCAGGCCGACGAGGTAGCCGCAGATGGCGGCGACCAGGCCGCCGGCGACCACGGCGACGAGGAAGAGCAGATCGTGGGCGGTGAACCAAGGGGCCTCGCGGCCGATGAGCATGCTCGAGAGGATGCCGCCGGCGAGTTCGGGGTTGCCCGCGATTCGGTAGGAGCCGTAATAGACGATGGCGGCGGCGGCATACCCGCCCACCGCCATGAACGCGGCGTGGCCGATCGAGAACTGGCCGGTGAAGCCGTTGACGAGCGTAAGGGAAACGGCCAGGACGATGTTGATGCCGACATCGACGACCATCTTGGCGGCAAAGTCCCAGCCCAGCGTGGTGATGAGGAAGGGCTTGAGGAGGAGTTGAGCCACCACGGCGACGATCACGCACACGACGAAGGGGATCGCCCCGCGCAGGAGCGACAGCCCGGCCGGCGGGCCGAGTTGCGAGGCGCGGGATGTGAGACTCCAGGCCATGGGGGGAGGTTCAGACCTTCTCGACGGCGGTACTGCCGAGGAGGCCGCCGGGGCGGACGAGCAGGACGAGGATGAGGACGCCGAAGACGTAGACGTCGCGGAGTTGGGGGATGAGGTAGGCGACGCCGAAGAACTCGAGGAGGCCGATGAGGATGCCCCCGAGCATCGCGCCGCGGATGTTGCCGATGCCCCCCACGACCGCGGCGACGAAGGCCTTGAGGCCCAGGAGCACCCAGACGGTGTCGGCGGTCTGGCCGAGCTTGGTGTACTTCTGGGCGTAGAGGAATCCCGCGGCGGCGGCGAGCATGGAGCCGAGCACGAAGGTGAAGCTGATGATGCGGTCGACGGGGATGCCCATGAGGGCGGCGTTGCGTTCGCTGAAGGAGACGGCCCGCATGGCCCGGCCGATCTTGGTGTGGAAGACGAGCCGGTCGAGGGCGATCATGAGCAGGAAGGCCGTGCCCGCGGCGATGACGTCGAGCAGGCGGATGCGGACGGGCTGGACGCTCCAATCGGCGTCAGGACTGGGGCGGCTGCCGCCGATCTCGGCGAGGACGGCGTCGGGGAGGAGGGAGGGCATGCCTTGGGGGCGGGTGCCGAACATCCACTCGAGTTGGCCGAGGTTCTGGAGGAGGAGACTGATGCCGATGGCGGTGATGAGGACGTTGAGGCGAGGGGCGTTGCGGAGGGGCTTGTAGGCGACACGTTCCAAGGTGAAGCCCACCAAGCCGCAGGTGAGCATGGAGCAGATGAGGATCGCGCCGCCGCCGACGATGCTCCAGCCCGCGCCTTGGAGGACCCGGGCGGCCAACGCCATGCCCGCGCAGGCCCAGGCCCAGGTGACGCCGAGCAGGAGGGCGCGGGCGGATTCGGAGAGGGGCCGGCCTTGGAGTTTGGGAATGCCGGCGACGACGAGGGCGACGAAGGTCGCACCTCCCAAGCCATAAAGGACCCAGACGGGGAAGGGGGCGGCCTGAATGCCTGCGGCGGCGGGGTCGAGGTCGGCGTAGCCGGCGAAGAGGGCGGTGGCGTAGCTGACCCAGGCGCCCAAGACGAAGATGTCGCTGTGGGCGAAGTTGATGAACTTGAGGATGCCGTAGACCATGGTGTAGCCCAGCGCGATGAGCGCGTAGAGGCTGCCCACGGCGAGGCCATCCATCAGGGTTTGGAGGAACTTCTCGAGCACTTTGGAGAGGCGGATAGTACCCCCGGGCTTGCCCGTGCGCCCGAGGTTTCGGCCTGTGCGCCCGAGGCGTCGGCCTGCGCGCCCGCGGCGGGGCAGGGCCTAATCTGGAGGCGATGGGCCGACGAGGACGCCGCCATGGGAAGGGACGCAGACCGCCGCCGGGCTCCGCGCCGGGCACGCTGCCGCCGTCGGTGGTCGGGGCGAAGGCGGCGATGCGTCTGACGGCGTACGGCTCCGCCGGGTTGGTCGAGCAGGAGGCGGCGACGGTCGAATCGTTCCGGGCATCGCTGGCGGACCCGGCGCGTGAGGTGACGTGGCTGGATGTCGACGGGGTGGGCGACGCGGCCCTCTTGGAGGCGGTGGGTCAGGCGGCGGGCCTGCACCGGCTGACGCTGGCGGACATCGCGAACACGAACCAGCGGGCGAAGGTGGAGGACTACGGGTCGTACCTCTATGTGGTGCTGCGATCGCCCCTGAAGGCGGGCGGCAACGGCCGGATCGTGGAGTGCGAGCAGATCAGTCTGTGCCTGGGGCCGAGGTTCGTCATCTCGTTCCAAGAGGAGCACAAGCCGGGGGACTGCTACGAGGAGGTTCGCATCCGGCTTCGACAGGCCCATGCCCCGCTGCGAACGGCCGGGGCGGACGCGTTGATGCACGCGTTGATGGACGCCTCGATCGACGCCTTCTTCCCGATGCTGGAGGAGATCGGCGAGCGGCTCGAGTCGCTCGAGGATCGCTCCACGGTGGCGATGGGGCCCGGAACGATTCGCGAGTTGCATGATCTGCGGCGGGAGTTGATCACCGTGCGCCGAGCCGCGTGGCCGATGCGGGACGCGACGGGGGCGTTGATTCGCGAGCAGTCGCCGCTGATCCGTGAAGGCACGCGGATCTACCTTCGGGACGCGTACGACCACCTGGTGCAGGTGATGGACCTGGTGGAGACGAGCCGCGAGTTGGCGACGGGGCTGATCGAGATGCACCTGTCGCTGGCGAGCTTCAAGCTCAACGAGGTGATGAAGGTCTTGACGATCATCACGACGGTCTTCATTCCGCTGTCGTTCATCGCGGGCATCTACGGGATGAACTTCGACACGAACCATCCGGCGAACATGCCCGAGACGCGGTGGGAGTACGGGTATCCGATCGTGCTGGGCATGATGCTGGCGATCGCGGTGGCGATGATGTGGGCGTTTTGGCGCAAGGGGTGGCTGGGGTCGCGCGAATCGTGAGGCGGGGGCGACTCGTGGGCGAACTGCTGATTCCCGTGGCGATCGATCCGGCGGGCGTGGCGTGCGCGCCGGAGGCGGCGTTGGCGGGCGTGACGTATCGGTGTCCGGCGTGCCTTTCGGCGTTGACGGTGCGATCGGGGGGCCGGCGGACGCACTTTGCGCACCGGGCGGGCGCGTGTTCGGGGGGCGAGGCGGCGGCGCACCGGGCGGCGTGTGCTGCGGCGGCGGGATTGGGATCGGGCGAAGCGGCGTTTGAAACGACCTGCGCGGGATGCTCGCGGAGGCACGTCGTGGCGATGCCGCCCTTCGACCAGGCGGTGCGAGAGTTCACGCTGCCCGGCGGACTGCGGGCGGACGTGGCGTTTCTCGAAGGGGGGCGGGTGCGGCTGGTGGTCGAAGTGCGTCACGGGAACGCGCTCGACACCTCGCGGATGGACCGCATGGGGGACGTGGCGTGGATCGAAGTGGCGGCGTCGGAGGTGCTGGGCGGGACGCCGCCGTGGCGGGCGATGCGTTCGCGGGGGCTCTGGGCGTGCGCGGCATGCCTGAGCACGAGCATCGTGCGCGTGAGGGAATGTTGGAACTGCGGGGCGGAGGTGGGTGAGGGGGCCTGCGGAGCGTGCGGGGCGGGTTGAACTCGCCGTGACGCCCCGTGAGGGGCGGACGAGGCGTGAGGTGTGGTCGTCAGCCCCGCCGGGGCCTCGCGCGAATCGGCTCTTCCACGAGTTCCCTCACCCGCTGCGCGGGTTCGGTCGCTCGTGGCAACGGTCGTGGGCCCTTGCGGGCCCTTGGCGTGGGCAGGAATGTGGTCCCGGAGGGAGCGACGGGCAGAGCGAACCCATCGCGGGGCCTTTGGGCCTCAGGGCGTTCCGTGCCCGTTCGGGCCGGCAACAATGGCGCCGCAGAACCGCATGGACGCCCCCTCCGAGCTTCAACCCCCTGATGATGCCGCCGCGTCGCCGCTGGACGAGGCGGTGGTCGATGCGCTGCGACGGCACTGGGGCTTCGATTCGCTCCGGCCCATGCAGGCCCAGGCCGTCAACGCCGGCCTCGAGCGGCGAGACTCGCTGCTCGTCATGCCCACCGGGGGCGGGAAGAGCCTGTGCTTTCAACTGCCCCCGCTGCTGCATGGGCGGCTGACGGTGGTGGTGTCGCCGCTGATTGCCCTCATGAAGGACCAGGTCGACGGGCTGGTGCTCAACGAATACCCCGCCGCGTGCCTGCACGGGGGCATGGAGGCGGAGGAGTCCAACGCGGTGCTGAGGCGGATGGCGGCGGGCGAACTGGCGCTGCTCTACCTCGCGCCCGAGCGGCTGCTGCAGCCGTGGATGCTCGCGAAGCTGGCGGCGTGCAACCAGCGTCACGGCCCGTGGGCCTTCGCCATCGACGAGGCGCACTGCATCAGCCAGTGGGGCCATGACTTTCGGCCCGAGTATCGGCGGCTGTCGGAACTGCGCGAGGCGTTCCCGCAGGCGGCCTTCCACGCCTTCACGGCGACGGCGACGCCGCGGGTGCAGAGCGACATCGTGGCGCAGCTCAAGCTTCGCTCGCCGGAGGTGATCATCGGCGGGTTCGATCGGCCGAACCTGACGTACCGCATCGTGCCCAAGGAGGACACCACCGAACAGGCGGCGGAGATCATCAAGCGGCACGACGACGGGGCGACGATCATCTACACCATCTCGCGGCGGGGCGCGGAGGACCTGGCCAACGCGCTCAAGCGCAAGCGGATCAAGGCCGAGGCGTACCACGCCGGGCTCGACGCCGAGGAACGCCGCCGCGTGCAGGAGTCGTTCGCCAGCGAGCAGACGGACGTGGTGGTGGCGACGGTGGCCTTCGGCATGGGCATCGACCGCAGCAACGTGCGGTGCGTGATTCACGCGGAGCTTCCCAAGAGCATCGAGCACTACCAGCAGGAGACGGGCCGGGCCGGACGCGACGGGTTGCCCAGCGAGTGCGTCCTGCTCTACTCGGGCGCCGACGCGGCCAAGTGGAAGCAGGTGATGCAGCGTGGCGCGGAAGAGCAGGGAACGCCGGCGGAGGAGTTGCGGCGGCAGTTTCGGTTCATCGACGAGGTGCAGCGGTACGCCACGGCGGGGCGATGTCGGCACGAGTTTCTGGCGTCGTACTTCGGGCAGCGGTACGTGCCGCCGGGCGGCGTGGCCGGGGGCTCGTGCAACGCGTGCGACGTGTGCCTGGGCGAACTGGAGACGCTGGCGGACTCGACGGTGGTGGCAAGGAAGATCCTGGCGTGCGTGGCGAGGCTGGCGCAGCACACGCCGGACCTTTCGTTCGGCGCGGTGCACATCGTCGACGTGCTGCGTGGGAGCGAGAAGAAGCAGGTCTTGGAGCGGGGGCACGACACGGTCTCGACGTACGGGCTGCTGCGGTCGATGTCGGCCACGACGCTGACGAGCTGCGTGAACCAGCTGGTGGACATGGGGTATCTGCGGCGATCGGAAGGGATGTATTCGACGCTCATGCTGGCGGGCAAGGCGTGGGACGTGATGCGAGGGGGCGTCGAGGTGGCCTTCGCGACGCCCAAGGAACCTGCCGCACGCGTGGCGGAGGAGACGACGCACCACGCCGGCTGCTTCGAGATGCTGCGGCGGCTGCGAACCGAGGCGGCGCGGGAGCAGGGCGTGGCGGCGTACCTCATCTTCTCCGACGCGTCACTGCAGGCGATGGCGCGGATGCGGCCCACGCGCTCCGACGTCTTCGCGTCGATTCCGGGCGTGGGCGAGCGGAAGATCCAGCAGTTCGGCGAGCGGTTCTGCCAGGCGATCGCGGCGTACGCCTCGCAGGTGGGGCTGTCGACCAACGTGGGCGGCGGGAGGCCGACGGCGGCGAGGCCCGCGGCCGGCGCGGCCCCGGCCAAGCGTCGCGAGCCGGTGCGGGGTCGCAAGGGCGACAGTTTCGCGATGCTGGCCCGGGGCATGAACGTCGAGGACGTGGCGAAGGCCGCGGGGCTCACGGTGGGGACCGTGTGGGATCACCTGGCCGAGTACGTGAAGCAGGAGCGGCCCGAGAGCATCGCCCCGTGGGTCGACCAGCACGCGATTCGGGAGGTGCTGGTGGCGGCGGAATCGGCGCAGGGCGGCTTCCTGAAGCCGATCTACGACCGACTGGAGGGTCGGGTGGGGTACGGTCAGATTCGCGTGATCCTCACGCACCACCGGGCGCACGCGAAGGAGTGACGAGCACGTGGATGAACGAGTGGATGAACGAGTGGATAAACGAGTGGATAAACGAGTGGATAAACGATCCGTGCGATTGACGACGGTGACGGGGCCCAGTCTCGGGGTCTTCGAGGTGGCGCGAGGGGCACGGGCCGCGATCGGGCGGCTGCCGACGGGGGAGATCGTGCTGCCGGACGAGCGGGTGTCGAGAAGGCACGCGTCGATCATGCCGCGGGGCGAGGGGTGGACGCTGACGGATGAAGGGAGTGCGGCGGGGACGTTCCTCAACGGCGTGCGGCTGACGAAGGGGGACGCGTTGCCCCTGATTCACGGCGACCTGGTGCGGATCGGGCCGTGGACGCTGCGCGTGGGGATCGGGCAGGACGTGTCATCGACGCTGACGGGCACGCTCGACGACGTCTCGTCGGCGTCGCAGCGGCTGGTGCGGGTGGGCGGTTCGCAGGCCTCGACGGCGGGGCGGCGGCTGCGTTCGCTCACGCAGTGCATCGGTCGTCTGTCGGCGGCGCGCGACGAGGCGGCGATGGCGGCGATGGCGCTCGAGGCGGCGATGAGCGGGACGGGGTTCGCACGGGCCGCGTTGGTGACGCCGGGTCGGGCGGGTGGCGAGGCCATCGACGTGGTGGCGAGTCGGCGGAAGGACGCCAATGACACGTCGCCCCTGACCTTCAGCCGCGCGTTGATCGTGGCTGCCAGCGGGGCTGCCAGCGGGGCTGCCAGTGGGGCTGCCAGTGGGGCGGGGGGCGAAGCGGGACCTTCGCCGGGCACGTTCGTGCTGTCGGACGCGTCGCGGCCGGTGACGAGCCACAGCATCGTCTCGCTCGAGATCCACTCGGCGGTGTGCACGCCGGTGATGCTGGGGGACCTCTTGTGGGGCTTGCTGTACCTTGACGCCCGCGGGGGCGAGGCGAAGGCGGCGAGGGACGAGGCGGAATACTGCGAGGCGGTGGCGACCTCGCTGGGGCTCTCGCTCTCGAACCTGCGGCGGGACGAGTTGGAGCGGCGGCAGCGGGAGTTGATGTCGGAGCTGCAGGCGGCCAGGGAAGTGCAAGAGGCGATCGTGCCTCAGGGGCGTGGCGTGTCGCGGGGGCTCGAGTACTCGGTGCGGATGGTGCCGGGACAGTTCGTGGCAGGGGACCTCTTCGACGTGATGGAGCTGCCGGGCGGGGCGACGGGGTTCCTGATCGGCGACGTGACGGGGCACGGGGCGGGGTCGGGCATGATGATGGCGATGACGCAGTCGCACCTGGCCGCGTTGCTGCGACAGACGGGCGACGTGGTGGCGAGCGTGCGGGGGGCCAACGAGTATCTGGCGGCACGGGCGCAGGGAGGCAAGTTCGCGACGCTGTGGCTGGGGCTTTTGGACCCCACGGGACTGCTGCGGTATGTCGATGCCGGCCACGGGCTGTGGCTCGTGCGTCGGGCGGACGGGACCGTGGAGCGACCGACATCGCGGGGGAGCGTGCCGCTGGGGATCGACATGGACACGCCCTTCGAGGAGGAGCAGCTTGATCTTCGGGCCGGCGACCGGGTGGTGCTCTTCAGCGACGGGGTGACGGAGCAGCGCGACGGCACGGGCGGGCAGTTCGGCGTGGATCGCTTGGCGGCGGCGGTGCGGGAGGGGGCGGACCCCGAGGCGGACGTGCTGACGACGTTCGAGCGATTGCTGGCGTACGCGGCGGGGGGCGTGCTGGACGACGACGCGACGGTGGCGAGTTGCCTGGTGCGACCTCGGTGAGGGCGGCGGACGTACCATGATGGACGAATCGCGGCACTCTGGCCGCAACCGCCCCAACCCAAGGAGTTCGCGATGCAATCAGGCAATCCCGCCCTCAAGAACGACGCCTTTGCCCCCCGCGAGTGGGGCGGCATCATGCAGGACCTCGAGCGTTCCCAGGCCAGCTCGCGGCCGGGCATGATGACGCTGCAGGGCACCGTGATCAAGACGGGCATTTTGGTTGGACTGTGCGCCATCACGGCGCTGATATCGGCCAACGCGATCAAGGGGGGCGGCAGCCCGGTACCGTGGCTGCTGGCGGGCGTGATCGGCACGCTGGTGGTGGGCTTGATCCTGTTCTTTTCGTCGAAGCTGGCTCCGTTCCTCGCCCCGCTGTATGCGGTGCTGCAGGGGGCGTCGCTGGGGGCCATCTCGCTGCTGACGGTGGCGAGGCTGGGGCCGGGCAACGAACTGCTCATCACGCAGGCGTTGGCCTTGACGTTCGGGGTCTTCATCGCCATGCTGGGGTGCTATGTGACGGGGCTGCTGCGGGCCACGCCGCTCGTCACGAAGATGATCGTGATCGGGACGCTGGGCGTGGTGTTGACGTACCTGGCGTCGATGGTGCTGGGGCTCTTTGGCATCACGATCCTCGCGCCGCTGCACGGATCGGGGATGATCGGCATCGGATTCAGCCTGCTGGTGGTCGGGCTGGCGGCGTTCAACCTGATCCTCGACTTCGACATGGTCGAGAACGGCGTGCGGAACGGGGCCCCCAAGCACATGGAGTGGTACGCGGGGTACGCGTTGCTGGTGACGCTGGTGTGGCTGTACATCGAGTTGCTGAGGCTGCTGGCGAAGCTGAACAGCCGCAAGTGACGGCGCGTGGAGGGGGCTGAGCCTGGTGGGGTGGCAGAGCGGTTGAACGCGTCGGACTTGAAATCCGATAGAGGGCTTGTCCCTCTCGGGGGTTCGAATCCCCCCCCCACCGCTTGCGATCGGACGGAGGACGGCTGGTCGGGACGGCTGGTCGGGATGGCTGGTCGGGATGGCTGGTCGGGATGGTTGGGTCGCGATCGCTACTCTTGGCGATCATGACCGACGCTTCGCTGCGTGCCGCCATTTCGGCCGAACTGGACTCGCTCAAGGCGATCCGCCACGACCTTCACGTGCATCCGGAGTTGGCGTTCCGCGAGGAGCGGACCAGTCGCGTGGTGATGCGTGAACTGGAGGCGGCGGGCGTTCGCGTGAAGGGCGGGCTCGCGAAGGGGACGGGCGTGATCGGGCACCTGCCGGCGTCGACGCCTGCGGGCAACGCGTTGCCCGCGAGGGCCTTTCGCGCGGACATGGATGCATTGCCCGTGACGGAGGCGACGGGGCTTTCGTATTCCTCGACGACGCCGGGTCTGATGCACGCGTGCGGGCATGACGGTCACACGACGATCCTGATCGGGCTGGCGAGGGTGCTGGCGAAGCGACACCGGCCGCGACCGGTGACGTTCCTCTTCCAGCCCGCGGAAGAGGACGGGGGCGGCGCGCAGTACATGTGCCTCGACGGATGCCTGGCGGGCGAGGGCGGGGGCGGGCTTGGGACGAAGGTGGGCGAGGTCTTCGGGTTGCACGGCTGGCCGACGGTGGAGGTCGGGACGGTGGCCACGCGACCGGGCCCGCTCATGGCGGCGACCGACGAGTTCACGATCACGATCCGCGGGACGCAGTCGCACGGGGCGTACCCGCACTTCGGGCACGATCCGATCGTGGCGGCCTCGCACGTGGTGACCGCGTTGCAGACCATCGCCTCGCGGAACGTCAGTCCGCTCGACGCGGTGGTGGCGACGGTGGGCGTGATCCGCGCCGGCACGGCGAGCAACATCATTCCGGCGGAGGCGGAACTGGTGGGGACGGTTCGCACGCTGCGTCCCGGGACGCGGTCGCTTGCGACGCGGCGAGTGCGAGAGATCGCGACGGGCGTGGCGTCGGCGATGGGGTGCGAGGCGATCGTGCGGCTGGAGGAGGGCTATCCGGTCACGCACAACGACGAGGCGCTGGCGATGGACGTGCTGCGCACGGCCCGGGCGGCGCTGGGCGAGTCGCGGGTGGCCGAGGCGGAGGAGCCGACGATGGGCGGGGAGGACTTCGCCTATTACGGGCGACACGTTCCGGCGTGCTTCCTGTTCCTGGGCCTGCGACCCAGGGGCGCGACGGGGTATCCGACGCTGCACCAGCCGGACTTTGACTTCAACGACGAGGCGATCCCCACGGGCGTCGAGATGATGGCGTCGCTCGCGCTGCGGTGAGGTTCAGGCGGCCCGCGAGATGCGGAAGGAGCGGGCGTTGCGGGCCCTGGCGAGGGCCGTCTCGAGCATGGGACGCTCGGCTTCCTCGTCGACGGCCTGAAGGGCGACGCGAGACTGATCGAACTGGGCGTGGACGGCCATGAAGGCGTCGACGATGACGGGATCGAAGTGGCGGCCGCGTCCTTCGCTGATGATGGCGACGGCCCGCTCATGGGGCATCGGCGGCTTGTAGACGCGCTTGCTGGTGAGGGCGTCGTAGACGTCGGCGAGGGCCACGATGCGGGCGGCCAGGGGAATCTCCTCGCCGGAGAGCCGCGAGGGGTAGCCGGTGCCGTCGAACTTCTCGTGGTGGCAGAGGGCGACCTGCACGCTCATGTTGAGCAGGTCGTCGTCGCCGACGTGCTGGCGGATGGCGATGAGGGTGTCGGCGCCGATGGTGGCGTGCATCTCCATCTGGGTGCGCTCGTCGGCGTCGAGGGGACCGGCCTTGAGCAGGATGTGGTCGGGGATGCCGACCTTGCCGATGTCGTGCATCGAGCTGGCGAGCTTGAGGCGATCGATCCACGCACGGTCGATCTCGGGGTGCTTGGCGACGAGTTGGGCGGCCAGCAGCTCGCAGTAGCGGCAGATGCGCTCGAGGTGGCGGCCGGTGTCGGTGTCGCGATAGTCGGCGAGCTTGGCGAGGCCGAAGATCAGGCCGTTGCGGATCGCCAGGCCCTGCCGCGTGCGGCGTTCGACCTCGCCCTCGAGCATGCGGTTGAATCGCATGAGCGTCGAGTCGTAGCCGTTGACGATGAAAGTGAGCCCGACGGCGGTGATGGCCAGCACGAGCAGCACGGCCATGCCCGCGTAGAAGAAGACGTTGTCGGCGAACTGCCGCTCGGCGTGCATGACGGCCGCCCGCGACTGCGAGGCGACGAACTTGGCGCCGATGTCGCGGTTCTCGAGCACCGCGATGTACGAATCCTCGCCGAGCCAGTCGGCCTCGCCCACGAGCACGGCGCCGGGCTTGAGCTCCGAGAGGACGGCCGCTTCGCGGCCCGGGAGGAGCGTCACGACGGTCGATTCGAGTTCGCCGGGGCCGGGCACGATCCTGGGCTTCTGATCGTCGACGCCCTTCTCGCCGCGAGGGATGATCGCCCCGCCCGAGTTGGCGATGATGGCCATGTTGGTGCGGCCGGGGCGATTGAGGTTCTGCGCGATTCGACGCACGTCCTCCCACGACTTGGTGCCCTCGCGGATCGGCGTGTTCACGACGGCGGCGACCGCGTTGGAGAGGTACGTCACCGCGCGGGCGTTCTCGTCGATCACCTGCGTGCGGATCTTGGTGATGATCGCGGCCCGGGTGTACTGCATCGTGCCCCACCAGCCCCACCCCACCACCACCGCCTGCAACGCCAGGATCGCGCCGATGAGGCTGCGACGGCTCCGCAGGTGGAAGTACTTCTGGTATGGGTTGTTCGTCTGCGACACGTCCATCCGACATCGGCCCGATTCGGCACCCCGTTGACGCCCTTGGCACGCCCGCGCGGCTCGAGGGCCGTCACAGACGGCACGACGGGATCAAACCGGACCTCCTTGGCGCGGCGTTCGGGGCGACTTGGCTCCGGACGAACTCAACCCGGGCCGAGAACCCGGGCGGCGAGGGCGTCGGCACGCTTCGCGGCGTCGATCCACGAGGCGGGATCGATCGGCGCGTGAAGCGGGAGGCGTGTTCCGTCTCGGATGGAAAGCGTCTTGGCGTCGGAATCGGCGAGGAGTTGCTCGCAGCGGGCCGAGAGAAGGAATGCGGCGAGTTGCTCGGCGCGGGCTCGCTGGGGCGATCCGGCCACGATGCCGACGGTGTTGGGAATGATGATGGCGCCGGTGGCGGGCATGCGGGGCGCGCCTTCGGGGATGGTCGCGGCGGGGTCTTCCAGTCGGTGCTGCACGGGCCAGCCCCGGTCGCGGGCGACGAGGGCGTCGTCGGAGTCGGTGAGCCCGACATCGATCTCGGCCCGCGCGAGGGCCTGGACGACCGCGGAGTTGCCGTCGAAGAGTCGCAACCCGTTGTCGCGCATCGCGATCAGCCAGGCCTCGACGACCGACTCGCCATGCAAGGAGACGAGGGCGGCCATGTGCATGCGGGTGGTGCCGAACTGCGGACGGGCCATGCCCACGCGGCCCTTGTACCGGGGAAGGGCCAGGGCGGCAAGGGTTCGGGGCGCGTCCGCATCGGGGCTCGAGCCGGGATGGACGCGAAAGGCGATGACGCGGGTGCGAAGGGCGTGTCCGTACCAATGCCCATGGGGGTCGCGGAGGTGCTCGGGCCACGCGCGGCCGAAGTCGGGCGGGGCATACGGGCTGAGCAGGCCCAAGGCGGCAAGTTGCGCGGAGCCGAGGAGTTCGTTGGACCACCAGACGTCGGCGACCGGGCGGTCGCGTTCGGCGAGGAGCCGCTGCACCAGGCCCGTGGTCTTCGTGGCTTCGGTGTCGGTGACGAGCCGCACGTCGATGCCCGTCTCTTGCTCGAAGACCTTGACCAGCTCGGCGGCGACGGGGGCGTCGCACGAGGTGTAGAGGGTGACGGAGGGGCGGGAGCGATCGGAGCATCCGGCCAGTCGCATCGCGGCGACGGACGCGAGCAGGAACCCGAGCAGCCGAAGGACGCGACACGACACCATGGCTGAGCGTAGCGACCCCGACGGGTTGGGCGGCGTGCCACGGCGAGCAGCGGGCGAGGCCTTCCCGGGAGAAGCACCGGGAACGAACCGTTCGACGAACATGAGAGAGCGTTCTCAGCTACAGTGCCTCATCGTGAGCACGACGACGTCGACGCCAGCCCTCGACATTCATGGTCTTTGCTTCCGCTATGAAAACGGGAAGGGGGGTTTTTCCCTTCGTCTGGATTCGCTGCGGCTGGAGCGAGGCGAACAGATACTGCTTCGGGCCGGAAGCGGGAAGGGCAAGAGCACGCTGCTCAACCTGATCGCCGGGCTGATGGAACCCGCCGAGGGACGGGTGCTGGTGGCGGGGCAGGCGATTCACGCCCTGCGGGGCGCGGCGCGGGATCGGTTCCGCGGGCGGACGATCGGGATGATCTTCCAGACCTTCAACCTGCTGCAGGGGTTCAGCGCGCTCGAGAACGTCGAGGCCGCGTTGCTCTTCGCGGGAGAAGGCGGCGAGGAGCAGCGGCGGCGGGCCACCGAGCTGCTCAGGCGTCTGGGCATCGAGCGGCTGGAATCGCCGGTCGAGCGACTGAGCGTCGGACAGCAGCAGCGGGTGGCGGTGGCGAGGGCGGTGGCGTGCACGCCGGCGCTGGTGCTGGCGGACGAGCCGACGGCGAGCCTTGATCCGGGGAACGCGGCGCGGGCGATGGAGTTGATCCAGGCCACGTGCCGCGAACGCGGCGCGGCGCTGCTGTGCGTGAGCCACGACCCGGCGATGTGGAATCGCTTCTCGCGGGTGCAGGATCTCTGAGCCGGAGGAAGGCGACCCATGACCGACTGGACGATCATTCTCCGATCCCTCTCCTCGCGGCTCTTTTCGACGGCGACAACGGTCTTCACGGTGGCGGTGCCGGTGGCGTTGCTGCTGGTGCTGCTGACGATGCGGGAGTCGGGCCGCAAGGCCTTCGAGCGGGGCAGCGGCGACATGCACATGCTGGTGACGGCGGAGGACAGCTCGCTGGTGGCGGTGCTCAACGGCATCTTCTACGCGAATCCGCCACGGCGGCCGATCCCGCTGGCCCGCTACGAGCAACTCGCGAAGCAAGCCCCGTGGGCGTATGCCGTGCCGATCCAGCAGGGCGACAGCTATCTGGGGCACCCTGTGCTGGCGACCACGCAGGAGTTCTTCACCAAGTTCCGGCCCAACGCGGGAGAGCCCTGGGCCCTTCGAGAGGGCCGGTTCTTCGAGGGGAACTTCGAGGTGGTGGTCGGCGCGGAAGCCGCGTCGCGAGCCAGATTGCGGCTGGGCGACAAGATCCACCTGACGCACGGCACGGGCATGTCCCGCGGCGTGGGCGGCGTCGGCCATGTGCACGACGAGTTCACCTACACCGTGGTGGGCATCCTCAGGCCCACAGGAGGCAGCCACGACCGAGCCTTGGTGACCAGCCTGGAAAGCGGCTGGCTCATTCACGCGTTGGACCGCATCGAACAAGAGCACGGCAAGGAACAGGGCAAGGAACAGGGCAAGGCACAGGGCAAGGAGCAGGGCGGCGAGGCGGCGGGTCACGATCACGACCATGACCATGACCATGACCATGACCACGATCATGATCACGCCGCGGGAGCGCCCCCGATCACGCCCGCCGACCTGAAGGATGAAGACCGCAAGATCACGGGCGTCTACCTGCGGCTGGTGACGCGAGAGGGGTCAGACACTCCGGCGAACCTGCAGCAGGTCTTCGACCAACTCCGCCGAGACACGACGATCAACGTGGCCGCGCCGTTTGCCGAGATCCGCAAGCTCGACCTGATCGTCGGCAACGTCAACCGCCTCTTTGTCGCCGTCGCGGTCGCGGTGCTGATCGGCAGCGGCGTGGCGATCATGCTGGCCCTGTACAACTCGATGGACCTTCGTCGGCGGCAGATCGCGGTGCTTCGCGTGCTGGGGGCCAGCGGATGGCGGATCTTCGGCCTGGTCGTCACCGAATCGACCCTGATCGGCATCATGGGAGCCGCGGCGGGCATCGTGCTCGGCTGGGCCGGCTCGCACGTGGCGGCGATGCTCATGAAGGATCAGTTGGGGCTGGTGGTGCGACCCGAACTCACGCCGGCGTTTCTGGTGCTGGTGACGGTGGGCACGGTGCTCCTGTCGATGCTGGCGGGGGTCATTCCGGCGATCAAGGCGTACCGCACCAGCGTGTGCGATCACCTCAGGCCCATCGGCTAAGCCCCCCCCGGATCTCTCGCCACGCGGTTGGCGGATCTGGCCACGCGGGGGCGGATCTGGCCACGCGGGGGCGTCTGCGTGCGAACGATGGGAGAGGACGGCGTCGTCGATGGGCGGCGGGGGTCGCGGCCCAAGGAGTCTTGCATGCGGGCATTCTGGATCGTGCTGCTGATCTTGGTGGTGGGCGGCGTGGCGTTCAGCCTTTCGGCGCTGATGGGCGGGGCGTCTGCGCCGGTGGCCCCACAGACGCCGCCGCCGCCGCGAGCGGAGCCGCGGACGCCCACCGAGGCTTCGACCCCGGCGACGACTGCGGTCGAACCAGCCAAGCCGGTCCTGCCTGCGACATCGCCCGCAACAGGGGCCGCAACACCGGCCGAGCCGCCGGCGGCCGCGCCGACGCCGCCCCTGAGTGCGTCGCCCGTTGCGTCACCGGTTTCGGTGCCGGTCGAGGCTTCGGCGACAACACCCGTGCCGGCGGCGAAGACGGCGCCCGTGGCCTCGCCCGCACCTGCAACGCCTGCAGCGGCGGCGTCTGCAGCGGACGCCACGCCGGGGGCGGAGGCCGTCGGCAAGATCGGCGCGTATGAGGTGATGGCGGGCAAGGTGGAGCGTCGGGCGGACGGCACGACGGTGCTGGACGAACGCTTCACGGTGAAGGGGGAGGGCACGCTGGAGAAGCCCTACGAGGTGACGTGGGAGTTGCTCACGAGCGTGGACCAGGACTTCGACCCGCACGCGGGCAAGAAGCGGATTCCGCAGCGGATCGCCTTCTTGCACGAGAAGTACGTGAAGCTGGGCGGGTACATCGCCTTCCCGATGAACATGCAGCAGCCGCGTGAGTTGCTGTTGATGCTGAACCAGTGGGACGGGTGCTGCATCGGGGTGCCGCCGACGCCCTACGACGCGATCGAGGCGTCGCTGAACAAGACGGTGACGGGCGACGACCGCTTCGCGACGGTGGGCGGGGTGGTCGGAAAGATGGGGATCAAGCCGTACGTGGTGGGCGACTGGCTGGTGGGCCTGTACACGATGGAGTTGGGCGACTTCAAGCCCTCGTTCGGGGACGGTGGCGGGACGTGAGCTCGGACGCGGGCGAATGCGGCATGTCGACGGCGATGCTGACCTCGCCCGTGGGCGTGATTCGGCTGTGGAGCAACGGCGAGGCGATCACGCGGCTAGATCTGCTGGACGAGCCGCCGGGCGAATCGCCGGGCGAATCGCCGGGCGGGCTGGACGAATCACTGCGCGGGCCGGGAACGTCGTGCCCGGTGCTGGCGTGGGCGAGGCGAGAGCTCGAGGCGTACTTCGCGGGGGCGTGCGGGCGTTTCACGGTGCCGGTGGCGGGCGAGGGGACGCCCTTTGCGAGGCGGGTGTGGGAGGAGTTGCGGGCGATTCCGCACGGAACGACGATCAGCTACGGGGCGTTGGCCGAGCGGGTGGGCGTGCGGGGCGGGGCGAGGGCGGTCGGGGCGGCGAATGGTCGGAATCCGGTGCCGATTCTGGTGCCGTGCCACCGGGTGATCGGGGCGGACGGATCGGCGACGGGGTATTCGGGCGGGGTGTGGAGGAAGCGGGTGCTGCTGGAGCTTGAGGGGGTGGGGACGGGGGCGTGGGGAGGGTGATCGCGTCGGGGCGGGGGTGGTCCATACGCTTGGGCCGACCATGTCAGAGCGATCCCTCCAGAACGATCCGGCGAGTCGGGACTACACGCCCGGGGCAGCGGTGATTTCGTCGGGGGAGCCGCCGCCGCCGCCGCCGCAGGGTCCGATGCTCTTCGAGGTGGCGTGGGAGGTGTGCAACCAGGTCGGGGGCATTTATCAGGTGCTTCGGAGCAAGGCGCCGCTGATGGTGCAGCGGTGGGCGGATCGGTATTGCCTGATCGGGCCGTACGACGCGAAGGCGGCGGCGGTGGAGTTCGAGGAGGTCAAGCCGCCGGCATGGATCGCGAAGGTGATCGCGACGCTGCGCGAGCAGGGGCTGGTGGTGCGGTACGGACGGTGGATGGTGCCGGGGCGGCCTCGGGTGATGCTGATCGAGCACTGGCAGGGGCACGAGCGGCTCAACGAGGCGAAGTACCGGTATTGGGATCATCACCGCATCGAACTGCCGTCGCAGGACGGGCTGATCGACCCGGTGGTGACGTTCGCGGACGCGACGACGCGGCTGCTGCAGGCGTTGGCGGAGCACCGGACGGCGTACGCGAAGCAGAACTGGTCGAGCGCGGCGGCGCCGATCGTGGCGCACTTCCACGAGTGGATGGGGGGCCTGGCGATTCCCGAGGTGCGGCGGCGGAAGCTGCCGGTGTCGATCGTCTTCACGACGCACGCGACGATCCTGGGGCGTTACATCGCCAGTTCTCGCGACAACTTCTACGACATCCTGCAGTACCTCGACGACGGCGTCGAGGCCAAGCGGTTCAACATCACGGCGCAGCACGCCATCGAGCGGGCGTGCGCCCACGGCTCGCACGTCTTCACGACGGTGTCGTCGATCACGGCCGAGGAGTGCGCGTGCCTGCTGGGCCGTCCGGTCGACGTGGTGGTTCCCAACGGGCTCACGATCGGCCTGTACAACGCGGGGCACGACCAGCAGCGGCTGCACGGCGAGTACAAGGAGCAGCTCCACCGCTTCGCGATGGGTCACTTCTTCCCGTCGTACTCGTTCGACCTGGACCGGACGCTCTACTTCTTCAGTTCGGGGCGATACGAGCCCAGGAACAAGGGCTTTGACCTGTGCCTCGAGTCGATGGCGAGGCTGAACGCCGAGCTCAAGAGCGCGAACCTGGGCAAGACGGTGGTCTTCTTCCTCGTGTCGCGCCGGCCGACCAAGAGCATCAACCCCTTGGCGATGGAGAAGCGAGGGGTGCTCAACGAGCTGGCGGAAGTGTGCCAGAAGATCACCGAAGGCGTGGGGCAGCGGCTCTTCGCGCGTGCCGCGGCGGGCGGGCGGCTGCACCTTGACGACCTGATCGACGAGTATTGGATGCTGCGGTATCGCCGGGCGCAGACCGCGCTCAAGCAGCATTGCCTGCCGATGGCGGTGACGCACATCCTCGAGGACGACCAGAACGATCCGGTGCTGAACCAGATCCGGTACCTGGGGCTGATCAACCACGAGCACGATCCGGTGAAGGTGGTGTATTCGCCCGACTTCATCACGCCGACGAACCGGCTGTGGGGCATCGAGTACGACCAGTTCGTGCGCGGGTGTCACCTTGGGCTCTTCCCGTCGGCGTACGAGCCGTGGGGCTACACGCCCCTCGAGTGCGCGGCGATGGGCGTGCCGAGCGTGAGCAGCGACCTGGCGGGCTTCGGGCGGTACGTGCTCGAGACCGACCCCGGGAGCGAGTCGCACGGGTTGGCGGTGCTCAAGCGTCGCGGACGCTCGTTCAACGACGCGGCGCACGACCTGACGCAGCACATGCTGCGATTCTGCCGGCAGGAGCGGCGCGACCGCATCGCCTTGCGCAACGAGGTGGACCGCCGCTCGTGGGAGTTCGACTGGTCGCGGCTGGGCCGGGCGTATCACGCGGCGCACGACCTGGCGCTGGGCCGCTTCGCGGCCGAGCATGGGGGCGAGGGCGTGGCGATGTTCTCGGCGTCGGGCACGGCGATGCGTTGAGCGCGGGCCTCGACGACGACTACCCTCGGCTCATGCCTCCTCCGATCTTGCGAACCGACGCCCAGCGGCAGCGTCACCTCGAGCAACTGATGGAAGTGACGTCGCTGCCCAGCGTCGCCGGACGCGAGCAGCGGGTGATCGCGTGGATTCGTCGCTGGCTCGCCGCACGGCCCGATCTGGCGTGCACCGCCGATGCGCACGGCAACCTCGTGATCGGGGCGGCCGCCGAGCGAGCCACGGACGCCCGTCCGGTGTACTTCACGGCCCACATGGATCATCCGGGCTTCGTCGTCGAGCGCATCGTCGCGCCGGACGTGGTGGAACTCTCGTTCCGAGGCGGCGTGATGGACGAGTACTTCGTCGATGCGCCGGTGGTGATCCACGACGAGTTCGACGTGCGTCACGAGGGGCGGCTGTTCGGCGATCCTCGCCCGGGGGGCAAGTCCGGGGGCTTCCGGCACTACATGGTCGAGCTTCGCCGCCCGACCGACTCGGTGGCCGTGGGCGACGTGGCGACGTGGGACGTCGGCCCGGCGGAGGTGATCGACGGGCTGGTGCACACGCTCGCGTGCGACGACCTGGCCGCGTTGGCTGCGGCGGTGGCTGCGTACGACACGCTGCCCCTGGACCAACTGACGCAACCGGTGCGGCTGCTCTTCACGCGGGCGGAGGAAATCGGCTTCGTTGGGGCCATCGGGGCGTGTCGCTCGAAGACGCTGCCGGCGAACGCGAGGGTGATTGCGCTCGAGAACAGCCGCAGCTTCGCGGAGAGCCCGATCGGCGGGGGGCCGATCGTGCGGGTGGGCGACCGGCTGAGCATTTTCGCGCCCTCGCTGACGGACGCGGTGGCCAAGCGGGCCGAGGAGATCGCGGGCGGGTCGAGCACGGTGACGGCGTCGCAGAAGCTGGCGGACCTGCCCCGCTGGAAATGGCAGCGCAAGCTGATGGCGGGCGGGGCGTGCGAGGCGAGCGTCTTTTGCGCCTTCGGGCTCGAGGCCACGTGCGTCTGCCTGCCGCTGGGGAACTACCACAACATGGCGGACCTTCAGGCGGTGCAGGAAGGGACGTTCCAAGGCAAGCCGCACGTGGCGAGGGAGTTCATCGCCGAAGCGGACTATCAGGGGCTGGTGGACCTGCTGATGGCGTGCGGACTGTCGCTGCCGGAGAACCCGCCCTTTGCGCAGCACCTCGCGCTCTTCGAGCGGCTGTGGAACGACAAGTCGTGGGTGCTGCCGGGATTGCCGGGGTGAGGCACGGGGAAGGCATCGGTCACGCTGGTCGGCGTCGTCAGCGGACGCCCGCGTACCCAGGCCTCGCCCGCAGAGCCGGGCAGCGCCCTGGGCTCCCTGCTGGTTCGCCCCTTGGGGGGCGAGGAGGCGGTGGGTTGATCGTGTGGGCGCGATGCGTTTTGACCGTTGTTGCGCGTCGATCTGCATGGCTTCGGCCGTCAGCGGACGACCGTGCACCCAGGGCTCGCCCGCAGAGCCGGGCAGCGCCCTGGGCTACCTGCTGGTTCGCCCCAAAGCGGGCGAAAGGGCAATCGCTTCGTGCCCCTTGCGCTCGGCGATGCGTCACTTCGCATGTGCGATCTGCGACCACGCATCGACGAGGCGGGTGGCGATCGGTCCGACCGTGCCCTCCCCCACCGCGTGAGACTCGACCGACACGACAGGCAGGACGCCCCAGCTGCTGTTGGTGAGGAAGAGTTCGTCGGCGTCGAGCACGTCGCGGATGGAGATCATGCGGCGGCGACATTCGATGCCTTCCGCGAGGGCCCAGTCCATCACCCAGCGACGCACGATGCCGGGCAACACGGGGCTGGGGACGGCCACGCCGCGAACCGGCGGGTCGTAGTTGTTGACGGGCTCGCCTTCGGCGGGCGGCTGCGGCTCGAGGCCTTCCTCGCCCAGCACGTCCTCTTCCTCGCCTCGGGCGATGGGGGTCACGAGTTCGCCGTCGGCGACGATGAAGGCGTTGCTGACGCAGCCGCCAGCGAGGTAGTTGGTCACCTGCATCACCAGCGCCTCGGCGGCTCGCTTGCCCGCGGCGACCTGGAGTTCGCGGAGGCGGGGCCAGTAGTTGAGCGTCTTGTGACCTTGGAAGGGGTCGAGGGGGTTGGCCTTCCAGTCGGCGATGGTGGCGAGCACGCCTCGACGGAGCATCTCCGGCGGGTACGCGGCGGCGGGCTGGGCGTGGATGAGGAGCGTGGGGGCGTGTTCCCTCGCCTCGCCGCCCGCCTTGGCGGCGGAGAGGAGGTTGAGATCGCCGCCGGTGATGGTGAGTCGCACGCGGAGGCGTTGCGCATCGGACTGATCGGCGAAGGCGCGCTCGACGGTGCGTCGCACCGCGTCGGCGAGGGCGGCGGTGCGGAGGTGCTCGGAGAGGGTGAGGTCGCGTGCGCTGTCGGCGAGGCGTTGGAGGTGCTGGTCGAGGTGCACGACTCGGGCGTGGTCGCCTTCGCGAACGGCGAGCATCGTCTCGAAGAGTCCGACGCCATGCTGCAGGCCGGCGTCGAAGGCTCCCACCATGGCCTGGTCGGGCGAGAGAAACGAACCGTTGAGGAAGACGGTGGACATGGCGTGTGGGGTCAGCGTCGGTCGGGCGAGGGCGGATGGTCCTTCACGGGCACCGGGTCGTACCCGCCCGTGACGAAGGGATTGCACCGGAGAATACGGCGGATGGTCAACCACGACCCGCGGCCGGGCCCCCACTCGCGGATCGCCTCGAGGCCGTAGTGCGAGCAGGTCGGGTGGAAGCGACATTGCCCGCTCATGAAGGGCGAAAGCAGGACCTGATAGAGACGGATGAGGCCGATGAGCAGGCGGCTCAGAAGGCGGCTCACGACGCGTCCCTCTCGCTGCGGCGGCGACGGCGGGCCCATTCGTCGGCGGCTTGGGCGGCGAGGGTTCGGAGTTCGGCGTCGACGATGGCGAAGGAGATGCCGCGGGCGTCGCGGACGCCGACGATGGCATCGAACCCCGCGCCTTCGAGCAGCGGGAGTTCGTGCTGGGAGTGGCGAAAGGCCTCGCGGATGAGCCGCTTGCAGCGGACGCGGATGGCGGCGTGGCCCGCGCGACTGGAGACGGCGAGGCCCAATCGCCACGCGGGGCGACCATTGGGGATGGCCCAGAGCATGAGGAAGCGGCCTTGCTTGCGCATCTTCCCCGCGTGCACGGCCTCGAACTCAAGGTCGTGGCACAGGCGACGGGAAGGGCCGAGCGTGTGGCGTGGCGGAGATTGGTCCGGCGAACTGGTCAATGGCGACAGGTGCGACCGTGCTTGTGTGGCAGCGTGCAGGATGTCGAGGCCGACGCCGGCGAGGCGGGGCCGCACGAGGCGCACGTGCCGAAGAGGACGAGTTCGTGCCCGTCGAGCGTGAAGCCCTTGGGGGCCAGCGAGGCGAAGTCGCCGGGACAGCCGTCGACCTCGAAGACGCGGTCGCAGCGGCGGCAGAAGAAGTGGTGATGGTGGCCCTTGCCGGTGAGTTCGAAGCGGGGCGAGTCGCCGGGGATCTCGACGGGGACGATGATGCCGCTCTCGACGAGGAGTTTCAGGGTGCGGTAGACGGTGGCCATGCCCAGCCCCTCGATGCGGGTCTGGGCGTGCTCAAGGATCTCGCGGGGCGAGAGGGGCGTGCCCGCGTCGGCGATGGCGTCGCGGATGGCCTGACGCTGGCGGGTTTGTCGTTCGGACGGGGCACGCATCGGCGGATTGTAGAGGAGCGTGGGACGACCGGGCGGCTCAGGGCTGGGAGGCGAGCCATGCCGCCAGGCGAGTGGCGGCCTGGGCGCGGTGGCTGAGGCGGTTCTTTTCGGCCGGGTCGAGTTCTGCGCCGGTGCGGGTGAAGTCGGGGGCGACCAGGAAGAGGGGGTCGTAGCCGAAGCCGTGGGTGCCGGCGGGCACGCGGGGCGGGAGGCCGATGCGACCTTCGAAGGTGCCGCGGAAGTGGTGCACGGCTTGGTCGCCGGGACGAGCGAGGGCGATGACGCAGACGAAGCGGGCCCCGCGCCGTTCGGGGGCTATGCCCTCGAGTTCTCGTAGCACGCGTTGGTTGTTGGCCGCGTCGCGCTGCTCGCGGGTCATGCCTGTCTCCCGGCCGTCGGTGCAGTAATGCGAGGAGATCACGCCGGGCCTGGCGCCCAGGGCGTCGATCTCGATGCCCGAGTCGTCGGCGAGGCACTCGAGGCCGGTGGCGGCGGCGTAGGCCCGGGCCTTGATGGCGGCGTTGGCCTCGAAGGTGGCGCCGGTTTCGGCGGGTTCGGCGAAGGGCCCGGGCAGGTCGCCAAGGCCCAGCAGCCGCACGCGGGGCGCGGCGGGCCCGAGGATGGCGCGGAGTTCCTCGACCTTGTGGGCGTTGCCGGTGGCCAGGACGATGGTGCGCGTGGGGCTGGTCATGCGATGGAAGTCCGCGAGATCGTGTATGCTTGGCTCACGATATGGCCACACGCAAGGACATCGCGACGAGTGCGGCGACGAAGATCGGGGCCCTGACCCGAGCCGAGTCGGCCCTCGTGGGCTTCGACGGGTTCATCGACTCGATCATCCACATGGTCGACGTGCGTCACGACATGAGCCCCTCGGGGTATGTGCGCCTCAAGACCATCAGCGCGTTCGCGGCGCGATGCGCCGACGCCTCGGGCAAGTCGACCAACATCGAGCAGGTGCTGCTGGAGGATCGCTTCGGGGGCAACGGGCCCTTGATGGCGGGCGGCTTGGCGCACCTGGGCATGAAGGTGGACTACGTGGGCGCGGTGGGTCAGGGGCCTTCGCTGGCGTTGCACCCGGTCTTTGCGCCCTTTGCGGCGCGATGCCGCCGGGTGGTGCCGGTGGCCGAGCCGTCGACGACGGATTGCCTCGAGTTCGACGACGGCAAGTTGATGTTCAACAACACGGCGAACGTGCAGCAGGTGACGTGGGAGCGGTTGATCGAGCGCGTGGGGCTCGACGCGCTGCGGGCGATGGTGGACGAGGCCGCGCTGCTGGGCATCGTGAACTGGTCGCTCCTGGGGGGTGTGCCGGGGATCTGGCGGGGCTTGGTGCGCGAGGTGCTGCCCCGGGCGAGCGCGAAGGCGAGGCGGGTCTTCATCGACCTGTCGGACCCGGCGAAGCGGACGGACGGCGACATTCGCGGCGCTCTCGAGCAACTGCGGGAGTTGGAAGCCGCACCGGGCGTGGCGGTGACGCTGGGGCTCAACCTGGCGGAATCGCAGCGGATCGCCTCGGTGCTGGGTCTGGGGGTGTATGGCGAGGGGTCGATGGCGACGCTGGGCCAGCGCGTGAGTCAGGCGGCGGCGGCGATTCGCGAGCGGCTGGGGCTCGACTGCGTGGTGATCCATCCTCGCGAGGGGGCGGGCGCGGCGGATGCAAGCGGTGCGACCGGCTGGTTCGACGGGCCCTTCACGGCGCAGCCGCGGCTGTCGACGGGGGCGGGCGATCACTTCAACGGGGGCTTCGCCTTCGCGCAGGTGCACGGGCTGAACCTGGAGGAATGCCTCGCGACGGCGTGCGCCGTGAGCGGGGCCTACGTGCGGGACGCGGAAAGCCCGACGCGTGAGCGGCTGACGGCGTTCTTGCGAGACCTGCCGGGACCGGAGTGACGCGGAAGACCCAAGTCAACCTGGCGCGGGCCATGGTCGGAAGGGATGCATCCTCACGGCTCGAAGCGCGGGTTCGGGATCGGGTGACCGGGCGCCTGCGGCAGGTGTGGAGCCGCCGCCTCGGTTCTGCTTGACGGAGCTTGAGCCGTCGCCTCGGGCCATGTGGTCGCCGTGCGTTCCCGCCACCGGGGCTCGAGGCCGGAGGCGTGGTCTGCCGCGAGGTTGGCGACTCTCGCGATGAACCACCAGTGACATGCGAGTCCCGCGAGGACCGCGAGGTGGAAGAGTTCGTGGGGCCTGACGACGCGAGGCCAGAGCAGCGGCCACTCGGCCAGTTCCACCGCCGCACCGAGGGTGTAGATGATGCCCCCGAGGAGCAGGGGCCACATGAACCGCACGCCGTAGCGAAGACTCAGCGCGGTCATCGCGTACACGCCGAGCCACCCCATCGCCACGTACGCGCCGATGCCCAGCCAGGCAGGACACGTCTCGAAGAAGGCGAGCTTGAGGGCGATCCCCGCGGCCGCGATCGTCCAGATGAGGCCGAGCATGCCCCAACGCGCCAGCCCCGCGAAGAGCATGGCATGGATCGGCGTGAAGGTGCCCGCGATGAGGATGAAGATCGCCGCGTGGTCGAGGCGTTGGAGGGCGTGCCTCCACTCGGTGGCCCTGGCCCAGTGGAAGATCGCGCTGCACGACAAGAGCAGCACCGCGGCCATGGAGAAGATCGCGAGACTCAGGCGATGTCCGCCCCGACTTCGGTTCAGCAGGGGCGGCGCGGCGGCGGCCGCGACGACCGCTCCGAACAGGTGCGTCGCGCTGCTGACAGGATCGGCGACCCCATACAACGGGAATGGGACCGGCGAGGCCATGGGAGGACCATAGCCGCTCGGGAACGTTGCACTCGTTGAGGCGAGATCCGCCGGATCGATGGATCGCCAACTCCAAACACGTTCCTAATCGTCGCGATCCGGACTCGACACTCGCATCGGCGGTGCGCTATAGTCGTCCCCTCGAAAAGGCCGCCCACGGCCGGATCGACACATTCACGATGGGGCGGTAGCTCAGTTGGTAGAGCGCATCGTTCGCAATGATGAGGTCGGGAGTTCGACTCTCCTCCGCTCCACTTTCCCGATCGCGACGGCGAGGTCCGTCGTCCGAGCCGTTTGAGGGCTCCACCTTGGGGTTTCGCCTTGGGGTTTCGCCTTGGGGGATTGACCCAAGTGCGTGACACCTGCCTCCGCGGCGGGAGTTCACCCGCCGAATCGCATCGACCTGCCGCCGCCAGATCGAACGCCACCGAGGCCATGGCCTTGAAGCCGATGGTGAAGGGGCGGGCGTCGACCATGTCCGCGGGCGTGACGAGGCGCCGGGTGGCGGCGATGCCGGTGTTGATCGACTCGGTGGTGCTGATCGAACCGTCGGCGGAGGCCGGCGAGAAGAAGGGCTTCGACGAAACGCGGCTGGAGAGGGTGGAAACCCGGAGGCAGCCGGGGTCGAGGTTCCCATCGGTCGACCAGGGGTCCTCAAGGTCAACATCCCGAAGCGAGCGGCAGGCGTTGCCTGTGCGTTGCTGGATGGCGAGCAAAATCGAGAGGAACAAACCGAGCGGCAAGGGCTCGCAACGATCAGCGTCGCAGGCGATGTCGCGGACGACGCCACTGGCCGGACCCAACGCAAAACGCCGCAAACCCTTGGGCTTGCGGCGTTTGGCGTTAATCGGGGTGACTGGATTCGAACCAGCGACCTTCTCGACCCGAACGAGACGCGCTACCAAGCTGCGCTACACCCCGTGGCGTCTTGGAATCGGCGTTCCAAGGGGCAGAGTATAGCCGCGGCCCCCGGGGCCGGGGTCGGAGGGGCCGATACCTTTGGGGACCAGAACCCGGACACGCCCGCATGAACTTCAGAACCGCGCTGCTTGCCGCCATTCTCACGCTCGGCCTCGCCATGGCGGCGTGGTTCCTGCTGGCTCCGCCCAAGACCGGCTCCTCCGGCCAGACGGCCACGCTGCCGGAGTGGCTCCAGCGGCTCGAGCATTCGCCGGTCATGGGCATCAGCGTGAAGTCCGCCGGTGGCGTGGCGTTGGCGGTCGAGGCGATCCCCACCGAGTGGGCGTTGCCGCCTGGATTCCTGCTCAGGGAACCCGGGCAACCCGCGTGGCCGGTCGACGACGCCCGCGTGCGGAGTGCAACGCGGCTGCTGCGCGAGGCCGTCCGCGACGCCAAGCCCGTGGCGTCGTCGGGCTTCGCGCCCGGCACGGTCGCGACGTGGTCGGCGGCGCCCGCATCGGGCCGGGTGGTCTTCAGCGAGCGTTCGACGTGGCTGGGCGGTCAGGCGTTGGTGCAGGTGGAAGGTGGCGAGGGAACCCTGCGGATTTCCGCCGACGTGGCGCGCCTCTTCGAGCCCGAATCGCTCCGCGCCTGGCGCAACCCGGGGGTGTTCGCCGGCGCCTCGGTGGCGGACGGCGCGGAGGTGAAACTCGAATCGATTCGCGGCACGGTGCTGCTCAAGAAGTCGTCGGGCCGCTGGGGCCTGCCGGAAGCGAGGATTCCCGCCGACCCCGACCGCGTGGCGCCGCTACTCCGCTCGTGCGCGGCCCTTTCGGCGTCGCGGCTCATCGGTCCGCCCGACTCGGACGTCGCGGCGAAGACCACGCCCACGCTGATCGCGACGGTTCGCTCGACGCTCACGCGGGCGAACGCTTCGGGCGAGGTGGAGCGATCGTCACTGGTGCAGGAACTTCGCGTGCTGGGAGCGGGCGACGCTTCGGGCGCGTCGCTCATGGCGGTGGCGACCGTTCGCCGCGAAGGGGATGACACGCCGCTGTGGGGGCCGATGGCGATGCTCGTGGCGCCGGGCGATCTGACGCCGCTGGAGATCGACGCGGGCACGGTGGCGCTTCGGACGGCGCTCGAGTTGCCCGCTGCGGAGTTGACGCGGTTCGCGTTCGGACGCATTCCCACGGGAGAGGACATGATCGACGCGGCGGCGATGACCCCGCCGGACGGGGCGACGATCGCGAAGGGCGAGCACCCGTCGTGTCGCGTGACGCTGAGTCGCGACCTCGATTCGTGGACGCTCAAGGGCCCGCTCGCGAGCGGGCCTCGCGACGCGACGACGATCCAGCGTCTGCTGGCGCTGCTCTGCACGACGCCAGCCTCGACGATTTCGCTGGGTTCGGCCGAGGGCGTCAAGGCGTGGCTGACGATCGTGCCCGTGACGCCCCGAGGCCCCCACTGCGTGCTCGCGGCGGGCACGGGCACGGGCCCGGGGGGCAAGCGGGTGCTCGTGCTTCGTCGCGGCGGGGCGTGGTACGTCTACGCGCCGGAGGTGTCGGAGCCGGTGATCTCGCTGCTGGAGGCGTTGGTGCCCGAGGAGGGGTGAGGCGCGGTCGCCCGGCTGTGCGGGCAAGCCCCCGGCGTGATGAAGCGGATGCCATTGACGTGCCGCATTGATCGCGTTCGGCGTGGTCGTGTCGGTCCCAATCCGCGCATTTCTCCGCCAGCCCGCTTCGGGCGTCCCCTGGTTGAGCCGGGGTGCGCAGCGAGTCTTCGAGCAAGCCCCCGGCGGCGGGCCGGCCAGGGCGACGTGGCGTGACGACGCGCATGCCATCGACGCGTCACGTCGATGGCGTTGGGCGTCATCGCGTTCGCGAGGATGTCGTGTTGTGGTGAATGGCGTGCGGGATGCGTCGATCGTGTTCGGCGTGGTGATGGCATGGCGCGTCTGGCTCCGCCGGGGGCTTGCTCGAAGACTCGCTGCGCACCCCGGCTCAACGAAGGGACGCCCTTCGGGCTGGCGACACGCCTGGGGCGTCATGCGGATGCCATCGACGCGTCACGTCGATGGCGTTGGGCGTCATCGCGTTCGCGAGGATGTCGTGTTGTGGTGAATGGCGTGCGGGATGCGTCGATCGTGTTCGG
>JBAXFU010000012.1:0-50672 GCA_037139735.1 Phycisphaerae bacterium
GGCGGCGTGGCGGGGCAGGGGGCGTTCTACACCTTCTGCGTCGAACGCAACGAGATCTTCGAATACAACACGTCGTATCTGGGCCAGATCGCGACCGGCGCGACCGACGGCGGCGTCGGCGGCGGCAGCCCCGACCCCCTCGGCGCCACCACCGCCCTCATCTATCACCAGTTCCGCAGCGGACCGGGCGACGCGAGCAACCCGCTCTTCGGAGGCGCGGGCAGTTTCGGCGCCGGCTACTCGAACGCCTTCCAGACCATCGCCATCCAGTTCGCGATCTGGTACTCCGAGGACGAGTTCGCCGCGCTGAACGTCGCGCTGCTCGCCAACTACGGCTTCAGCGCGGCCCAGAAGGCCTCGATCATCGACGACGCGCAGGCGATCTTCGATTGGGCCCGGGCCAACAACGACGGCGGGCTGCACGGCGTGCGCATCCTCAGCCTGTGGGACGAATACGACCCCACCTTCGGATACTACGGGAATCGCCAGGACGTGCTGACCATCGTCCCGCTGCCCCCGTCCGCGTACGCGGGGCTGGGCACGCTCGGCGGACTCCTCTGCATGTCGCACCTGCGTCGCCGCAAGAACGACGCCGAGTGATCGCTTCGGCGCCTCGTCCGAACGCACCGTCTTGACGCCCCCCGCAGCCGCCGCCTCGCGGCCGCTTCGGGGGGCGTCGCTCATTGCTCCCGGCCAGGACCGGGCTCGCGCCGCACGGGCACGCGAGAAGCGATTCGCCCCGTGCCGTCCGACCAGCTCGCGTCGTGCGTTTCGCATCGACGCTTCCAGGAACGATCGTGCGTGCGCCGCTCGGCGGACCGGGAACCTCGACCGCGTCGCGGCGGCGACATCGAACTTGTCTCATAATGGCCCGAAGGCCGTGACGCCTGCGCAAAATGCACGGATTCCTCCGGCATTGACGCCTGCAAGCCTTGACGGGGAAGCGAGGATCGCTCACACTGTGACGCGGAGGCCGGCGGGATGCCTCCACATTCCACGATGCCGTTCGGCGCCGGCGAACCGGGGCGGGCGGCGAGCTCGCAGGCCGTCGCTGCGCGGCGCAGGGTTGCGCAGGATGTCGCTCTATCCGCACGGAAGAATGGAGTTCGATTCATGAAGATTCGCGGCAACATACTGGTGCTGGCAGCGGGCCTCCTCGCGGGGCTCGCGCACGGAACCGCGCTGGCCGACGGCGCACTCATGATCACGTCGTCGTCCGACCCCAAGTACAACGGCATGATCATCAACCGACTCTCGGGCGACATCGGCGTACTCGGCGACCTGGGGCTGAGTCCCACGGGCGGCGTGGCGGGGCAGGGAGCCTTCTACAGCTTCTGCCTCGAACGCAACGAAAGCTTCGAGTACAACACGCCGTACTTCGGCGAGATCGCGAGCAGCGCGGTCGCCGGCGGCGTCGGCGGCGGCAACCCCGATCCGATCAGCGGCGTCACCGCCCGCATCTACTGCGAGTTCCGGAGCGGGACGGGCGGCGCGAGCGATCCGCTCTTCGGGGGCGTCGGCAGCTTCGGCGCCGGCTACTCCACGGCCTTCCAGACCATCGCCATCCAGTTCGCGATCTGGTACTCCGAGCAGGAGATCGCCACCTTCAGCACGGCGGAAATGGCCTCCTACGGCTTCTCCGCCGCCATCAAGACCGCCATCATGAGCGACGCCGAGGCGATCTTCAACTGGGCGAGCGCCAACAACGACGGCGGCCTTCACGGCGTCCGCGTCCTCCGACTCTGGAACCAGTACGACGCCACCTTGGGCTACTACGGCGCCCGGCAGGACACCCTGACCATCGTCCCGCTGCCCCCGGCCGCCTATGCGGGCCTCGGCACGCTCGGCGGCCTCCTGGGCCTCGCCCATCTCCGCCGCCGGAGGAACGACGCCGACTGACCGGGCCCTCGACGGCATTCCATCTCGCACGCCCATCACGACGCCTCCCCGATTCGCGGCCTTGCGCCCGGTCCGGGGAGGCGTCGCCCTTTCATCGCGCGTCGTCGACATCGTCCATCGCGGCAGGACCGGCCGGCGCAGGCCGCATCCTCGTCACCATCGTCACGACCGTTGCAGTCGCATCCTCCGGCGACGATTTTCTCGCTCTCTCCTCGGGAAGCGGTTTGCATCCCCCTGAGGATGGTGCAGAGTGTGAGGACGATCCCGACTGGTGCGAGGGCGACAGCCCTCCGGACGGGAGCGACAAGTCCGACCGATCGACCGACGCCGCCTGCATCGGCGGCATCCGGCGCCGGTCCGCACGGGAGGGATCCATCGTCATGAGCTATCGCGCCTTGCTGTTCCTTGTCCCAACGGCCGCCTTCGGCCAGCTCGCGATGGCCGACGGCCAAGTGCGACTGGCCGACGCCACCGGCAAGTACCAATCGCCCGGCAGCGGCGGCGCGTTCGTCATGAATGTGCTGAACGGTTACGGGGGCGAGACGGGCGGCCTGGGCCTCGCCGCCCCCTGCTTCTACACCTTCTGCGTCGAACGCACGTCGTACATGAGTTTCGGCGTCACGTACTACGGCGAACTCGCCACGTCGTCGAGCACGGGGACCTCCACCACGCCCCTGAGCCCCATCACCGCCAAGTTGTACAGCGAGTTCCGCAGCGGCGGCAACTTCGGGGGCGTCGGCTCCTTCGCGGCCGGCTACACGTCCCCGACGCAGTCCGATGCCATTCAGGACGCCATTTGGTACGCGCAGGGTCAACTCGGCGCCATCTCGGGCGACGCCCTGGCCCTCTACAACTGGGCGAGCGCGAACAACAACGGCAGCATCACCGGCGTTCGCGTCCTCCGTCTGTGGAGCAGCTTCGTCAACGGCGTCTACTCCGGCAACGCGCAGGACCAGTTGACGCTCTTCCAGGATCCCTTGATCATGATTCCGCTCCCGCCGGCGTCCTATGCGGGCCTGGGCACGCTCGGCTGCCTTCTCCACTCGCACATCCGCCGCCGCCGCCGCAACGATGCCGAGTGACGATCGTTCTCGGCCCCGCGGCCGCTCCGCCCCCGTTCATGACGGACCCCTTCTCGCCCCGATCGGCTCGGCCGGGCGGCGAGGAGGGGTCCGTTCGCTTGCACGCCGGTGTTGCGAACGAGACCTGCAACGACATGATCCGCACGACCGTCACGGCGACGGTCGAAAGCGACCCGGCGGATCTCCTGGCCGTGGCAATCCCCGATCCGTGGTGCACAGTCTGGTCGAACCCGGGGACAACGACGGCCCACAAGCCTCCCCGGGGACAGACAACGGAACGGCTCCGATCCGCCGCATGGTGCGACGGTCGAGCCTTCCGCCACACGGAGAGGGAGACAACGCCATGAAGAACCGCACCAAGCTCGCCATCGCTTCGCTCGTCATCGCCTCGGCCCACGGCCTCGCCATGGCCGACGGCCAGGTCAGCTTCACCGACGCCCCGGCCGGAACCAAGTACGACGGCTCCGGAGGCGGCGCGTTCCTGGGCACCCGCGTCAGCGGCGACATCGGCGATCCCAACCGCCTTGGCCTTCCGGTGAACCAGTTCTACACCTTCTGCGTCGAGAAGAACCAGTCGATCTCCTTCGGCACGACCTACTTCGGCCAGATCGCCACCTCCTCCAACAGCAACTCGTCGTCCTCCAACACCGCCGGCGAAGTCCGCCTCAGCAACATCACCGCACGGCTGTTCCGCGAGTTCATGGACGGCGGCAACTTCGGGCTGGTGGGTTCCTTTGCCAACGGCTACACGACGGCGGCCCAGACCAACGCCATCCAGAACGCCATCTGGGCCGCGCAGGGCCAGATCACCTTGAGCACGCTGACGGGGGATTCGCTCGCCTTGTACAACTGGGCCAAGAACAACTCCAACGGCCTCAAGGGCGTCCGAGTCTTGCGGCTGTGGACGGTCAACAACAACGGCGTCTACTCGGGCGCCGGTCAGGACCAGCTGACCATGGTGCCGCTGCCGCCCGCCGCCTACGCCGGCCTCGGCACGCTCGCCTGCCTTCTCGGTGCGGGCCACATCCGTCGCCGCAAGCTGGCCGCGGCCTGATGCGTCGCTCCTGACATCCAGCACGTCGAACCGCAAGGCCCTTCACGGGCCTTGCGGTCATTTTTCCACCTCCACACCCGCACCAGCCCCCCCTCCAACCCGGGTGAATCCCCGAGGGGCGGTCGTATTCGCGGACGTGGCCTTCCCAGAGACTCCATTGGGGATTTCAGTCTCCCGAATGGCGCACGTGCGCCAGCCGTGACGCCGACGCCCCAGGCGGGCGGTCTCACGGTCCGGGCGATGGCCGCATCGGCCGGGATCGGGCACCTTGTGGGCATGTACGCATCGCGTCGGCCCGGATGAAACGGTCGCGAGATGCACCTAGCGGCGAGCACGAGACGCGCGTCGCGTCGAGGCCGCCGGGTCCGCAACACCTGGAGAGGGAGACACCGTCATGAAGATCAGCACGTCCATCGTCCTTGCTTCGCTCGCCACCGCCTGCGCCGCCGGCATGGCCAACGCCGACACCGTCAGGTTCACCGACGCCACCGGCAAGTTCAACGGCACCACCGGCGGCGCGTTCGTCGCCCAGCGCGTCGGCGGCAACGTCGGCCTCACCGGCGGCCTGGGCCTGACCGGCAACAACTTCTACACCTTCTGCGTCGAGCGGAACGCCAGCATCCAACTCAACGGCACGACGACGTACTTCGGCCAGATCTCGATGTCCTCGAGCCAGGGCGCCAACTCCAACGTCACGACCGGCACGACCCGCCTGAGCAACATCACCGCCCGCCTCTACCGCGAGTTCCGCAGCAACGGCACCTTCGGACGCGTCGGCAGCTTCGTCAACGGCTACACCACCGCCGCGCAGACCGACGCCATCCAGAACGCCATCTGGGCCGCACAAGGACAGATCTCGACCACGTCGCTGACCGGCGACTCGCTCGCCCTGTACAACTGGGCCCGCCTCAACAGCAGCGCCGGCCTCAAGGGCGTCCGCGTCCTGCGGCTGTGGACGACGAACACCAACGGCGTCTACTCGGGCGCGAGCCAGGACCAGCTCACCATGGTCCCGCTGCCGCCCGCCGCGTGGGCCGGCCTGGGCACGCTGGCGTGCCTCGTCGGCGCCAGCCACCTTCGACGCCGCCGGCTCGCCGCGGCGTAAGTCGCCCGACGCGACACGCATGATCCGAAAGGCCCTTCACCGGGCCTTTCGGCGTTTTTGGAACCGGTGCCGGACGCCCATCGGCCCGTCCGCCGGGCCGCTCAAGACCCCCGGAGTTCCCCGAGTCCCGCATCGATTCTCGGACACCTCGTCCCCGGCGTTTTCATTGGGGATTCGGCCCTCTCGAATCGCACAGTCCTCGCAAGCGTGCCCGATCGAACTCCGGGTGCACCGGGAACACCCCGAGGCGTGGACAAGGGGGCCGTCATCGGGCACCTTGTGGGCAGACACGCATCACGCGGACCGGATCAAACGGCCGCGAGATGCAAGGACGGCGAGCACGAGACGCACGGTGCGTCCGCCTCGCCGGGCCCGCAACACCTGGAGAGGGAGACACCATCGTGAAGAACCGCACCTCGATCGTCCTCGCGTCGCTCGCCACCGCCTGCACCGCCGGCCTCGCCATGGCCGACGGCCAGGTCAAGTTCGCCGACGCCACCGGCAAGTACAACGGCACCACCGGCGGCGCGTTCGTTGCCACGTGGGTCAACGGCGACATCGGCGATCCGAACAAGTTGGGCCTGCCCTGGAATCAGTTCTACACCTTCTGCGTCGAACGCAACGCGTCCATCAACCTCAACAACGCCACCACCTACTGGGGCCAGATCTCGACGTCCTCGAGCCAGGGCAGCAACTCCAACGTCACGTCCGGCACCATTCCGCTGAGCAGCATCACCGCCCGCCTCTACCGCGAGTTCACCGAGAACGGCCGCTTCGGCAACGTCGGCAGCTTCGTCAACGGCTACACCACCGCCGCCCAGACCGACGCCATCCAAAACGCCATCTGGGCCGCCCAGGGACAGATCGCCGTGAACTCGCTGACCGGCGACTCGCTCGCCCTGTACAACTGGGCCAGGCTCAACGCCAACGGCCTCAAGGGCGTCCGCATCCTGCGGCTGTGGACGACCAACAGCAGCGGCGTCTACTCGGGCGCGAGCCAGGACCAGCTCACCATGGTCCCGCTGCCGCCCGCCGCGTGGGCCGGCCTGGGCACCATGGTGTGCCTCGTCGGTGCCAGCCACCTTCGACGCCGCCGGCTCGCCGCGGCGTGAGCCCCCTCGCACGACACCCATGATCCGAAAGGCCCTTCAACGGGCCTTTCGGGTTTTTGGCTCGCGACGCGCCAACGACGGATGTCGAACGGACTGGCCATGCTCATCACCAGGGCACCGAAGGCGGCGCCTTGTTCGGCTGGAGGTTGTCGGACGAATGTCGGGCGCAGGAGCATTGGAGCGGCACACCCGGATCAGACGGCGCCTTGAACGGCCGACACCCACGCGTGACCGTCGAGTCCCTTGCATTGAGCATGCGATCGTACACATTGAACGTATCGCAGCCATGATCGAAGGTCGATCGGGCCCAGCGAGGCAAGGCCGATCCCGGCGCCGCCACCGGCGACGTCGAGGCCTTTCCGCAGCACATGGAGAGAGGTAGAAACCATCATGCAGCACCGCGCGTTCGCCGTCACCGCCTCGGTCCTCCTCGCCGCCGCCTCGGGCGCGGCCATGGCCGACGGCCAGCTTCGGATCTCGGACGCCCCCGCGGGCAGCCGTTTCAACGGCTCGTCGGGAGGCGCGTTCATCGTCAATCGCATCGATGGCGACATCGGATACCCCAACGGCCAAGGGCTGCCCAACGGGCAGTTCTACACCTTCTGCGTGGAACGCAGTGCGCCCCTCGACTTCAACAAGACGTACATCGGACAGATCTCGACCTCGTCGACGCAAGCCTCGAGCACGAACCCGCTCCTCACGCCCGTGGTGACGCCGCTGAGCAACATCACCGCGAAGCTGTACCGAGAGTTCGCGAGCGGCGGCACCTTCGGACGGGTGGGCTCGTTCGCTGCGGGCTACACGACCGCGGCCCAGACCGACGCCATCCAGAACGCGATCTGGGCCGCGCAGGGCCAGGTCACCGTGAGTTCGCTGACGGGTGACTCGCTCGCCCTGTACAACTGGGCCAAGGCCAACGCCGACGGCCTGAAGGGCGTGCGAATTCTGCGCCTGTGGGGCTGCAACGGCGGCGGCATCTACTGCGAACCGGGGCAGGACCAGTTGACGATGATCCCGCTGCCGCCGGCCGGGCTGGCGGGGCTTGGCACACTCGGCTGCCTTCTCGGCGCCCGCCACCTCCGCCGCCGCAAGCTCGCCGCCGCGGAGTGATCGTTCCGCTCGAGGTCCGACAACCATCCTTCGGACCGGAGGGCCCGTGCCGGGCCTTCCGGCCATTTCGGCCGTGACGATTCCGCGGCGTGCCCCGATCGCCAATCGACGGAGCGGTGCACAGGGATCCACTGAATCTGCCGATGAACCCGGACCTGCGAGGCGACCCACCCGGACGGTTCCGGACCCGCTCGCGAGGAACACCGCATGCGCGTCTCGGCGATCATCGTCACCTTCAGCCAGCACGACCTGCTCCGAACCTGCCTGCGCTCGGTGCAGAAGGCCATGGAGGGCGTCGACGGCGAGATCATCGTCGTCGACAACGCGAGCACCGACATCACCGCGCAGGTCGTGACGGAGGAGTTCCCGGGCGTGCGGCTCATCCGCAACCCGGTCAACCTCTATTACACCCGGGCCGTCAACCAGGGGATGCGAGCCGCCAACGGCGAGTATCTCTACCTGCTCAACGACGACACCGAACTCGAGCCGGGCAACATCCGCGAGCTCGTCCGCTTCATGGACGATCGCCCCGCGTGCGGCGTCGCGGGCCCCGCGCTCCGCGGCCCCGACCACTCGCCGCAGGTCTCCGCGCAGCGATTCCCGACGCCCCTTCGCGAGATCGCGGGCATCCTGGGCATCGCGTGGATGCTCCGCAAGGCCAGCTGGGCCGACGGCATCCAGAAGCGCTATCCGCGGGCGTTGGGCACCGAGCGGGTCGACTGGGTCTGCGGCGGCGCGCTCTTCACCCGACGCTCGCTCATGGAGTCGATGGGCCACCACGACGAACACTACCTCTTCTACTGCGACGACCCGGACATCGGCATGCGAATGCGGGCGGCGGGGCACGAGGTGTGGTATCACCCCGGCACGCACGTGCTGCACCACCACGGGCTCAGCACGGTCAAGACGCCTCGAAAGCTGCGCTTCGACATCATCATGACCCGCAGCCGCCGACACTACCACCGCAAGTTCCACGGATGGCTCGCGATGGCGGCGGTGGAGACGGCCTTCGGCACGGCCTCGGCGCTCCGCGGCATCCGGCGGCTGCTGTCGGGACGACGCGAGGAGGCCGCCCGTCACTTCAAGGCGTTCATGGCCCTCTTCGAGGCCAACCGCATGCCCCCCGAGGAGCGTGCGGCGATCGACGGCTACCGGCAGTGCGCCCACAACGGCCTGCCCGCGAACCGGCCCGACGGCGTCACGCCCCCGGCGGCCACGCCCATGGCCCGCTGATTCCCTTCCACGAATCCCCACCTTCCACCACTCGCACCAGGAGACGACACGATGGCAGTTCTTGTGACCGGCGGCGCAGGCTTCATGGGTTCCCACGTGGCGGACGAACTGCTCGCCAAGGGACACGACGTGGTGGTCCTGGACGACCTGAGCGGCGGCTTCATCGAGAACGTCCCGGAGAAGGCCCTCTTCGTCGAGGGGACGATCACCGACAACGAGCTCATCCAGCGGCTCTTCCTGCAGTACCGCTTCGAGCACGTCTTCCACCTCGCCGCGTACGCGGCGGAGGGCCTGAGCCACTTCATCCGCTCGTTCAACTACCGCAACAACCTGGCGGGCAGCGTGAACCTGATCAACGCGGCGGTGAACGCGGGCACCAAGTGCTTCGTCTTCACCTCCTCGATCGCGGTGTACGGCAGGAACCAGCTGCCGATGCTCGAGACCACCACGCCCCTCCCCGAGGATCCGTACGGCGTGGCGAAGTACGCGGTCGAGATGGACCTGCGGTGCGCCCACGAGATGTTCGGGATGGACTACGTGATCTTCCGCCCGCACAACGTCTACGGCGAGCGCCAGAACATCGGCGACCGCTACCGCAACGTGATCGGCATCTTCATCAACCAGATCATGCAGGGCAAGCCCCTGACGATCTTCGGCGACGGCGAGCAGACCCGCGCGTTCAGCTACATCGCCGACGTCGCGCCCGTGATCGCCCGCGCGCCCTTCGTCGAAAAGGCCCGCAACCGCGTCTTCAACGTCGGCGCCGACCAGCCCCACACGGTCAACCATCTCGCCGAGGTCGTCTGCCGGGCCATGGGCGTCGATTCTCGCATCATCCACCTGCCGCCTCGCAACGAGGTCGTCCACGCCTACAGCAGCCACGACGCCGCCCGCGAGGCCTTCTCGCCCGGCGACGCGGTCTCCCTCGAGGAGGGCGTGGCCCGCATGGTCGAATGGGCCAAGCGCATCGGCGCCAAGTCCAGCCAGGCCTTCAAGTGCATCGAGATTCCCCGCAACATGCCCCCGTCGTGGGCGAGGCAGGAACGCACCCCGGCCGCGCCGGCGGCGTCGCTGCCCCGCGCGGCGGCGTGACCCGAGTCCGCACGGACGTCCCGGACCGCCGCCCCGACGCGGCTCCGCGAACGCCCGCTGCGTAAAACCTTCGTGAAGTCCTCACTGGCGGCGACATCCCGCGTGTCGGTTGTGCGATGATTCCCTGCCGCACAACCGACACGCGTCTTTTTCCGCCGGCCACGGAGGGCCCATGAAGCTCGAGTTCAGGACACTCTTCATCAGCGACGTGCACCTGGGGTGCATGGGGTCCCGCGCCGCCGAACTCGCCACGTTCCTCAAGCACGTGCGATGCGAGCGGCTCTATCTCGTCGGCGACATCCTCGATCTCTGGGCCTTGCGACAACGCTGGCGATGGCCCCTCTCGCACAATCAGGTCGTCCGCCGCATCCTCAAGTTCGCCAAGCGGGGCACGCACGTCGTGTACGTCCCGGGCAACCATGACGACGCCCTCCGCCAATACGCCGGGCTCGACGTCGGCGGCGTCCGCGTCGCCACCCGCGCCGTCCACCGGCTCGCGGACGGCCGCTCCCTGCTCATCACCCACGGCGACGAGTTCGACCTTGTCGTCCGTCACTCGCGGCTCATGGCCGCCCTGGGCGGCTGGGCCTACGACCGCCTCGTGCTCGTCAATCGCTGGATCAACGCCGCCCGCGGATTCGCCGGGCTGGGCCCCCTGAGTTTCTCGAGGGCCATCAAGCTCCGCGTCAAGGGCGCGTGCACGTTCATGGCCGACTTCGAGTCGCTCCTGCTCGCCGACGCCGCGCAACGCGGCCACGACGGCGTGGTCTGCGGCCACATCCACAACGCCGTCCTCCGTGAGACGTCATCGAACGACGGCAAGCCGCTCGTGTACGCCAACTGCGGCGACTGGATCGAGAAGCCCACCGCGCTCGCCGAGCACGCCGACGGTCGCCTCGAACTCCTCGACATCGAGGCGCTGCTCCGCGAACACGCCCTCGAACCCGCGGGCTCCGATCTCGAACCCATCGCCTCGGAGGTCGAGTGCTGAACCGCCACCCTCGCGTCGTCATCTGCACCGCCTCGGTGGGTTGCGGCCACACCCGCGCCGCCACCGCCATCCGCCACGCCATCCGCCGTGCACGGCCCGACGCCTCCGTCCGCATCATCGAGGTCCTCGATTACGCGCCCCGATGGTTCGTGGCCGGCTATCGCGACGCCTACCTCGCCGCCATCGCCCGCGTGCCCGCCCTCGCGGGCCGCATGTACGACGCCACCGACCGCCCCGCCCGCCGTCCGGGCCTCTCCGGCGCCGTCGAGGCCCACGCGCTCGACCGCCTGCTCCACTCGCCGTGCCTGGCCAAGGCCGACGTCATCGTCGCCACCCACTTCCTCGCCGCACGCGTGCTCGCCTTCGCCAAGCAACGCGGCGTCGGCCCCGCCTCCCGCGCACCGCTCGCCGTCTGCGTCACGGATCGACATCCGCACGGCGTCTGGCTCGTTCCCGGCGCGGACCTCATGCTCGTCGCCTCGCCCGACGCCGCACGAATCGCCTCGTCGGCCGACGGAGCCCCCTCGCTCTCCTGCGGCATCCCCATCGACGGCGATTTCGGCGCCGCGAACGCCTGCCGACGCGACCTTCGCATCCCCGAAGGGCGCCCCGTCTTGCTCGCCTGCGGCGGCGGCCTGGGCCTGGGGGGCGTCGACCTCGCCGTGCACGCAGCCCTCGCGCGTCGCGGCAAGTTCCACGTCGTCGCCGTCTGCGGCCGCAACGAGGATCTTCGCCGTCGCCTCGAACCCTTGGCACGCGAGCCGCGGCCGGGGATGCCCTCGTGCCAAGTCATGGGCTTCACCACCCGCATGCCCGAGTTGATGGCCGTCGCCGGTGTCATGGTCGGCAAGCCCGGCGGCCTGACCACCGCGGAAGCCCTTGCCAGCGGCCTGCCCGCCGTGCTGCTCAGGCCCATTCCCGGTCAGGAGGAACGCAACGCGAGTCAACTGGTCGAGGCCGGGGCGGCGCTGCTGGTGCCCGACCCCGCGAGGGCGGGCGAGGCGGCCGTCGACCTGCTGCTCGACTCGGCTCGCGTCCGTCGAATGCGACAGGCCGCCCGGGCGATGGGCAACCCCCGCGCCGCCGACGACGCCGCCGCGGCGATCCTCGATCTGGCCGCAGCGAGGCGCGGCGCCGCGATTCGCGAGATCAAGCCGGTCGCCAGCGACGCGATGACACTGTCGGCCTGACCCGGCGGCTCAGTCGAACAGGCCCTGCGTCGGCCAAAGACCGGCGTTCAGCGAAGCCCCGTGTTCAGATGAAGCCGCCTGTTCAGCCGAAGGCCTTGCGGTAATCCTCGAGGAACTTCTTGATCCCGCTGTCGGTCAGCGGGTGGGTCATCGACGACTTGATGACCGAGAAGGGGCAGGTGGCCACGTCCGCGCCCGCCAGGGCGCACTGGAGCAGGTGGTTCGTGTGCCGCACCGACGCGGCGAGCACCTTCGTGCGAAGGCCGTAGTTGTCGTACACCTGACGGATCTCGCGAATCAGGGCCATGCCGTCCTGCCCGATGTCGTCGAGGCGGCCGATGAAGGGGCTCACCAGGAACGCGCCCGCCTTGGCCACCATGAGCGCCTGCAGACTCTGGAAGCAGAGCGTGAGGTTGGTCTTGATGCCCTGATCCGAGAAGGAGCGGCAGGCCTTGAGTCCGTCGAGCGTGCAGGGCAACTTCACGACGATCTGCGGCGCGATCTTGGAGTGCTCGAGGCCCTCCTTCATCATGCCCGCGTAGTCGGTGGCGATCACCTCCGCCGAGACCGGACCGCTCACCACCTTGCAGATCTCCTCGAGGCGAGAAGCGTACTTCACGCCCTCCTTGGCGATCAGCGAGGGATTGGTCGTCACGCCGTCGAGCACGCCCATGTCGTGCGCCTGGCGAATCTCGTCGATGTTGGCGGTGTCGATGTACAGTTCCATGGTGGTCGCGCTCCGTCGGTGGCCTCAAGGTCCATCGGACCGGATCGCCCCGGCCCTCCTCTCTCGCACCCCCAGCGTACGCCCGGCCTGCCGCGAATCCCGGTGGCGGTCCCCCGCTGAGGGGAACGACTCGCGGGCGACCCGTCGCCGCCGCGTCGCACCGCCGTGGCCTTCCGCTCGCCCGACGAGTTCGTCTTCGCAGGGTTCCCGGCGGCGGGCGATGAGTCGCAACGCGTCATCGAGCATGATCGCGGAGTCGCCTCGCGTCGTGCGATGATGCGTCAGCGACGCTCCGAGGCCGAATCCGACACGACTGATCCGTGACGAGGCGGATGGCGACCAGGCCCGGTCGATCTCGAAGACGCGGCCGATGGCTGCCGCACCCGCGAGGACACGAAGCCCATGCGCGTTCGCATTCCGTTTGGAATCAACGCCCGCGACCTACTGACACTGAGTCTCAACTGGGAAAATCCCGGGTTTTTCCACTTGCCGCGACAATATGGGCCTCGAACCGTCGTTGCGCCTTGGCATAATGGCGAGGTGGCCGCGTCGGGCGGTTCGTCTGCACCATGATCGTGCCGGAGCGTGCCGGCGTGACGAGCAGTTCCGTGGGAGTTTTGAAGGGAGTCTGCAGCATGAGAGTCGTGAACATCATCAAGTCGCTCTGTACCGTCGCGGTCGCCACGGCCGTGCTCGCGTTCGCCCCCTCGCAGGCCTCGGCCCAGACTGCCTCCGGCGCGTGCTGCGTGCGTTCCGCCACCGGCACCGTCGAGTGCGTGATCCTCAGCCCCTCGGCGTGTCGCGAACGTCGCGGCCTCTACCGCGGCGACGGCACCGATTGCGGCGCCAGCACCTGCACCCCGCCCGTCTTTGGCGCGTGCTGCATCCGCAACGCCAGCGGCACGCTCGCCTGCGTGCGCCTGACCGCCGCCGACTGCGCCGCCCGCAACGGCACATATCGCGGCGACAACGTCGTCTGCACCGGCGCCACCTGCCTGCCCCCGCCCCCCACCGGCGCGTGCTGCGTCCGCTCCAACACCGGTATCCAGTGCGTGGTTGTCTCCGCCGACGTCTGCCGTCAGCGCGGCGGCGTCTACCGCGGCAATGGCGCGGCATGCACCGACACGACCTGCGCCCCGCCGCCCGCCCCCACCGGCGCGTGCTGCGTTCGCTCCGCCACCGGCGGCATCGAGTGCGTCGTGATCTCCGCTGATCAGTGCCGCACCCGTCAGGGCCTCTTCCGCGGCCCCAACACCACCTGCACCGCCACCACCTGCACCCCGCCGCCCGCCCCCACCGGCGCGTGCTGCGTCCGCTCGGCCGCCGGCGGTGTCGAGTGCGTCGTCCTGAGCGCCGACCAGTGCTTCGCCCGCCAAGGCCTCTTCCGCGGCCCCGGCAGCACCTGCGGCGCCGACACCTGCACGCCCCCGCCCGCGCCCACCGGCGCGTGCTGCGTCCGCTCCTCCACCGGCGCCGTCGAGTGCGTGGTCCTCAGCGGCACCGACTGCTCCGCCCGCCAGGGCTTCTTCCGCGGCAACGGTTCGACCTGCGGCACCGACACCTGCACGCCCCCGGCCACCGGCGCGTGCTGCGTCCGTGACCCCGCCGGCGCCGTCCGCTGCGTCGTCCTGACCGAGGAACGCTGCACGGCCGTCCAGGGCAACTACCGCGGCAACGGCACGACCTGCGCCACGGGCACCTGCCAGTGACCCCACACGCGGCCGCCCTCGCGGCTGCGTGAAGCCTCGATCCAAGTCAACGCCAAGGCCCGCACCGTTCGGTGCGGGCCTTGTTGTTTTTGAGCCAAGCCCGTGTGATTTGGGCCCGTGTGATTTGGGTTTGCATCGTTGGGCCGCCGAACGCAACTCGGCCGGCCGCCGTTCAGCCATGCGAGGAACCCGCCGAGCCGGGATGGTCGGCGAGGTCGGCTTCACCCAGGAGACGGAACTCCTTGCGGCGGAGAATCTGTCCGCCGAGCGTCAAGTCGTCGACGGCCAACGCGATCGTCGGCGTGCCGCAGCTTCGGAGCATGAGCGGATACGCGAAGTGGATCGAGAGTTCGGCCGAGAGCAGGCAGAGGCACATGCTCGCGAGCGAATGCGACCCCGAGAGCTCGACGACCAGGACGTCGCGTTCGCTGTAGGGAAGATTCTCCTTTCGGAGCATCTCGACGGCCATCTTGGCGTTGTTGGTGACCAGCCGCACGACCGCGTGGTCACTCGCCTCGTGCACGGACAGGGCGCAGATGCTGCAGCTGGAACCCTCGAAGGCCTCGACCAGATCGAAGAGCTTCCCGACCTTGTTGGTCAGGAAGACGCTGAACTGCGTCACGGAAGGCGGGGAAAAGCCCCGCGTCGTCTCGATTGGAGTGATGGATTCGCTCATGGCGGTCCGCCCGACGTCCTGACTATACCCGATCCGTGGCGTTATCGGTAGCGCCAACCGGGCATGCGGCCGAAAACAACGCCGCCGCGACGCCCCGAGCAAGGTCATCGGCAAGATGACCCAGCCGATTTCGGGCAGTCACGGCGGTGTTGCGAGGAGGCGGGAGGAAAGCGTCAGGATCGGACCATGGAGGCGGCGTCGGCCACCCGGAGCGGGTGTCCTCGCCTGCGGCCCTCATCGGCCGTGAACGCGAATGGTGTTGTTGGAGGTGGTGACGACGGAGTCGGCTCCGGGTCCGAAGTCGAAGCCCGCCTTGCGGGCGAGAGCACGAGCCACGGCGACCTGCACGGGCGCGTTGGAGGTGTCCGCCCGCAGCGTGCCTCCGAAGGCGGGCCCGACGACCAGATCGACCGGGCCGTTGGACGTTCGGATGGCGAGCGGCCCGGTGGAATCGGGCGCCAAGGCGACCCTGACACCGGCATTGGATGTGGTCACGTCGGCCCGAGCGACGCGATCAAGCTCGATCCTGCCGTTGGAAGAGACGGCCTTGACGGTCGCCATGGGAGCGTGAACGACGATGCTGCCGTTGGAACTGGTTGCTTCGACCTCGAGACAGTCGTCGGCATGAACGAGGATGCTCCCGTTGCTGCCGGCGGCCGACACCTTGGGTGCCGAGGGCGTGACGACCACGATCGAGGCGCCTTCGCCGCTGCGAGGCCCGTCGGGCCACTCGACGCGAACCTCGAGCGTGCCCTGAGCATCTCTCGAGGCGGTGAGCGAGGTCTTGGCGAGGCGGTCCTGCGACCTGGCGTGGATCGTGGCGGTGATCTGCACCTCGTCGACGCCACCTTGACGCACCTCGACCGAGCCGTTGCGGGTGCGGACATCGAGCCGCGAACCGGCCACGTGCGGGACGGTGACGGTTCGGGTTTCGCTCGGGCCCGACCACGCGTCGACGAAGGCGCGTTCGTTGCGAGAGACGATGATGCAACCCGAGAGGGCGGCCAGCGTGGCAAGCGAGATCAGGGCGATGACCAGTGAGCGTGCAGGCATGGAACATCCTCGAAAGGCGTGATCGGGCGACGACCCGATCGAACATCTCTCCTTGGGATTCGGCCCGCGATGATTTCGGTCGTCGGGCCGCCGCGGCTCAGCGGATGAAGACGAACCAGTTGATGGCGAGGATGGGGAGGAGGACGGCCGTCGCGAGCAGCAGGTATCCGAAGAAGCCGGGCATGCGGACGCCCGCGCTCGAGGCGATGGTGCGGACCATGAAGTTGGGACCGTTGCCGATGTAGGTCATGGCGCCGAAGAAGACCGCGCCCGAGGAGATGGCCGCCAGCGTGACCGGCCCCTCGGGCGACGCGAGCATCGCCTTGATGCTCGCGGGGTCGATGGCGACGGGCCCGATGGCGATCTGCAGGAAGTTCACGTAGGTCGGCGCGTTGTCGAGCACCGCGCTGAGGGCACCGGTGAAGAAGTAGAACGTGGTGGGCGAGTCCACGCCCATCTTCTGCCCGTTGGCCGCCAGGTATCCCAGCGCGGGGATCATCGTCAGGAAGATGCCCAGGAAGAGCAGCGACACCTCCTTCACGGGGAAGAAGGAGAACTGGTTGCGTTCGAGGATGTCGCGACGAGCCAGGAAGTACGACGCCGCGGCGACCGTCAACTGGAAAGTGGCGCCCACCGGGATCCCCTCGATGCCGAATCTCGACTTGAGCACGGGATCGACGAAGACGCCGGCGATCATGAGCACCAGCGCGACGAGGCCCGCGGCGCCCGACACCCGCACCGAGAACTTCGACGCCCCCTCGGAGGCGGCCGGGGCGGGTCCGACCCGCCAGTCGATCGCGATGAAGACGGCCAGCAAACACCCCACCACCAGCGCCCACTCCTTCCAGAGGTGGGTGGTCGTCCAGGTGAACGGCACGCCCTTGAGGAAGCCCAGGTACAGGGGCGGATCGCCGATGGGCGTGAGCAGGCCGCCGCAGTTGCTCACGATCATGATGAAGAGGACGACGTGAATGGGCCGCAGCCGCCCCTCGTTGGCCCGCATGAACGGACGCAGCAGGAGCATCGACGCGCCCGTGGTTCCCACCACGTTGGCGAAGATCGCCCCGAAGGCGAGAATCGCGGCGTTGAACAAGGGCGTCGCGCGGCCGCGGATGTCGACCAGGATGCCACCGGAGACGACGTACAAGCCGCACACCAACGCGACGAAGGAGTAGTACTCGACGGCGGCGTGCGTGACGGCGTGGCCGCCGACCGTTCCGTGGCCGGTCGGATCGACCATGCCGAAAGCCCGGAGCATGTAGACCGCGACGAACGCGCCGAGCCCGAACGAAAAGTCGGGGAAGTGCCGGTGCCAGACGCGTTCGCTGATGAAGGGCATCAGGGCGATCGACGCCAGCAGCAACGCGAAGGGCGCGACCAGCCACGGGGCGATGACGGCCTGCCCTCGGTCGTCGAGCACCCCCGGAGCGGCCGACGCGAGGAGCCAACCGGCCGTCGCGCCGACGGTCGCGCTCACCGACCAGATCAAGGGGCCGTGCGTCCACCTCACCGCCGGGTTCACGTGATCATCGCCTTGCATGACCGCAGGATAGCGACGTCACGATCGGACGTGCTTGCCCCGGTCGGCGGTTCAGGTGGCCCGGCCGTCCTCGAGGCCCGCGGCGATGAGGTCGCTGTATCCGCAATCGATGGGCTCGCCGACCACCATCGAGAAGACCTGCCTGAGCCGGGCGATCTCGCCCCTCGCCTCCTCGATGGGCTTGTCTCGCGACATGAGGTGCTCGAACTCGAGGAACCACCCGAGCCCTTCCACCTGGTCGAGGTGAATGCGAGTGTTGTCGAGCATGTACAGCGTCCGAACCTTCTTGACCACCAGCCAGATGGGCAGCGGCTCTCGACCGAAGACCTCCGCCGCCCGCTGCTCCGAATAGATCCGGAAACGGCTCACCTTCGCGCCGACCTCGTTGGGACGCTCGTAGAAGATGATCTCGACCTCGGGTTCGGCGGGGCTCTCGCCGGGGGGGACGTCGACCCGGATCTCCCGGCGTTTGAGCCGCCCCGACGCCATGCGGAAATAGGTGTCCACCTGATGCATGGTGCCGATGAGCGTCGCGCCCAGCGAGCGACAGACCTCGCGGGCGATGGCGGGTTCGCGGAGTTCGGCCTTGAACTCAAGATTGCGCATGAACGACTCCAGGCCCGCGCGACGCGATGATCGGAAGCGACCGCTCCGCGACCACTCGCACGGGCACGTTCTTGAACGACGGGGTTCGACTCTCTGGATCGACGCGGCGGGGCACCAGCGCGTTGGCCTCGGGGTAGTACATGGCGGCGTTGCCGGGCCGGATGTCGGCCTCCCGCACCAGCACCGCGCGCATCTCGCCCGCCTCGCTCGAGACCGTGACGCGGCCGTCGACCCGCAGGCCCAGCCGCCGAATGTCCGAAGGGCTCATGAGGATCACGTCCCGCCGTTCCTGCCCGCGGTAGACGTCTTCCTCGTCGTAGACCACGGTGTTGAACTGCCCCTCGCTTCGAATCGTCATCAACCGCAGCACGTCGTGCCCCAACTCCGTCGGTTCAGGGAGCGATACGGCGTGGAACCGGGCGCGACCGCTGGGCGTGTTGAAGGTGGGCGTGTGGAAGAGCCGCCCGCCGACGTGGAACTCCCGCCGCGACTGGTCGATCCCTCCGATGGCCTCGTACCCGGGAATGGTCCGGCCGATCGTCCGCCGCACTTCCCGCAGGTCGTCGAACACGCCGAATCGCTCGGCCACTCGGCTCGGCAGCACTCGCCGCCCCAAGTCCACGATGATGGCCGACTCGGCGCGGGCCCCCGCGAACCTCGCCCGCCCGCCGTCGCTGAGCCGCACGAAGTTGAACATCGATTCTTGCGTCGTCGCCTGCGGCTCCTCGTCGCGAGCCAGGACCGGCAGGATGATGCTCTCCTTGCCTCGCCCGTGCATGTGCCCCGTGTTCAGCGTCGTCGTCAGGAAGATCGTCGTGCCGATCTTCGAGAGGGCTCGCTTCGCGAACCCCGCGTCCGGCGCGCTCCCGTACAAGTTGCCCCCCAGGTGCACCGCCGACCGCACCCGCCCCTCCGAGGCCCGCTGGATGCACTCGAGCGTGTCCATGCCCTTGCCCTCGGGGAGCGTCACGCCCAGTTCCGCCGCGATCGCACGGGCGGTCGTCTCCTTCAGCCGCGGCACCGCGCCCATCGAGCCGATCCCCTGGATGTTGCTGTGACCCCGCAGCGGCAGCAGCCCCCGCCCCGGGCGGCCCAGCATGCCCCTGGCCATCGCCAGGTTCGCGATCGCCCGCACGTTGTCCGCCCCGTGCTCGTGGTGCGTGATGCCCATCGTCCACGCGAAGATCGTCCGCTTGCTGCGACCGTACATCGCCGCGATCCGGTCGATCGTCCCGCGATCGACGCCCGAATGCGCCTCGATGACGTCCCACTCGAGCCCGCACGCCGCCGCCTTCGCCGCCTCGTACCCCTCGGTCCGCGATTCCACGTAGTCGAGGTCCGTCAGCCCGCGCGACACCGTCGCCTTCAGCAACCCGTGCAGCAACGCGATGTCGCCGCCGATGTGCGGCATCACGTACTCGTCCGCGATCGTCGTCCCGAAGAGCAGACTGATCGGATCCGACGGCACCTTGAATCGCACCAGCCCCACCTCGCGCATGGGGTTGATGACGACCACCTTGCCGCCGGCCCGCTTGAGCTCCAGCAGCGACCGCATCAGTCGGGGGTGGTTGCTCGCCGGGTTGCCCCCGATGAGGAAGAAGAGGTCGCACTCGGCGACGTCGTCGAGCGACACCGTCGCCGTGCCCGAGCCCGTCACGCTCGCCAACGCCACGCCGCTGGCCTGGTGACAGAAGAACGAACAGTTGTTGACGTTGTTGGTCCCCAGCAGGCGGGCAAGCACCTGCAGCAGGAACCCAGCCTCGTTCGACGACCGACCGCTCAGGTAGAAGAACGAATCGTCCGGCGGGGCCTCCCGCAACGCGGTCGCCGCACGCGCCATCGCCTCGTCCCACGAGATCGGCCGATAGCTCCGATCACCCGATCCGGCGTGGAGGGGCGTGGCCACGCGGCCCGCCGCCTCGAGCTGACGGGGCGTGAACCGCTCGAGCGCGTCGAAGTCGAACTCCTCCCAGAACCGGGGATGAATCCGCCCCTGCATGTCCGCGGCCATCGCCTGCACGCTCTTCTTGCACACCTCTGGGAAGTGCCCGGCCTCGTTGACCATGCCCCCCTGCTGCCCGCCCATCCCCAACGCACACGTCTTGCAGGCGTTCTTGCTGTTGAGGGCCTGCCACATGCGCCACGCTCCGCCAATGCCGCCCGTTTCGGCGGCCTTGCGGAAGGTGTACCAGATGGCGGGGAAGCCGCCGCCGGCGGTGTATGGTCGGAAGGGTGCGGACATGCGAGTGGAACAAGAGTATCGGCAGGCCGACCCCCTTGTCCGCACGAGCGGACCCGGCGGGGACCCCGACCTAACCTCACATGATGGACCCGCTTTCCGCCACGTCCCGCACCCAGGCACGCCTGACCCCCGCCGCCGTCGCGGCCTCCCTGCTGATCGGCGGGTGCACCATCGGCGGTTCCTCGACCGTCTCGATCCAGAACGACGAACTGCGTCGCAAGGTCGCCGAGCAGCAGCGGCAGATCGAGTCGCTCGCGGCCGCCCGCGATGAACTGAGCGTCAAGCTCTTGGCGAAGGCTCGCGACGCCGGGGCGGACCCGGAAGCGGTCGCCGCCACGCCCGCCGTGAGTCGCCTCGAGATCGACGCCCTCTCGACGCTGCTGCCGCCGGAGGGCAAGGCTCCGGTCACGGGCGTTCGCGTGCACCTGCGGACGCTCGACGGCCGCCAGCGTTTCACGCAGGCGGTGGGCGTGATGACGGTCGAGTTGCTGGACGCCTCGGGCACGACGGTCGCGAGCAACCGCGTCGGCCCCGCCGCCCTCCGCGATGCCTACCGCTCGAGCGTGACGGGCACGCACTACACGATCGAGACCCCCGTCGCGGCCCCCGCCGCCGGCACGACGTTCACGCTCCGCGTTCGCTTCGAGGACGCGTTGACGGGCCGGCCGTTCGAGGCGACCAAGGAGTTCACTCGATGAGCGGGCACGATCAGCCGGCCTCGTCGCCTCGGCCGATGCCTCGCTGGATCAAGCTGGCCTTGTGGGGTTCGGCCCTCTGCATGATCGCGGGCGCCGCCATGGCGCTCACCTCGGCCCCGCCGCCGCCGCCGGCCGACGGAGTCGCGGCGGCGGGCTTGGCCGCCCGGGCCGCCACGGAGCAGCAGGGGCCCGCTTCCCCCGCGGGCGTGAAGGCGATCTGGGATTCCTCCCTCTTTCGCCTCGGCCTGAGCTTCATCGCCGCCTTCCTCGCGGGGTGGATCGTCCGGCCGTGGATCAAGACGGCGGGCCTGATCGTCGGCGGGGCCTTTGCCCTGCTCTACGGCCTGCACGCCACGGGATTGGTCGACGTCCACTGGACCGAACTTCAGGAGCGTTACGGCGGCGCGAGCGGCTGGCTCGCCGCCCAGACGCAGTCGCTCGGCGCCTTGCTCACGGGCGCGTTGCCCTCCGCCGGGGCGGCCAGCGCCGGACTGACAGCCGGCCTGCGGCGACGCGTCTGACGAAGGGCCAAGCGCCATGACCAGCGACCACGCCAAACCCGCCAACCACGCCACGCAACCCAGCCGCATCGCCATTCTCACGGGCGGGGGCGACTGCCCCGGCCTCAACGCCGTCATTCGCATCATCGCGCTCGATGCCATGGCCCGGGGCATCGACGTCATGGGCGTCGAGGAGGGATATCTGGGGCTTGTCGAGAATCGCATCAGGTCGTTGGGCATGAGCGACCTCGATGGCCTTCTCCGCCGCGGCGGGACCATCCTGGGCTCCAACAACAAGTCCAACCCCGCGAAGTTCATCGTGGGCAAGAACCCCGACGGCTCGACCATCGTCGAGGACAAGACCCGCGACTGCATCCGCCACCTGTCCGCGCGAGGCATCGACGCGATGGTGATCATCGGCGGCGACGGCACCCTCACCACCGCCTCGCTGCTGGCTTCCATGGGCGTGCGAGTGATCGGCGTGCCCAAGACCATCGACAACGACATCGAAGGCACCGACATCACCTTCGGCTTCCAGACCGCCGTCGACACCGCCACCGACGCCCTCGACAAGGTCCGCACCACCGCCGACAGCCACCACCGCGCCATGGTCGTCGAACTCATGGGCCGCAACGCGGGGTGGATCACGCTTCATGCCGGCATCGCGAGCGCCAGCGACGTCATCCTCGTCCCTGAGATCCCCTTCGATCTCGACGCCCTTGGCGTGTTGCTCCGCGACCGTCAGCGTCGAGGCATGCGTTCCACCCTCCTCGCCGTCGCCGAGGGCGCCCGCCCCAAGGGAGGCGCGCAGGTGGTCGCGAAGGTCGATCCCACGAGCCCCGACCCCATCCGCCTTGGAGGCGTGGGCCGCTTCGTCGCCGAACGCCTCGAGGAGATGACCGGCATCGAGAGCCGCTACGTGGTGCTGGGCCACGTCCAGCGTGGCGGCGTGCCCTGCGCCTTCGACCGCGTGCTCTGCACCGCCATGGGCCACCACGCCATGACGCTCCTTCTCGCCGGCCGCTTCGGCCGCATGGTCGCCATGCGAGGCGGCACCCTCACCGACATCGGCCTCGACGAACCAGCCGGCCGCCAACGAACGATCTCCCACGATCACCCGCTCATCGCCGCGGCACGGGCAGCCGGGACGTCATTCGGCGACAGCACGCCAGCCGACGCCTGAACAACGCCGCCACCCAAGCGAACGCTCCACCGAGCGTCCCCCGCGCACGCCGCCCGAAGGGCGGACGACGGTTGCCACGAGCCTCCGAACCCGCGAAAGCGGGTGAGGGAAACTCGTGGGGAGCCTCACTCCAACGGATCCCCCATGTCCAAGTCAAGATCCGGCCCGCCGCCATCGCGATGATTCTCGATCGGCCCGGTCTTGCGCCCCGGCGCAAAGCCCTTGTACGCCGGCGGCGTGGGATCGAAGGGAGCGTCCATGACGGGCGCGCTCCGCGACGGGGGCGGCGGCTCGGGCGCCGAGAAGGTGTCGAACGCGCTGCTGACGCTCGAGTAGCCCCCGGGCGCGACGGCGTGGGGGTCGAGGTCCATGAAGCGGGTGAAGTCGCTGTTCCACGCGAGCTTGACGACGCCCGTGGGCCCGTTTCGCTGCTTGGCGATGATCACCTCGGCGACGCCCACACGATCGGGGTTCTCCTGCGCCCACGAGGGATCGTCCTTGTGGTAGTACTCCTCGCGGTGCAGCAGCATGATGACGTCGGCGTCCTGCTCGATCGAGCCCGACTCGCGGAGGTCGCTCATGCGGGGCCGGTTGCCCTCGCGCTGTTCGGCGGCACGGTTGAGCTGCGACAGGCAGACGATGGGCACGTTGAGTTCGCGGGCCAACGCCTTCACGCCGCGGCTGATGGCCGAGACCTCCATCTGCCGGCCTTCCCTCGCCGAGCCCGGCGCGGTGAGGAGCTGGAGGTAGTCGATGAAGAGAGCCTTCACGCCGAACTGCTGCACCATTCGACGCGCGCGGGCGCGAAGGTTGAGCACGGTGAGCCCGGGGGTGTCGTCGATGTAGAGCGGCGCATTCTTGAGATCGTCCGCGGCCGCGCCCAGGTTGTGCAGATCCTGCTTGCTCAGTCGCCGCCCGCCGCGAAGATCCTGCGACTTGACGCGGGCCTTGGCGCACAGCAGTCGCAGCGAGACCGAAGACCGCGACATTTCGAGGCTGAAGAACCCGACAGGCACGCTGCGGGTGTGCGCCGCGCCCGGGACCGGGAGCGAGCCCGTGGCCACGCCCTCGGCGAGATTGAGCGCGAGCGCCGTCTTGCCCATCGAGGGACGGGCGGCGAGGATGAGCAGTTCGCCGGGCTGCAGGCCCAGCAGCATGTTGTCGAGTTCGCCGAACCCGGTGGGCAGGCCCGACATCGAGCCGCCGCCCTCTTCCATCGCCTGGATCCGGGCCATCTCCTCGTCAAGGATCTGCTCGAGCGCCATCATGTCGGAGCTCGACTTCTCCTGCGCGATCTCGAAGATCATCGATTCGGCGCGGTCGATCACCTCGCGGGCGGCGTCGGTCCCGGCCTCGCCCACGTGGTACGCGTCGTACAGAATCTCGCCCGCGGCGTCGATGAGCCGACGCAGCTTGGCCTTTTCCGCCACGATGCGGGCGAAGTGCGGCGCGTTGACGGCCGTGGGCACGCTGTTGGCCAGTTCGAGCAGATACCCCTCGCCCCCCACCGCGTCGAGCACGGCTCGGTCGCGAAGGAGCGTGGTGGTCTGGATGAGGTCGCCCGCGTCGTGCCGGTCGTAGATGTCCAGCAGCGCGTGGAAGATGTGGCCGTGGGCCTCGCGGTAGAAGTCCTGCCGCCCCTGCACCATGCCGATGATGTCGGGGATCACCTTGGGCTCGAGGATCATCGAGCCCAGAAGCGCCTTCTCCGCCTCGATGGCGTGCGGCGCGTCCTTGTCGAACATCTTCTCGAGCGACGTCGCCGGGCGCACGGCGCGTCCGTCGCGGCCCCGCCTCCCGCGGCGTCCCCCGCCCTGCCCCTGATTCCCTTCGCCACCTTGCTCGGACATGCTCCCAAGGTACGAGCTTCCGCACCGCCGAGCAACGTGCCGCGTCGCTTCCGTCGGCCCGTTTTTTCAGTCCCGCGTCGCAAGCGACAGGTGGCGAGCGGGTTTCTCCGCAGTCCGTCCACACCCCGGCTCGCCGCGGGCCGCCCCGGGGCTCGATCCTGCTATCATTTGGAGCACCGCCACCCCCGGTGCATCCACCCACAACTTCAGGCCAGGGGGGCTTGGCCGTAGACGCACCCGCACGCGCGAGGCGACCGCCCGCGCATGCCCGATGCCCGCGGAGGACCACCCATGGCGAACTGGACCAAGAAGGACCTGCTCAGCAACCCCATCAAGCACATCGACATCACGGGCTTCGACGCCCGTCCGGTGATCGACTCGTACCGCAAGATGGCCTACTCGAGCCGCACGCTCGCGAACGCGGCCGACATCTACTCGATGATGCTCAAGGACAAGGAGTGCGCCGTCATCCTGACGCTCGCGGGCTCGCTGATCTCCGCGGGCCTCAAGAAGGCGATCGTCACGCTGCTCGAGAACAACATGATCGACGCGATCGTGTCGACGGGCGCGAACATCGTCGACCAGGACTTCTTCGAGGGCCTGGGCTTCAAGCACTACATCGCTCCCGGCAGCCCCGAGGCCCCGCCCGTCGACGACATGACGCTGCGGAACATGATGATCGACCGCATCTACGACACCTACATCAACGAGGACGACCTCCGCGATTGCGACGCCCGCACCCACGAGATCTTCAACGCCTTCGAGCCCGGCGCGTACAGCTCCCGCGAGTTCGTCGAGGCCATGGGCGCCTACCTCGCGTGGAAGCACCCCAAGAACGAGAGCATCGTCAAGACCGCGTACCTCAAGCGCGTTCCCATCTTCGTCCCCGCCTTCTCCGACTGCTCCGCCGGCTTCGGCATCGTCCTCCAGCAGACCGAGGCCATCGAGGAAGGCCGCGGCCAGGTCGCTTTCGACAGCGGCAAGGACTTCCGCGAACTCACCGACATCAAGCTCGCCTGCAAGGACACCGGCCTGCTCATGCTCGGCGGCGGCGTCCCCAAGAACTTCGCCCAGGACATCGTCGTCGCCGCCGAACTCCTCAACGAACGCAAGGGCGGCAAGGCCCGCGGCGACATCGGCATGCACAAGTACGCCGTCCAGATGACCGTCGCCGACAGCCGCGACGGCGCGCTCTCGGGCTCCACCCTCCGCGAGGCCTGCTCGTGGGGCAAGGTCGACGTCGTCCACGAGCAGATGGTCTTCGGCGAACTCACCGCCCTCTTCCCGCTCCTCGCCAGCGACGCCTTCCACCGCAAGAACTGGAAGAGCCGCAAGGGCTTCAAGTTCGCCGACCTCTTCGAGAAGGGCAACGGCCTCCCGGCGTGGATGAACGCCACCGGCCGCAAGAAGGCCGCCAAGTAAGCGCCCGCGATCGGCCCAATGGCGATCGTTCGATCAACGGCAGGCCCGCGAGCCCCTCGCTCGCGGGCCTGCTGTCGTTGAAGCCCCGCCCGACCTCCTCTCGCCAACGCCTACACTGCCCTTCAACCCCAAGAAAGGAACCGCTTCCATGGTCCGTTCGATTCTCCTGCTCAGCGTCGTCGGCCTGGCCGCGACCATCGTCTCCGCCGAGCCCCCCAAGGCCGAGCAACCCCCCGCCGCCGCCACCGCCGCGGCGCAGCCCCCCGCCAACCCCAACGCCAAGCCCGTCCCCGACATGCCCGTCGTGAAGAAGACCGAACTCGCCGACGGCATCGTGGCCGAGGACATGAAGATCGGCGAAGGCGCCGAGGTCAAGGCCGGCGGCGCGGTCGTCGCCCACTACCACGGCACCCTCAAGGAGGGCGGCAAGATCTTCGATTCCTCCTACGCCCGCGGCGAACCCGTCGCCTTCCCCCTCGCCGGCGTCATTCCCGGCTGGCAAAAGGGCGTCCCCGGCATGAAGGTCGGCGGCATCCGCAAGCTCACCATCCCCGCCGCCCAGGGCTACGGCGCGCAGGGCGCGGGCCCCGACATCCCGCCGAACTCCGATCTGGTCTTCATCATCGAGCTCGTCGACGCCCTCCAGATCACCGACGACAAGGTCGGCGAAGGCGCCGCCGCCGAGATGCAGTGCGTCGCCGTCACCGCCTGCGTCGTGAAGGACGCCGAGGGCAAGGCAGTCGAGAAGTCCGACGCCGCCAACCCCTACATCTGGATCCCCGGCGAACTCCAGGGCGTCACCTTCGGCCTCGAGGGCATGAAGGTCGGCGGCAAGCGGACCATCAAGATCCCCAAGGAGTTCAACCCCCCCATCCCCGGGCTCGAGACCAAGCGGCCCAGCGGCGTTCCCCTCACCGTGGAACTCGAACTCATTGCGGTGCGGAACCTCCCCGGCGGCCGCCGCCGCTGATCGCCCGCCATCTTGACGCACGTCCACGACCCGCGACATCCGATGTCGCGGGTTTTTTCGTCGCCGGTCCGAGCCCCTTCGCCGATACTCATCTCCGCGATGGGCGATCACTACACCGGCAGCGCCGTCTGCAACCACTGCAGCTACCCGCTGCACGGACTCGACATCGGCGGCGCATGTCCAGAGTGCGGCCGCGCCGTGCTCGCCTCCCTCCGCGGCGATTCCCTCGAGCACGCCTCGCCCGACTACCTGCAGACGCTTCGACAAGGCATCACCATCGCCATCGCCTTCGGCGTGGCCGGCATGGTGACGGGCTTCGTCACCGAGATCGCGCCCGGCATCGTCGGTCGTCTCGGCCCGGGCTCACGTCAGGCCGGACTGTGGATCGGGTGGTTGATGTCAACCTTCGCCGCCGCCGGCTTCATCCGGTTCACCACCGTCGATCCGGGCATGGGCGAATCGGAGCAACCCCGCAGCGCTCGACGCCTCGCCAGGTTCGGCGTGGCGCTCATGGTGTGCGGCGACCTGTCGTACGCAATCGCCGGCATGGTGCCCGGCGCCCCCGTCCGTCTTTCGATCCCCGCGACCCCCGCGGGCTTCAGCCTGACCTTGCCGTGGCTCGCGATGGCCGTCTCCGGGCTGATCCTCTGGGCGGGCTTTCTCTTCTACTTCTTCCAGGGCCTTCGCTACACCGAGTGGCTCTTCTCCCGAGCCCGCGACCCCGACGGGGTCAGGGCCTCCCGCCGGTACATGATCCTCCTCCCGATGATCGCCGTCTTCGGAACATGTCTCTGCGGCCTCGGACCCTTCGTCGCCAAGATCCTCCACTGGAACCTGCTCTGGACCCTCCGCACTCGCATCACCCACGCCATCGACGTGCAACGCTTCGAAAGGATCGTCGTGGAAAACGTCGCTCGCGGCGGTCAGTTCCCGCCGCCACCTCAGGATTCCGGACAAGGTCGCCGACCCTGATCGGGGGTCCCCGGGCGAGCGGCGCGTCGAATGGGCCGAATCGGCCCCCGCGAGGCGTTTGAACGCGGCGAGGGCCGCGGCACGACGGAAGGATCGTGCGATTCGCCGATCCGGCATCCGGACCATCGCTCCGACTCGGTCTCGCCTTCCCTATCATTCCCCGATGTCGACCAAGTGCGACCGATGCGACAACGAGGCCACGGTTCACGAGGTGAGCGTCCGCAACGGGATGAAGGTTGAACGCCACCTGTGCGAATCGTGCGCGGCGCAGCACGGGATCGACGCATCCATCACCGGCAACGCGGTGGTGACCAACCTCGTCAAGAGTCTCATGACCCAGCAGGGCGGCACGCCGCAGGGGCGTCTGCCCGCCTGTCGCACCTGCCGCATGACCTTCGCGGACTTCAAGCAGCAGGGCATGCTCGGGTGCCCCGAATGCTACCGAAGCTTCGAGGCCTTCCTGGGCCCGCTGATCGAACGCGCCCAGGAGGGAGGCGTCTCCCACGCCGGCAAGACGCCTGTGCGGCTGCTCTCGGGCTTGCCGATGGGTTCCAAGCCCGCCTCTCGCCCCGCCGAACCCGCCCCCGCCAAGCCAGCGGGCCCCACCCGCGAGGAGCAGATCCGCGAGTTGCGACGGCAACTCTCCAAGGCCGTCGCCGCGGAGCAGTACGAGGCCGCCGCACGCCTTCGAGACGCCATCCAGTCGCTCTCGCAGGGTTCGGGCGAGGATGCGGCATGAGCCAACCCCCGCCCCCAGGCGACCGCCCCCTCTTCGACGCGATGACCGAATGGCTCCGCGCCGAGGGGGATTGCACCGACGTGGTGATGTCATCGCGCGTGCGACTGGCCCGCAACCTGGCGGGCCACCCCTTCTGCACGAGGGCCAGCCGCCGCGATCGACTTCTCACCCTCGACGCCTGTCGCGACTGCGTGCTGCGGGCCGGACTGACCGATCGCTTCGTCTGGTGCGACATCCACGACGCCTCGCCCCTCGAGCGGACGATGCTCGTCGAACGCCACCTCATCTCCAAGCAACTCAGCAAGGGCCGCACGCTCATCCAGGGCGGCGGCGAGGACCCCAGGGGCGTCGCCATCGCCCTCCCCGACGAACGCCTGAGCATCATGGTCAACGAGGAGGACCACCTCCGCCTGCAGGTCATCCGCTCGGGACTCGCGCTCGGGGCGGCATGGCGGCAGATCGACGAAGCGGACGACCGCATCGAGGCCGGCGTCGATTACGCCTTCTCCCCTCGCTTCGGCTACCTCACCGCCTGCCCCACCAACGTCGGCACGGGCCTGCGGATGAGCGTCATGCTGCACCTCCCCGGCCTGCGGCTCATGCGCGAACTCGAGAAGGTCAAGCGTGCCGCCGCCGACATGGGCCTGGCCGTCCGCGGCTTCTACGGCGAGGGCTCCGACGCGGTGGGCGACTTCTTCCAACTCAGCAACCAGACGACGCTGGGCCGCAGCGAGGCGCAGATCCTGGCCGACATGGAGCAGAAGGTCGTGCCGCCCATCGTCGAGTATGAACGCCGGTCGCGTCGCGACCTGATGCAGTCTCGACGGTTGGGGCTCGAAGACCAGGTGATGCGGGCGTGGGGCACGCTGTGCAACGCCCGACTGCTCGCCACGGAAGAGGCGATGCAGGCCTTGAGTCTCGTGCGCCTCGGCGTGCTCCTCTCGATCATCCAGGATCGCACGGGCCGCGCCATCGACGTGCGCCTCGTCAATCAACTCACGCTCCTCGTCCAACCCGCCCATCTGCAACGCGCGGTCGGCCGCGAACTCGACCAGGAACAACGCAAGGTCGCCCGCGCCACCTTCATCCGCACCCGCCTGGCCGCCATCGCCGGCACCTGAATCGCTCGCCTCACGAGCGATGCGCCCACCGAGCGTTCCCCACGCACGCCGCCCTCCGGGCGGCGTGCGTGTGGGAACGCTCGAAGCACATCGTCACCCCGCACCCAATCGCGACGCCGCGACCTGAGGCGTCACGCCTCGCACCAGCGCGGTCTTCTCCGGCGAGGCGTGCCCGGCGATGATCGACACGTCGCGGGCGCTCACTCCCATCGCGCCGGCGAGCAGTTCGCACACCGCCTTGTTCGCGCGGCCATCCTCGGGCGGGGCGGCGACCTTCACCTTCAGGCGATCACCCAAGGGACCCACCACCTCGTCGCGGCGGCTCCCCGGCACCACCTTGAGCAAAAGCCGCGACGAACGCGGATCGTCGGGGTCGGCCTGGATCACAACTCAGGCCTTGTCCGGCTCGCGGTGGTGGAAGGCCGCCAGGAAGAAGAGCAGCACCGCCGCGGCAAACGACGCGGGCACGATCCAGACCTTCGTCCAGTCCGGAGCGCCGCCCTCGGGCGTGAAGTGAGCCACCAGACGCCCGAAGGCGATGGCGCCAAGGCCAAGGCCCAGCCCCTGCGTGAGCAGCACCAGGAATCCCTGCGCCTGCCCTCGCACCTCGGCGGGGGCGGTCTTGTCGACGTAGATGAAGCCGGTGACGAAAAAGAAGTCGTAGCAGATGCCGTGCAGCGCCACGCCCAACGCGGCCATCCAGAAGAGTTGATCCTTAGCCGCGCCCGCGAAGAGCCCGTAGCGGATGGCCCACGCCGCCATGCCCAGCGCGAGCATCCACTTGAAGCCAAGCCGCCGGAACATCAGCGGCATCAGGAGCATGAAGACGATCTCCGACATCTGCCCGCTCGACATCGTCAGCATGACGTTGTCCTTCGAGAGCGAACTGACGAACGTGAACGCGTTGGAGTAGTACCCCGCCAGCGGAATGCACAGCAGGAAGGAGCAGACCGCGAAGACCAGATACGAGGGCTTGGCGAGGAGCTTGAGCGAATCAAGGCCAAGGATCTGCCGCACCGAGAAGGCCTGCCCCTTGGCGGGCGGCGGCGTGCTCGGCAGCGTCAGGCAATAGAGCCCCAGCGCGATCCCCGCCCACCCCGCGATCGACCATTGCGCCGCCGACGCGGTGCCCCCGGCGATCCACTCGAACTTCCGCGACCCAAGCGTCAGGCTCCCGCCCACCGCGATGTTCCCGACGATCCACCCGATCGTGCCCAGCGTCCGCACCGGCGGGAACTGCTTCGCCGGATCCTGCATGTGCGTGAACGAAAGCGAGTTGGTCAGCGCCAGCGTCGGCATGTAGCAGATCGCGTGCAGCAGGATCATGAGGATGAAAGGGTGCGTGAAGGTCGCCGACGCCGCGTCCGGACAGGGCGCATTCGCGCTCTTCACCACCGAGGGCACCGCCAGCATCGCCGCGCCGCCGAGGATGTGCAACGCCGCCAGCACCTTTTGCGTCGAGAAGAAGCGGTCCGCCACCGCACCCACGAAGAAGGGCGAGATCACCGCCGCGATCGGGCACACCGTGTAGGCCCAGGCCCCGAGCCCCTGGATGCCCTCGGCCGCCATCCATCCGGGCATCGAGACGTACCACGCCCCCCACACGAAGAACTGCAGGAACATCATGATCGAAAGGCGACGCGACAGCAGCGGCACGAAGGTCGGTTGACTCATGGTGGACTCACCCTACACGCCCCAAGCCCCCGATGCAAGCGATTCCCGACGGATTCGTCGTCCCGGCGCCCGTCAGCCCCCTCACCGCCCGGGCAGGGGATGCCACGCCGGCGCACGGCCGCGTTCCGGGCCCAGCCGCGTCACCTTCACCTCGCCCGCCTCGATTCGCTGCAGGATCGCGCACGCACGCGGGAACCTCGTCAGCATCGCCGCCGCCGCCTCGGGCTCCATCACGCACGCCGCCGTCGCCAAGGCGTCGCACGCGGCGGGGTCCTCCTCGATCACCGTCGCCGCCATGCGACCGGTGACGCCAAGGGCCGTTCGCGGATCGACGATGTGCGCGTACCGCACGCCGCCGATCTCGATGAACTGCTCGGCATCGCCAGAGGTCGAGACGTTGACCCGACGCAGCGTCAGGACGCCCGACGGAGGCAGGCCGGGGCCCGGCGAGACCTCCACTCGCCACCCCGCGGCATCCGGCGGCGGATCCCCCAAGGCGATGTCACCCGCCAACGCGACCATGGCCCGGTCCACGCCCTCGGCTCGCATGGCGTGGAGTCCCTCGGCCGCACCGTACCCCTTGGCGATGCCGCCGAGATCAAGCCGCATCGCGGGCCGCGTCAGTCTCGCCACGCCGCGAGCGTCGTCGACCTCGACGGCTCGCCAATCGATGAGCGCGCGGAGACGCGCGAGTTCGTCGGGACCCGGGAGCCGCCCGGTCCTCCGAGCCGTTCGCCACGCCCCCACCGCAGGCCCCACCGTGACATCGAACGCGCCGCCCGAGGCCTCGCTCACGCGGGCGGCCGTGGCCAATACCGACCGCAGGTCGGCGCCCGCGACCGACCAATCCCTTCCGGACACATCCGAGATTCGCGACACCTCGCTGCTCGCCCGATAATCGCTCATGGCCTGTTCCACCTCGGCCATGCGATCGAACGCCCGGCGTGCGGCACGCTCCGCCCTCGACTCGTCGGGGGCGTAGATGGTGAGGTGCGCCTCGACGCCCATGACCAGACGCCGATACTCGTGACGTTCGAGGCGGGGCGAGCAGCCCGCAAGGAGCACGGCCGTCGCGAACAGGAGGAGGCGGAGGGCACGCACGCATCCAGCGTAGCGACCGGCGGGCCGGGACATGGTCGAATCGTCCTCGCCGGTGGCGGGCTATCTTGAAGAGCCATGAGCGGCCTTCCCTTCCGTCGTTCCTCCCTGGCGGTTGTCGCGGCGATCTTCGCCACTTCCGGCTTGAGCACCGGCGTCGAAACGGCGCCCACTTCCACGACTGGTGCGGCGACTGCTGCGGCGACTGGTTCGGCGAGCGATGCGAAACCCTTCACCGAGCACCTGAAGGTGGCGGCCTATTCCTTTACCATGGCGCCCATTCCCGGCGACGAGGCCAAGGGCATCAAGCCCTTCTACATGGCCACGACGGAACTGACGTGGGAGGCCTTCGACGTCTTCGCCTATGCGCTGGACGCGGGGGGCACTCGCGACGACGGGGCGCCGGTCGATGAGATCGAGAGCGACGAGCATCCGCCGCCGGGCTTCGACGTGGTGACGCGGCCGAGCAAGCCGTACCTGCCGCCGGACCGGGGGTACGGGCACGAGGGGTACGCGACGATCTGCGTGAGCGCGAAGGGCGCGGCCGAGTTCTGCAAGTGGATCAGCGTCAAGACGGGGCGAAAGTACCGGCTGCCGACGGTCGAGGAGTGGACGCACGCGTGCCGCGCCGGCACGACGACCACCTACTCCTTCGGCGACGACGCGTCCAAGCTCGGCGAGTACGCGTGGTTCGCGGGCAACTCGAAAGAATCGCCGCAGAAGGTGGGCACGAGGAAGGCCAACCCGTGGGGCCTCTTCGACATGCACGGCAACGTGCTGGAGTGGTGCACCCGGGGCGACGGAAAGAAGCCGGTGGGCATGGGCGGCAGCTGGCGCGATCCGGCCCCCAAGCTCGTCAGCGGCGCGCTGCAGGAGCAGGACGCCAGCTGGAACTCAAGCGACCCGCAGATCCCCAAGAGCAAGTGGTGGCTCTCCGACGGCTCGTTCATCGGCTTCCGGCTGGTGTGCGACGCGTCGGAGGTGCCCAAGGACGTCGACCGGCCCGCCGACGCCCCCGCGACCAAGAACCCCTGATCGTCCGTCCCGAACCCCTCCGGAGTCAGCACGATGAAGAACGAACTCGCGTCCGTGGCGTCGAACCTGCATCAGACCGGCGGCGTCGGACGTCGCGACTTCGTGAAGGTCGCGGCGGCCGCGGCCGCCATCCCCATGATCGCGACGGGCAGCGCGTCGGCCGCCGTCCGCCGCCGCGATCCGCTGCGGATCGGCGTGATCGGCTGCGGCGGCCGCGGCACGGGCGCGGCGCTGCAGGCCCTCCGCGCCGACAAGGACGCCGTGCTGGTGGCGATGGGCGACGTCTTCCAGGAGCGTCTCGACGGGTGCCTCAAGCACCTGACCGAGGAACTGGGCGACGCGGCCAAGACGCAGGTGCGGGTCGACCCCGAGAAGCGCTTCATCGGCTTTGACGCCTACCGCAAGGTGATCGACGCGGGCGTCGATGTCGTGCTGCTCACGTCGTATCCGGCCTTCCGTCCGGCGCACCTCAAGGCGGCCGTCGAGGCGGGCAAGCACGTCTTCGCCGAAAAGCCGGTGGCGGTCGACGGGCCCGGCGTGCGGAGCGTCCTTGAGAGCGCGGCCGCGGCCAAGCGCAAGAACCTCTCGCTGCTGGTGGGCTTCTGCTGGCGTCACAACGACGGCATGAAGGCGATGTTCGAGCAGATCAACGGGGGAGCGCTCGGCGACGTGCTGAGCGTGCACACGACCTACCACACGACGACGCTGAGCAAGCGCCCCCGCAAGCCCGAATGGAGCGACCTCGAGTTCCAGATGCGCAACTGGTGGCACTTCACGTGGATCAGCGGCGACCACGTCGTCGAGCAGGCCGTGCACAGCATCGACCGGCTCAACTGGGCCCTCAACGACCGCCTCCCCGCGAAGGTCACGTGCCTGGGCGGACGCGCCGCCCGCAGCGGGCCCGAGCACGGCAACGTCTTCGACCACTTCGCCGCCGTGTACGAGTACGAGGGCGGCCTCCGCGCCTTCCACACCTGCCGCCAGCAGGACGGCACGCCCAACGACAACACCGACTACGTCTATGGCACCAAGGGCATGGCCGTCGTCAACGGCTGGAACCCCACCTATGTGGTGAAGGACCTGGGCGGCAAGGAGACGTGGAGGTACTCGGGGCCGACCGATCGCGACATGTACCAGAACGAGCACGACACCTTCTTCGCGGGCATCCGCTCGGGCCGCTTCATCAACGACGGCGAACGCTCCACCCATAGCACGCTCACGGCCATCATGGCTCGAATGGCGGCCTACACGGGCCAGACCATCACGTGGCAGCAGGCCCTCGAGAGCGCCGAGTCGCTCGTGCCCGAAGCCCCCTCCTTCGACATGAAGCTCGAGACGCCCGCCGTGGCCGTTCCCGGCAAGACCAAGTTCGCCTGATGCACGACCGCGAGCGCAAGGACAAGAACAAGCACAGGCACGAACAGGAGACCGCCCGCATGAACATCTTCCCCGACGCGATCTCACGCCGCGAGATGCTCCGCACCGGCGCGCTCGTGGCCACCGGCACCCTCGCCGCCACCATGGCGTCGACGCGGCCCGCCCGCGCCGACGAACCGCCTGCCAAGCCCCGACGCACGCTCCGCAAGGCCGTGATGATCGGGATGGTGGGCGAGGGCGCAACCCTGGGGGAAAAGTTCCAGGTGCTTCGCGACTGCGGCTTCGATGGCGTCGAGTTGGACAGCCCCTCCGATCTCGCGATGGAGGAGATCCTCGAGGCGCAGGAGAAGACCGGCCTCAAGGCCCACGGCGTGGTCGACAGCGTGCACTGGAAGTTCCATCTCAACGCCCCCGACGAGAAGGTTCGCGACCAGGGCGTTCAGGCCCTCGAGCACGCCATTCGCGACGCCAAGGCCATGGGCGCAGGGAGCGTGCTGCTCGTGCCCGCCGTCGTCAACTCGCGACAACCCTACGACCAGGCGTGGACGCTCTCGATGGCGTGCATCACGCGCGTGCTGCCGCTGGCGGCCGAGTGCGGCGTCAAGGTGAGCGTCGAGAACGTCTGGAACAACTTCCTGCTCAGTCCCCTCGAGGCCGCCAGATACGTCGACGAACTCGCCCACCCCAACGCGGCCTTCCACTTCGACATCGGCAATGTCATCAACATCGGCTTCCCCGATCAGTGGATCCGCACGCTGGGCCCCCGCATCGCTCGCCTGCACATCAAGGACTTCTCGCGCAAGAAACGCGACGACCTGGGGCTCTGGAAGGGATTCGACGTGGAACTGGGCGACGGCGACGCGGGCTGGCCCGCCGTGATGAAGGCCCTCGACGACATCGGCTACGCCACCGCCCCCGAAGGACGCTGGGCCACGGCCGAGGTCGGCGGCGGCGACCGCAAGCGGCTGACCGCCATCGCCGAACGCATGGACAAGCTTTTCGCGATGTGATCGACCCTTCGCCCGCTCAGCGAGGCGAGATCGTCCATGTCTCGCTCGTGGCCTGATCGGCCCAGCGACGCATGTCGCGCAGTTGCGTCCAGCCGAGCATCTCCGCATGACCATCGAGGTGCGCGGCGACCGCCTTGCCCCCGTGCCGCAGCGAGATGAACCCCGAGTTGAGGCCCGGCGTCGGCGCGTTGGCGTCGTAGGCGTCGGCCCAGAGGGGGCCCGTCACGGAGCTGAACCTCGGCGGATCGAGTCGGAAGAACCCCTCCGGACGCCCGAGGATGGGCACGGCGGGCTGCTCCTCGGCGCGGGCCGACGCGAAGGCCAAGACCCCCGACGGACGAACCGCCTGATCGAGCCGCTGGATGAAGATCCGCCCGTAGATCCGCTGGAAGATGCGGTCGAAGGACTGGTTGCGGTCGCTCCCGCCCACGAAGGCGATGTTCATCCCCAGCGAGGGATACAGACTCACCACGTAGTCGTACGTCACGCCGAAACTCGAGTAGTCGGCCTGACGCTCCCGCAGGTCGCCCAGCAACTTGTCGGACTGATAGAGCCCGCGGAAGTCGTGATTGAAGTACCCCGCCAATCGCCACGGATAGCGCTGCGCATCCTCGTTGAAGAGCCGCTCGCCCTCCGAGTTGAGCACCTTCATCGCGCCGTTCACCCAGTCGCGAGGCGGATACCCCGGCAGCACCGAACCCTTGTTGTCGTCGGCGTACATCGCGAAGGCCGTCATCAACTGCGACGCCCCAGCCAACTCGCGGGTCTGGCGGCCCAGCCCCTTGGCCTTGGCCATCGACGGCAGCACCAGCGAGAGGATCAGCCCGATGATCGCGATCACCACCAAGACTTCGATCAGCGTGAATCCGCCATCACGCAGCACTCGATACGCGCGAAGCACGGGACAACGGGTCGGACGCTCATCCCGACGCCCAACTCCGCCCGAACTGCCCCATCGACCTTCTGCGTTCATGTGAGGAACCCTTCCGCCGTCCCAAGAGTATATTGCTGTCAGACAAGAATGATTTCGACCGAGCTGAAAATCAGCTCGATCCCGAACCGACTTTCTCGGGCCACACGACGCGGGCACGCCACCCCCGACCGGTACACTTCCCCCCATTTCACAAGGATTTACGCATGAATCGCTCGCGAATGTCCCTGCTCGTCCTTCCCATGCTCGCCGCGAGCGGCATGGCCCAGACCGTCACGGGCACCGTTCCGGCCCCCAGCGTCGATCGGTGGAACTATCCCTTTGCGAGTCAGCCGGGGATCGAGGTGGGCATCCCCACGTTCGCGGCCCTGCGTCAGACCGGATTCGACGACCGTGACGCCCAGTGCCTCCTCGGGTTCGACACCGGCTCGGTGGTGCCCGCGGGCCTTGGCGCCGCACGCTACGTCGTCGAGTCGGCGTCGGTGACCGTCTACGTCTCTTCCGATCTGAGGCTCGTCTACGACCCGACCTTCGACTCCGTCAGGACGTCCTTTGACCCCGCCGACCCCGGCTACCAGGCCGACGCCGATGCGGGCAAGCCGGTTGAACTCTTCCCCGTCGGGTACCGAAACGGCTTCACCGATGCGACCTTCGGCGAACGCTCGCCCTACAGCCCGTTCCCGGCCTTCCCGCCGCGGGAGGGCGTGCGTCATGCCTTTGCCGCCGCGTTCGACGCCTCGGGCCTGCCGACCGTCGACGTCAGCCGCCATGTCCGCCAACGCTTCGACGCCTTCCCGATCGGCGTGGGCGTGAACCCCGACCTTCAGCCCGGCACGCTGGTGCCCGCGGGCTCTTCGCTGACGTTCGCCATCGATCTGTCGATGCCGAATGTCGCCGACTATCTGGCTCGCGGCATCAACGCCGGACACGTGCGGTTCATGGTCTCATCGCTCCACCCGGCGAGCGGCGGACCGGGCGGCGGCACGGGCGACGTGGTCTATCCGACCTTTTTCACGAAAGAGAACCCTCTCGCCGCCACGGGCGGGTACCTCTCGTCGCTCACGCTCCGTGTCACGGCCCATCCCGGCGCCGACTTCAACATCGACGGCGGGGTCGACGGTGCGGACATCGAGGCCTTCTTCATCGCGTGGCAGGCGGGCGAGTCGCACGCCGACTTCAACCTCGACGGAGGCATCGACGGCAGCGACATCGAATCGTTCTTCCTCGCGTGGGAGAACGGCGGGGGCTGATCCGCACCAATCGCGGATCACCAATCGCGGATCACTAATCGCGGATCATCGATCGCCGGGCATGTCGACGTAGACCAGCGGCATCAACCGCGCGAGGGTCTTCTCGCCCACGCCTTTCACCTTGTCGAGGTCCTTCACCTGCCTGAAGGGGCCGTTCTTCGCTCGGTGCTCAAGGATCCGCTTGGCCATCGACGGGCCGACGAGGGGCAAGGCTTCCAACTCGGCCTGCGTCGCCGCGTTGAGGTTCACCTTCGCCACGGCGCTCCGAGCCGTCGAAGCGGTGGAAACCGCCGGCCGATCGACGACCGACGTCGCCGGCCCTCCTTCGGGCGGCCGCCCGGTCGCCGCTTCACCCGACGACGGCGTGATAGACGTGATCGGGAGCACCACGGCCACCGCGGCCGGCGCGGGCGGCCCCACCACGGCCGACCCGACACCCTCGGACGCGACGGGTGGCGTCGCGGCGGGCGGCTGCACGAGTTGAACCACGATCGGGGGCAGGGATTGGCTGACGGGCTGCACGGGCGCCGCGGCGGCGGGCACGACCACCGGCGCCGAGCGGGCCATGATCGCGTACACCAAACCGCCGGCCGACGCCGCGCCGAGCGCGAAGACGGCGACCATGCGGGCGGCGATTCCCGGCTGACGTGGCATCACGACGGTCGTGGAGGTACTTTGCATGGCCAACTATACCGATCCGAACGCACAGGATGCCTCTCGCGAACGCGCTTGCTTCGAGCCCACTAAACTGGGCTGACCCGCCACGGATGGCCATCCTCTCCACCAACGCCCGTCCTCCAGTGACCCGTCGCCTCCGCGGCGCCGTCATGTCCCTCGCCCGTGGCTGGCCCGCGGCGTTGACCATCGCCGCCTCGCTCATCCTCTCGCTCATCGGCATCTCGTGCATCGATGTCGCCGAATCGCTCCACCCCGGCGGCTCATGGCTGGCCTTGAGCCCCGCGGCCACGCGCCAAGCCATGTACCTCGCCGTGGCCATCGCGGCCATGCTGCTGACGATGCTCCCCCACTACCGCTTTCTGGGGTACATCTCGTGGGGGCTCATGGCCATCGCCGTGCTCATGCTCATCTTCCTGCTGCTGCCGGGCGTGCCGCTCTCGATCGTGCGGCCTCGCAATGGGGCCAGAGCGTGGATCGACCTGGGCGTCGTCGACTTCCAGCCCTCCGAGGTCGCGAAGATCGCGTTCGTGCTGGTGCTGGGCTGGTACCTGCGTTTCAAGCAGAACCATCGGACGTTCGCGGGGCTCCTCCCGCCCGCGATCATCGCGTTCATTCCGGTGGGCCTGATCATGCTCCAGCCGGACCTGGGCACGGCGATCCTGTTCATTCCGTCGCTCTTTGCGATCCTGCTGGCGGCGGGCGCGAAGATCCGGCATCTGGTCATCGTGGTCGCCATCGCCGCGGCGGCGGCTCCCATCGGCTACACCTTCCTGCGTCCGCACCAGAAGGCCCGCATCGAGGGGCTGGTGCTGCAACTCAAGGGCGACACCAGCGCGGATCAGGACATCAACATGCAGAGCGTGACCAGCCAGCGTCTGGCGGGGGCCGGCGGGATCGCGGGCCTTGGCGAGGACCGCAGCCGCACCCTGCTGCACTTCAACGCCCTGCCCGAGCGCAAGACGGACATGATCTACTCGGTGGCGGTGAGCCGCTGGGGGTGGCTGGGCGGGGTGGGCATCCTGCTGCTGTACGGGGCGTGGGGGCTGGGGGCGTTGCTGACGGCGGCGGTCTGCCGCGAACCCTTCGGTCGACTGACGTGCGTGGGCGTGACGGGCTTCATCCTGGGGCAGGTCTTCGTGAACGCGGGGATGAACCTGGGCATCCTGCCGATCATCGGGATCACCCTGCCGTACATGAGCCACGGCGGGTCGAGCCTGGTGGCGGTGTGGATCATGACGGGGCTGGTGCTGAACGTGGCGTTGCGGCGGCCGCGGATCGCCCTGCGGCGGTCCTTCGAGTTCGGCGACGAGGAGTGACGCCCGAGGGACCGTACAGTGGCGGATCGCATGCGATTCGTCCGTTCCAGCCGTCGCCGCTTCCTCGAGTACCGTGACCGCATCCGCACGGACCCGACATGGTCGACCCGCGGGAGCGCGGAGCCCGACCCCAAGAAAGACAAGCTGCGTCGGTCTCGCTCCTTCTGGGCCCTCTTCGCGGCCTTCTGGCGACTGACCGAACCGCATCGCGGATGGGTGGTGCTTGGACTCGCGACGCTCACGATCGTGACGATCACGTCGCTGCTGATCCCCGCGAGCACGAAGGTGGCGATCGACTATGTCATCACCGACGCGCCCGGACCGTCGGGGCTTCCGGCGTGGGTGAAGGAGCGGGCTCCGACCGACCGCACCACGCTGCTCTGGTGGCTCGGGAGCGCGATGGTGGCGACGGCGGTCTTCGGCGTCACGCTGGGCACGGTGGGCCGCTGGCAGTTCACGAGGGTGACCAAGCGGATCCAGACCGAACTGCGGCGGAAGGCCTTCGAACATGCCGCGGGCCTGCCCCTGCACCGCATTCAGCACTACAAGAGCGGCGGCATGGCCAGTCTGCTCCGCGACGACGGCGGCCTGGCCGGCGACCTGCTCTTCTCGATGATCTACAACCCCTGGCGGGCCCTCGTGCAGCTCACCGGCACGCTCGCCGTGCTCGCGCTGGTCGACTACCGCATGCTCATCGGAGGCATCGCGCTCATTCCGCTGGTGTGGTACACGCACCGCCAGTGGATCGGCCGCATCCGGCCCCTCTACCGCGACCAGAAGGCGGCCCGCCAGGCCATCGACGCCGCGACCACCGAGGCCTTCGGCGGCATGCGCGTCGTGCGGGGCTTCTCTCGCGAACGCGCCGAGAGTTCGCGCTTCACCGCGGGCCAGCACTACATGACCCGCATCGAGGTGCTCACGTGGTGGTGGTCTCGCACGCTGGAGGTCACGTGGGCCGTGCTCATCCCCGCCGCCAGCGCGGGCGTGCTCATCTACGGGGGCACGCAGGTGCTCGCGGGCCACTTGACCATCGGCGACCTGATGATGTTCAGCGCGTACCTGCTGATGCTGCTGGGCCCCATCGAGACGCTCACCAACACGGCCAGCCAGATCCAGACCAACCTCGCCGCCATGGACCGCGTGCTCGACCTCTTGGCCGAGGAGCAGGAGTTCGGCGGCCGTCGCGAGGGCCTGCCCCTCCCCCGCCGCGACGTCAAGGGCGCACTCGAGTTGCAGGACGTCAGCTTCGGCTACCCCCGAGCGGCCGGCTCGCCCGAGGCCGTCGACGCAGACCCCGTGCTGCGCCACATCTCCCTGCAGGTCGAGGCAGGGCGAACGGTGGCCTTCGTGGGCCCCAGCGGCAGCGGCAAGACGACGCTGTGCAACCTCATCGCCCGCTTCCACGACCCCACCCGCGGACGCATCCTCCTCGACGGCCGCGACCTGCGGACGCTCGACGTTCGCGACTATCGGCGGCTGCTGGGCATCGTGGAGCAGGACGTCTTCCTCTTCGACGGCACGGTGGCGCAGAACATCGCCTATTCGCGTCGCGACGCCACCGGTGAGCAGGTGATGGCCGCCGCCAAGGCCGCCAACGCCCACGACTTCATCGAGGAACTCGAGCAGGGGTACCAGACGATCATCGGCGAGCGGGGCGTGCGGCTCAGCGGGGGCCAGAAGCAGCGCATCGCCATCGCCCGCGCCCTCCTGGCCGACCCGGTGATCCTCATCCTCGACGAGGCCACCAGCAACCTCGACAGCGAGAGCGAAGCGCTCATCCAGGCGTCGCTCGCCGGCCTCATGAAGGGCCGCACGTGCTTCGTCATCGCGCACCGCCTGAGCACCATCCGCGGCGCTGACCAGATCGTCGTCCTCGAGGACGGCGAGATCCGCGAGACGGGCACCCACGACTCTCTCATGGCCCAGAGCGGCCGCTACGCCGAGTTGGTGCGCATTCAGACCGAAGGTCCCGTTGCAGCCAGGAAGGCCTGACCGCTTGGCCTCGAATGCATGGTTGATGTCGCAAGACTGTGAAACGAGGAACGCCAGTCGAGAGGCCGAAACACCACCGGCCCCTGTCCGTGAACACAACCAAGCACACGCCGCACGGCGTGTCCGCGGAGTCGCTGGTTCCTGCCCTCGACCGCGGATCGAGGATCTTCCCGTTCAACGCTGTCCTGCCATACATCCGAAATCGATCAGCCGGCGAAGTCCATCGACGCCGGAACTTCCGATGGACGGTCGTTCTGTGCTGCGACGCCGCATCCGCTGAGACGAACCACCGATGATCCACATGACCCCGGCATCCCTCGCCGCCGTCGCCCTGCTCATTGCAGCATCGCACTCCCCCCCTGTCGCAGCCCCGAGCGTTCCGGCGACCGAGGTAGCCGCTCCGGGCATGCCGAGCAGGGAGTTGTTCAACAGCATCGGCATGAAACTGGTGCTGATTCCCAAGGGCCAGTTCGCGATGGGATCGCCCCGGGGCTCCCGGAACGCCGACCTCGACGAACGTCAAACAGCGGTCACCATCACCCGCGACTACCACATCGGGGCCTTCGAGGTCACGCAGTCCCAGTTTCAGAGGGTGATGGGCCGCAACCCCAGCCAGTTTCAGGGCACCCGGGTCGAGGGCGGAGGCGAGCACCGTCCCGTCGAGCAGATCTCGTGGAACGACGCGGTCGACTTCTGCAAGCGATTGTCCGAACTGCCCGAGGAGAAGGCGGCGGGCCGCGTCTATCGCCTTCCCACCGAGGCGGAGTGGGAGTACGCGTGTCGGGGCGGCAACGCCGGCGAGTACGCATTTGGCGATCGGGTTGAAGCGCTCGGCGACTACGCCTGGTTCGAGGACAACAGCGATGGCCGCACGCACCCCGTCGGCCAGAAGAAGCCCAACGCGTGGGGCCTCCACGACATGCACGGCAACGTGTGGGAGTGGTGCGCCGATTGGTATGTGCCGCATGCGGGAAGGCCGTTGATCGACCCCACCGGCCCGTCGCAAGGCACCGATCGCGTGTATCGAGGCGGCGGTTGGTCGTACGCGGCGTCGTACTGCCGATCGGCGAACCGCACCGCCACCCAACCCTCATTCGCCGGCTTCGAGTTCCTCAGCATCGGGTTTCGCGTCGCCATGGATGCCCCTGCTGGCAAGTAGGCGACGCCGAATCGCATCCGAGGTTTTCCCCAAAGGACCGCCGGACGAATCCAAGGACCACGTCGGACGCCTCGAGATCGGACCCCATCGCACACTCCATCCCGCACCAAGCGATGGCCGACCCGAGCAATCCAATATCGACCCTTCCAGCGTCTCGTCCGGGATTCGCAGAATCGATCCGAAGTCGCGGCACTGATTCCCTCGCCTTGTCGATGAACAAAGCGTCGATGGTCGTGAAGCCACGGCAGCCTCTGCTCGCTTCGACGAATGTCTCGACATGGCTCGATCCGTCAATGGAGTCCGGGACTCATGTTCATGACGGGATCGCCCCGCCTCACGCCGCCACGCGCATCGTCTCGACCACCCACGGCGAGGTCTCGCTCAGCATCTCGCGGAGCAGGCGGCCACGCGATCGGTAATAGAGCGCGGTGAAGAAGCCCACCATCGCGCCGATGCCGCCCACCAAGCCATAGGTGACCAGTTGCAACGTCACCAACACCGTCGGGTCCACCATGCCCGCCGAGGCCAGCGGCGAGGAGCCGCCGTCGGCCCACGCGACATACGACGCCCAGATCGCGTAGGCGACCATCAGACCGCCCAACATCAACTGATTGTTCGCCAGCCGCTTCGGGCCTCGCTCGTCGAGTCGACGCAGCAGGTTCGCCCCGGCCAACTCGTTGATCCCCAATCCGCCCAGCGCCGCTCCCATGACGATCGACGGCATGTCGCCCAAGAGGCCCCAGAGCAGGGACATCCCGCCCAGGATCACCATGCTCCAGCCGCTGATCGAGGCGAAGGTGGCGGTGCGGCGGATCTTCTTCGCCCGCAACGCCCCCATCGCCAACTGGCGGATGTGGTCGGAACTCAGGGGGGCGTCGTTCGCGGCGTCGGCATTCATGCACGCAACATCGACACGCCGCGACGCGGGGGTGCATCATGCCGCCCCCTGAACGGGCGGCACGGTCGGTCGCAGCGGCCTCAGGCGTGCACCCGGACGGGTTCGTGCAGGCGCAGACTCTGCAACTCGGCCTCGAGCACCTTGGCGACCGTGTAGGCCTGCTGCACGGTCGGAAGCCCGACGTCGCGTCCCGACGCGATGGCCTGCACCAACGCCCGCACCTGCCCCTCGTAGCCGTTGCCCGGCCCGACGGGAATGGGGGTGGTGCCGTCGGGGCCGTGAAGGACCGCGGCGGGGTCCTTGGAGAGGTCGAACTCGGCGGTGGCCCGCTCGAAGTTGACGAGGAAGCGCATGCGGAACCCGGCTGCGGGCGCGAGATCCCACGCGCCTTCGGCGACGACGTGCACGGGCCCGGTCGCGAAGCGATACTGCGTCGAGATGTGCATCAGGTCGCCCGCGCTCGTGACCGAGACGGGCGTGCCGAAGCACCACGTGACGAAGTCGACGTCGTGGATGTGCAGGTCCACCACCGCGCCGCCGCTGCGGGCGTGATCGCCATAGAAGCCCGAGGCCCACGTGGGCCCGCTGCCAAGCCGCTGGAAGGTCGCGCTGCGCACGCGACCGTGCGGGCAGTCGTCGCCGAGCGCGACCTGGGCCCTGAGCCAGTCCCACCCGGGCCAGAACCGCATGCACATGGCCGGCACGCAATGGGTCCGGGCGAGCACGGCGGCCTCGCAGAGGCGGCCGACATCCTGGCTGTGGAGGGCGACGGGCTTCTCGACCAGCACGTGCTTGCCCGCCTTGAGGGCGCGGGTGGCGTAGTCGACGTGGCTGTCGGTGTAGGTGCAGATGCTGATCATCGACACGTCGCTGGCGAGCAGGTCGTCGAAGTCCGTGAAGCCGCGAACCTTGGCGGCGTCGAAGAGGGGGGCGTCGGAGGAGGCCCCGAGGTTGCCCCCACCCTCGGGCTTGCCGGTGAGCCGCGAGGGGTTGGGGTCGCAGACGGCGGCCAGTTCGCACGGGAGCCCCGCGGCGGCCGCCGCCTGATAGGCGGCCACGTGGGTGCGGCCCATGAATCCCATCCCGACGACGCCGACCTTGATCACGCGTGCGCTCCTTGCCGGGCCGCCTCCGGGCGCCGGGGAGGGGAGTGTACCTTGGCGGACGGTCGGGCGCGGCACGATCTCAAAGTTCATCCCCTATAACAACTTGCATCCGGGCGAGGGCGGCGAAGGATTGCGTATCGTCGCATCGAGCCGCCTGCGCGGAAGCCCCGGGGACGCGGGGCTCGCGGTCGGATCGTCGGCGAAGGACCACCTGCCATGTCGCACTCAGCGTCGCACGTCAGCTCGGGAGAGAAGATCCCGGTCGTCATCCACCCCACCAGCTCAGCCGCGAGCAAGGCGGTGGCGGCCGCCATCGCCGCCCTGATCCGCGAGCGGGCCGCCCAGGGGAAGAAGGCGGTGCTGGGCCTGGCGACGGGCAGCACGCCGACGGCGGTCTACGACGAACTCGTCCGCCTGCACCGCGAGGAGAAGCTCAGCTTCCGCAACGTCGTGACCTTCAACCTCGACGAGTACTGGCCCATGCAGCCCGACTCGATCCAGAGCTACCGCCGTTTCATGCAAGAGCACCTCTTCGACCACGTCGACATCGATCCGGCGAACACCAACGTGCCCAGCGGCACGGTGGCCCGCGAGAAGGTCACGGCCTTCTGCGACGAGTACGAGCGCAAGATCCGCGACCTGGGCGGCATCGACATCCAGATCCTGGGCGTGGGCCGCACCGGCCACATCGGCTTCAACGAGCCGGGCTCGTCGCGCGAGAGCCGCACGCGACTCATCACGCTCGACAAGGTGACGCGGATGGACGCGGCCAGCGACTTCTTCGGCGAGTGGAACGTGCCCGGGCGAGCCATCACCATGGGCGTGGGCACCATCCTCGACGCCCGCCGCATCTTCCTGCTGGCCTTCGGCGAGCACAAGGCGGTCATCGTGAAGCGGGCGGTCGAGGGGGAGATCACCAACTCCGTCGCCGCGTCGTTCCTCCAGCAGCACCCCAGCGCGACCTTCGTCCTCGACCCGGCCTCGAGCGCGGAACTCACCCGCATCAAGACGCCCTGGCTCGTCGGCAGCGTCGAGGAGCAGGGCCTGGCATGGGACGCCAAGCTCACCAAAAGGGCCGTCATCTGGCTCGCCCGCGAGCTCAACAAGCCCATCCTCAAGCTTACCGCCGAGGACTACAACGAACACGGGCTGCAGGACCTCCTCGCCGCCCGGGGCGAGGCCTACGACCTCAACATCGAGGTCTTCCGCGCCCTCCAGCACACCATCACCGGCTGGCCCGGCGGCAAGCCCGCCGGCGCGACCAAGACCGAACTGGGAGCCACCCGCGGCCTGCCGGGCGAGGGCGAGTTCCCCAAGCGGGTCGTCGTCTTCAGCCCCCACCCCGACGACGACGTCATCAGCATGGGCGGCACCTTCATCCGCCTGTGCGACCAGGGCCACGAGGTCCACGTCGCCTACCAGACCAGCGGCAACATCGCCGTGTGGGACGACTCGGCCCGCCGCCACGTCCACTTCGTCCGCGAGTTCGCCAGCGCCTTCCCGCAGCTCGGCAAGGAGTTCGCCGACAAGCTCGAGGAGAACATCGAGTCGTTCCTCGCCCGCAAGCACGCCGGCGACCCCGACAGCCCCGAACTCCAGAAGATCAAGGGGCTCATCCGCCGCACCGAGGCCCACGCCGGCGCCCGCTACAGCGGCGTGAAGGAACAGAACATCCACTTCCTCGACCTGCCCTTCTACGAGACCGGGCGCGTCAAGAAGAAGCCCATCGGCGAGGAGGACATCCGCATCACCTGCGAACTCCTCGAGCGCGTCAAGCCGCACCAGGTCTACGCGGCGGGCGACCTCTCCGACCCGCACGGCACGCACCGCGTGTGCCTGGCGGCCATCATCGCTGCGCTCAAGCGGCTGGCCGATCGCCCGTGGATGAAGGACTGCACCGTGTGGCTCTACCGCGGCGCGTGGCAGGAATGGGGTCCCGAGGAGATCGAGATGGCCGTGCCCCTCTCGCCCGACGAGGTGAAGCGCAAGCGCATCGCCATCTTCAAGCACGAGAGCCAGAAGGACTCGGCGCTCTTCCCGGGGCCCAACGACACGCGCGAGTTCTGGCAGCGCGCCGAGGACCGCAACCGCAACACCGCCCGCCTCTACGACACGCTCGGCCTGGCCGAGTACGAGGCGATGGAGGGGTTCGTGCGCTGGACCGGTCAGGCCTGAGCCGCCGCGACGCTACCTGCCGCCGGCAAGGAGCCGGCGACGCATCACCCACAGCGGTCGCATGCAGTAGAGGAAGACCGCCAACGCCACGGCGGCCAGCGGCGCCGCATGCACCATGTCGAGCGGATCGGCGAACAGGTTCAGCCCGTCGATGAACTGCAGGTAGAGCAAGCCGCGAAAGCCCAACTTCAGCCAAGGCTCGAGCACCAGCAGCACGAAGGCGATCGACAGCCAGCCCGCCCGGCTGCGTGCCGCGACGGTCAGCGGCGCGTCGGGCACCCGTCTCGCCAGCGTGGCCACGCCCGCCAACGCCGCCACGAGGATCGGGAAGCACGCCTCCCGAAGGAGCACCACGCCGATGGTGGTGGCCAGGTCTCCCTGACCGATGCCCGCGAGCACGCCCAGCGCGACGGCCACGGCCGCCGCGATCGCGGCCGGCACGCGCCACGTCCGCCACGCATTGTCGAACGGGTGGCGGAACCTCCAGGTGCCGAAGAAGGCCAGCGCGGTGCACAGGGGAAGCAGCACATCGAAGAGGCCCGTGGCCGCCGCCAGCATCGAGCCCAGCGGGCCTTCAGCGAGGTACGGCTCGGTCAGGCGACAGGCGAACTGGGCCGTGCGAACGCCCACGTACGCGAGCATGGCGATGATCGCCAGTCGCAGCCCCTGCTCGAGGCGAGCCAATCGCTCGGGCGAGGCGAATCGCAACAGGTCCTGGTTGAAGGAATCGGCCACGGGCTTGCCGCACTCGGGGCAACGTCCCGCGGGGTCGAGCCCGGAGAGGACGTAGCGACAGTGCACGCACAGCGAGCGATGGACCGGACTTGTCGGCTGTGAGCCCGCCACGAAGGCGATGGTATGGAATCGGGCGGGCCCGGTCGTCAGTACGACTTTCGGAGCCGCTTGGCGGGGATGCCGAGCTGCTCGCGGTACTTGGCGACCGTGCGACGCGCGATCTCGATGCCCTTGGCCTTGAGGGCCTCGGCGAGCGCCTCGTCGCTCAGGGGCGACTTCTTGTCCTCGGCGTCGACGAGTTCCCGCAACGCGGCCTTGACGGCCTCCCAGGCCATGTCTTCGCCGCCGCCTTCGCCCGTCTCGGCCGCGGCCTTGGTCTGCACGCCGCCGGAGAAGAACTTGCGGAGCGGGAGGACGCCCCGGGGCGTGGCCAGATGCTTCTCGGCGACGGCGCGGCTGACGGTGGCCACGTGGATGCCGAGTTCCTCGGCCACGGCCTGCATGGGCAACGGACGCAGCGCCTGCGGCCCGTAGTCGAAGAAGTCTCGCTGCTTGGCGATGACGGCCTCGATCACGCGAAGGAGCGTCTGGCGACGCTGCCCCACCGCCTCGAGCAGCCACTGGGCGTTGCCCAGGTTGGTCTTGATGAAGTCGCGGTCCTTGCGCACCATCGACTTGTCCTTGGCCAGCTTCGCGTACTCCTGGTTGATCCGCACGTTCGACATGCGGCGGTCGTTGAGGTACGCGACATACCGATCCTGATCGGCGTCGTACTCCACCACCGCGTCGGGCACGATCGGCCTCGCGGCCTCTTCCACGAGCCGCCGACCCGGCGACAGACTCATCCGCCGCAGCAACCCGAGGGCCGACTTCAACTCGTCGAGGGAGAGCCCGGTCCGCTCGGCGACCCGCGGCAGGCGATTCTGCATGAGGTCCTCGAGGTGGTGACGCACGAGCACCTTGGCGTCCTCGAAGGTCTTGGCATCCCAGCCCAGGTCCGCCGCGTTCCCCTCCATGGCGTCAAGCTGGAGCAGCAGGCACTCGCCCGGCGTCCGCGCGCCCACGCCCGCGGGCTCGAGGAAGAGCTGCACCGCCGCCAACGCGCGTTCGAGCGTCGCCGCCGTCGGCCGCTCGGCGAAGGAGGGGAGGCTCAGCGCGTCCCCTCGCGACGCTTCGCCCACGGGCGCACGCTCGGCGATCGTCTCGAGCGGCGTTCGCAGGTAGCCGTCGTCCTCGATGAAGGCGATGATGAGCTCGCCCGGGCCGCGGAGGATCGGATCGACATCCGCCAAGGCCCATTGCCCGCGCAGTTGATCCATGAGCGACGCGCCGCGAGCGGGCGCGGCCGCCATCGCCTCCATCTTCGGGTCCGTCTCCCCGGAGGTCGCGCGCTCGACGTACTCGCCCATCGAGCGATCACGCTCGATGCGGTCGTAGCGATCGACGGGCTCGTCCTCGCCGCGGGCGCGGTCGCCCGATTCGTACTCGTTCTCGGCGGCGTCCGGGTTCGACTCCTCGTAGGAATCGAGGCGGGCGAAGTCGCTCTCGCCTCGGTCCGCGTCGACCTTCAGCGAGCCCTCGTAGTCGGCGTCGGCGTCGCGGCCGTTCGAGCCCTCCGCCTCCGCGGGCGGCTCGCCGCTGCCGTCCATCAGCTCCAGCGTCGGGTTGCTCTCGAGTTCCTGCTCGATCCGCTCCTCGAGTTCGGCCAGCGGCATCTGCAGGATCTCCATGGACTGGATCATCCTGGGGGCCATCCGCATGGTCTGGCCCATCTTCATGTGCTGGGAAGTCTCGAATCGCATCAGGGAGTCCGTTGACAACCGCCAACCGGCCGACCCGCCGCCTTCGAGCGTTCCAAGAGCAGGGCCTACACAGCCCTCCTCCCCTCGATCGCGTCCGCGAGCACCGCCTTGTTGGCGAACTCTAACTGAGATCCCGTCGGCAAACCACGTGCCAATCGCGTGACTTTCAAACCCCGTGCCAACAGCAAGTCCGATAAGTAGAGTGCCGTGCCGTCCCCTTCGGCGGTGGGGTTGAGTCCGAGGATGACCTCCCGAACAGGCACCTCTCCGGCATTGGCCTTGGGGTCGGCGACCCGTTGCAGCAGGCCGGGAATGGTCAGGTCATCGGGGCCGATGCCGTCCAAGGGGCTCAGACGCCCCATGAGAACGTGATACAGGCCCTTGTACATGCCCGTCAACTCGAGGGCGATCAGGTCGCGAGGTTGCTCGACCACCAGAACGAGGGAGCGATCGCGAACGGGGTCGGAACACAACTCGCACCGCGAGGCATCGGAGAGGTTCCAGCAGACGTCGCAATGGCGAACGGAGTCCTTGACGTCGATAAGGGCCTTGGACAGCCG
>JBAXFU010000013.1:0-50294 GCA_037139735.1 Phycisphaerae bacterium
CCCTGCCCCGCCACGCCGCCCGTGGGACTCAGGCCCAGGTCGCCCAGGACGCCGATGTCGCCCGAGAGCCGGTTGGCGATCATGCCGTTGTACTTGGCGTCGGAGGACGCGGTGATCTTGAGTGCGCCGTCGGCCAGCGCGGTTCCTTGAGCCAGGCCCGCGATGAGCCCGGCCGCCAGCACGAGTGCGTTGCCACGAATCTTCATGAGTCGATCTCCGTTCTTCCCTGCGGATCCGGCGACATCCAGCGCAACCGTGCGCCGCGCGGGCCTCACCAGCGCGCTCGCCGCCGACCCCGTTGGCGGGGATCGAGCGGCATGGTCGGATGTGGAGGCATCCCGCCCGCCTCCTACGTCATAGTCTGCGCGATTGTCATTCCCCCGTCAAGGCGTGCAGGCGTCATCCTCGGAGGAATCGTCGCATTTCGCGCAGGCGTCACGAAGTCGCGGCCCTTATCAGACAACGTCGCGGACGCTTCGCCGATAAGCGTCGAGGTTTCCGGTCCGGGGCGATCCTCGCTCAAGGGCGTTCTCGGAACCGTCGATACGCACCGCGAGCGCGGCGCGTGCCGTTCGATCCGCCGTCCTGCTTCGTCTGCGCGCCCGCATGACTCCTCCTCCCCCGACCTTTCTCGTCGTCGTCCGCCGCATCGTCGCGGCCCGCCAGTGGCCGTTTCGACGGCTCGCCGCGGTCGCCGCGCTGCTCGCGACCCTGCTGGCGGCCCGCGCTCGCGCGACGACCTGCGAGACCGGGCAGCCCGCCTCGAAGGCGAGCGTGATGGTCGGCGAGTTCGCTCCGCCGTGGCCGCTCACGGTCGCCGACGCGGGTGACAGCTCCGTCGCGCGGCTTTCGTGGCACGAACCGGCGACCGACGTCTCGGGGTTCATCATCGAGTCGCAATCCGCCGCGGGAGAGGGCGATGCGTGGGGCGCGACCCGCACGCTGGCCGCGGCGCCCGGCGTGCGGAGCGCGGCCGACCGGCCGGGCACCGGAAGACATCGATACCGCATCTGCTCGGTGCGGACCTCGGGCGTGCGATCCCCCTTCTCGAACTGGGTCGCCGTCGAGGTGGCCCGCGGCTGGACCCCGCTCCAGCCCTCGCGAGACTCCGTGCGGATCTTCGTCAGCGCGGTCGGCAGCGATTCCAACGACGGCCTCTCCCCGGCGAGTCCGCTCCGCTCGCTGGAGGCGGCCAGGGCAAGGGTCCGCGCTGGCGCGCCCGACTGGATCCTGCTGCGCTGCGGCGACCTCTTCCACGAGAACGACATCGAAGTCTGGCACGGAGGCCGCTCCGCCCGCGAGCCGGCGGTCTGGACCAGCTACGGCGAGGGGCCTCGCCCCGTGATCGTCCCCAAGGGAGTCTGGCCCGGCATCGCCATCCAGGAAGGCACCTCGAACCTCGCCATCATCGGCCTGCACCTCCGCGGGCTCCCCGAGTCCCCGGCGTCGGGCATCCAGCTCTTCGCCGGCCGCATGCCGTACGCGAACCTGCTCATCGAGGACTGCGTCGTCGAGCGGTTCAAGGACAACATCAACATCCAGGGTGGGATGGGCGGACCGAACGTCATCCGCGGCGTCGCCATCCGTCGCAGCATCATCGCCGACGCCTTCCCCCGGGGCGGTGGTCACTCGCAGGGAGTGTTCATCAACTCGGTCGACGGCCTGCTCATCGAGGAATGCGTCATTGATCGCAACGGCTGGTCCCGGGAGGACCGTGCCGACGCCACCATCTACAACCACAACATCTACCTCGCCACCGGCAACGCTCCCGGGGCGATCGTCCGTCGCTGCATCATCGCGCGGGCCGCGTCCCACGGCATCCAGATGCGGGCCGGCGGGACCATCGAGGGCAACCTCTTCCTGCTCAATCCGATCGCGGCCCAACTCGGCGGAGGCGATCCCGTCCCCGTCACGCACGCCGCGGGCGTCGGCGGACGCGTGACCGGCAACGTCGTGCTCAACGGCGTCGATATCAACGGCTCGACTCCGCGAGGCATGGGCATTCTGGCCATCAACATCGGGGCGGCGGGCGCGTCGATCGACAACAACATCGTCGCCTTCAACCACGCCTCGGTCACCAACGCCGTCCCGATCTACCTCTGGGCCGACTCGTACGGCGCGGGCGTCGGCGTGAACAACGTGCGGGTGGCCGGGAACGTCATCTACGACTGGCGCGGACCCCTCGTGGTCGCCCAGCCCCTCGAGCCGCGATCCCCGTCGCCCTTCTGCTCGGTCACGGGCGTCGTGATCGAATCCAACGACATCCAGCTCCCCGTCGCCGACGACACCACCGCGAACTGCATCAGCGTGCGGTTCGCGTCGACGCCCGCGCAGGTGCGGCTGGGGGGCAACGCCTACTGGAGCGTGCGGGCGCCCGACGAGTGGCTTCGGTACGACAACGTGGCGATGTCCTTCGAGCAGTGGTCCGCCGCCTCGGGCGACGTCGAGTCGCGCGTCGAGAAGGTGGCCTACCTCGATCCGACGCGGGACGCCGCCTCGCACGCGGCGGCGGCCGGACTGGGCCGGACTTCGCTCGACCTGCTCGCCGCGGCGAGGCTGCAACGCCGGGGCGACTGGCGGATCGAACGCACGGCGGCGGCGGCGGCGACGCACGTCAGGGAGGGCTTCACCCGTGAGCGATGAGACCCTCGCCGCCAGGGCCGAACCCGACCTCGCGTACGACCGCTTCCGGGCGGTGCGCCACTTCGGGTCGCTCGACGCGATGCGATGCCTGGCCATCGTCGCGGTGATCTGGCAGCACTGCCCGCCGGTGCCGCACGGCACGACGGGCCTCGCCGACATCGGGGCCTCCGGGGTGTCGCTCTTCTTCGTGCTCAGCGGCTTCCTGATCACGACGCTGCTGCTCCGCGAGGCGCCGGAGGTGTCGGGGATCGGGCTTCGGGACTTCTACATCCGCCGCGCGCTGCGGATCTTCCCGCTCTACTACGCCGTGCTGGGCCTCTACACCGCCCTGGTGCTGCTCTTCGAGCGCAACGCGGCCGGCGACCTCTTTCTGCGAAACCTGCCCTTCTACCTCACGTACACCAACAACTGGTTCGTGGATCTTGCGCCAGACGCCGACGGACGACGGCGCGTGATCTTCATCTTCGCGTGGACGCTGGCCACCGAGGAGCAGTTCTACATGCTCTGGCCGCCGCTGCTCTGCCTTCTGGGCCGCGCCCGGGCCGCCGCCGCGCTGGCCGGGGTGGTGGCCGTCACGCTCTGGGCCCTCTGGACGTGGGGGCCCCTCGACGTGCCGGTGGGCAGCGGCGAGCGGCTCGTGCGGATCCTGCAGAGCCCCTCGGTGCAGATCTGCGCGGGCGTCTTCCTCGCGATGGCGCTCGATTCGAGGCGGCTCTTCCGGATCCTGCACCCGCTGCTGGGACGATCGTGGAGTTCGCCCGCCGCGGCGGCGATCTCCGCGGCCCTCCTCTTCTGGCCCTCGGACGCGACCACGGGATGGTTCGTCCTCCTCTCGCTGGCCTTCTCGGCCTTCATCGGATCATGCGTCATCCGTGAGGACCACGGGCTCGCGCGATGGTGTCGCCCGGCGGTTCTTCGCCGCATCGGCGTGGTCTCCTACGGCATGTACCTGCTGCACATGCTGGCGGTCAACGCCGTGCGAGCCGTGATGTCCAAGGCGGGCGTCGAATCGGCCCCGTTGGCGTTCGCGCTCGCGGTGCTGCTGGCATGGGCCGCCGCGGAGGTGAGCTTCAGGTGCTTCGAGCGGCCGTTCCTGCGGCTCAAGGATCGATTCCGGCGCCACGCCGGAAGCGGACGCGAGTCGGAGGCGACGGGGGTGATCCCGGTGGCCGGCGTGGCTGGAGGTGCGTCGAGATGAGTTCCATGGCCGTGATCCGCAAGGTGCTTGGGCGAGAGTGCGTCAAGACCGCCCTCGACTGTCTGCTGCGGTGGAAGCCCCTCGAGTCGCCCGACGAGGGATTCTCGATCGTGCTGGGGGTCCCTTGGGACCTGCGCCACCTGCTCGCCGTCAACCTGCGGTTCGTCGCTCGAACCGACTGCTCGCGACTGCGGGCGGTGCACGTGGTCTTCGATCGCCTCCATCGCGACGGCATGGAGGAGCTGGCGGCACGCACACGCGAGGCCTTCCCGACGCTTCCGCTCCGGTTCCACTGGTACGAAGGCCTCGCGGGAAGGCTCGTCGAGCGGGTGCACGTCTCGACCTTCTACAACTCGATGAACACCGTCCTCGCGCTGGCCGCGTGCACGACCAGGCACGCGATCCTGCACGACTTCGACCTCTACCCCCTCAGGCCCGACCACTTCACGAGCATCGTCGATGCCATGCGAGACAACCGGTGGCGGTTCTCCGGGCACGAACTCACCGAGTTCGACGGGCTCTCGCCCGAGGACATGCAGATCGGCACCTGGACGCTGGGCGTCGACGTCGAGTGGCTCAGGGCCCGCCACCGCCCGATCCACTGCTTCCACCGCATGACGCGTCATCGCGGGCGGCTCTTCAACCTCGATCCCTACGCGTGGCTCCAGTTCCGCACGCCCGACCGCGGCCTGACGGGCGTCGACCCCAAGGCTTTCTGCCACGTCAAGAACCTCTGCAGCACCTACCTTCGGTTCCTCAAGCGAGCGCCCCTCAACGTCGCGTGGCGGCTGCACTATCTCTGGTACCTCGAGTCGCTCTCGGGTCTCGACGGACGGCTCGCCGAGGTCGTCGCGGCGATGGAGCATGCATCGTCGCCGGTGCTCGAGGTCGACCGTCTGCCGGCCGACTTCACCGGCGTGCACGCCTCGTGCGCGAACGTCCTCCGCGAGGAACTGGTCGCCATGGAGCGGGCCCTCTTCGGCGCGCCTCGCCCCGAGGCCGTCCGCTACGTCGACGCCTTCGCCGGATTCCTCGCCCGCTTCGGCTCCGTTGAACGCATCCTCGGACCCGACGGACGTGTCGTGTGGGCGCCCGAGTCGTCCGGGGAGCGTGCGGCGTGATCGCCAAGGAACGCCTCAGGCAGTGGGTCGACGCCGCCGCGGTCGGCGCGGGGCTTCTCGCCCCGCTTCGAGCCCGAGCTCGCGGCGGGGTGACCCTGCTGATGTATCACCGCATCCTCCCCGCGACGTCCATCGGCGACTACTTCGAGGGGTTGGCCCTCGAGCCCGAGACGCTCGACGCGCAGGCCCGTTGGCTGGCCGCGGAGTGCGACGTGGTGACCGCACGCGAAGCTGCGCGTCGACTGGCGGCCGACGAGGTCGGGGGACCGCGGCCGGTCGTGGCCGTGACGTTCGACGACGGGTACCGCGACAACTTCGAGCACGCCGCGGTCATCCTCGAGCGTCACGGGCTCCGCGGCACGTTCTTCGTCTCGACGGACTTCGCGCCGGGCGGCCGGATGCTCTGGTGCGACCTCGCGGTCAGGGCGTGGCGAGAGGACCGAGCCGTCTGCCTGCGCGCCCTGGCCGAGGCGGTGCGCGACGAGGCGCCGGGCGAGGGGCCGAGCACGCTCGACGCGTGGATCGGGCGACTCAAGCGCCTGGGGCACGAGCGCCGCTCGGCGGTGGTGAAGTCGCTGGGCGAGCGAGAGATCGGCGACCTCGAGGCCCCGATGGACGAGACGATGTTGCGATCGCTTCACGCTCGCGGGCACGAGATCGCGTCGCACACCTGCTCGCACCCGATGATGCCCGAACTCGACGACGCCTCGCTCGCGTCGGAGTGCGTTCGCTCGCGAGAGACGCTCGAGGCCCTGCTCGGGGCGCCCGTCGAGGGGATCTGCTATCCCAACGGCCGCGCCGACGCCCGCGTGAGGGAGGCCGCCGCCCGCGCGGGGTATCGCTACGGCTGCACCACCCGTCCGGGGCTCAACCTTCCGGGGTGCGATCCGCTCATGTTCTCCAGAAACCACGCGAGCCGCCTCGCCGTGACCGATAGAGACGGAAGGCATCACGAGGCGTCGTTTGCCGCCGTGGTGTTCGGGCTGCACGCCGCGATTCGCGGCGCGCTCGGTCGATTCGCACGCTGATTGCAAGGGAATCCACCCATGAGGAACTGGTCGAAGGAGCGCGTGGTGGTGACGGGCGCGGGCGGGTTCATCGGCTCGCACCTGACCGAGCGGCTGCTCGAACTCGGCGCCGACGTCACCGCGTTGATCCATTACGACGCGAGGCAGGACCGCGGCAACCTCGAGTTCCTGCCGCCCGAACTGCTCGACCGCGCGGAGGTCGTCGCGGGCGACATCTGCGATCCCTTCTTCATGCAGGAGCTCTGCCGCGACGTCACCGTGGTCTTCCACCTCGCGGCGATCATTCCCATCCCGTACAGCTACCGCGCCCCGGCGTCGTACGTCCTCTCGAACGTGCAGGGGACGCTGAACGTCTGCGAGGCCGTCCGCCGCTGCGGCGTCTCCCGGCTGGTGCACACCTCCACGAGCGAGGCCTACGGCACCGCCGTCCGCACGCCCATCGACGAGGACCATCCGCTCCAGGCGCAGTCGCCCTACGCGGCGAGCAAGATCGGCGCCGACAAGATCGTCGAGAGCTATTGCCGCTCGTTCGACCTGCCGGCCGCGACCATCCGTCCCTTCAACACGTTCGGTCCGCGCCAGTCGGCCAGGGCGGTGATCCCGACGGTGATGGCGCAGCTGCTCAGCGATGCCCCCGAGATGCGGCTGGGCTCGCTGACGCCGGTGCGCGACTTCCTTTTCGTCGAGGACACCGTCGAGGGCTTCCTGGCCGTGGCCTCCTCCGACGCGTGCCTGGGGAAGGTGACCAACGTTGGAACCGGCACCGCCGTGACCATCGGCGAGATGACCGAGGTGGCGATGCAGGTGGCCGGGCGTCGCATCCGCATCGTGACCGACGACCAGCGGGTGCGTCCGGACGCCAGCGAAGTGATGCAGCTGATCTGCGACGCCTCGGCGGCCAAGGTCCGCTGCGGCTGGACGCCGCGTTTCACGCTCCGAGAAGGGCTCGAACGCGTGGCCGAGTTCATCAAGTCCAATCCGGGACGGTTCCGTCCCAAGGAGTACGTGGTCTGATGTCAGAGCCCATCGTCGTCATCCTCGCGGGAGGCAAGGGGACTCGCCTGGCCCCCTACACCACCGTGCTGCCCAAGCCGCTCATGCCGGTGGGCGACATGCCGATCCTCGAGATCGTGCTGCGCCAGCTCCGCCACTACGGATTCCGGCGCATCGTGATTTCCGTCGGGCACCTGGCGGGCCTGCTCACGGCCTTCTTCGGCGATGGCTCGAAGTGGGGGATGGACATCTCCTACGTCACCGAGGACAAGCCGCTGGGCACCATGGGCCCGCTGCGTCTCATCCACGGGCTCGACGCGCCCTTCATCGTGATGAACGGCGACCTGCTGACGGACTTCGACTTCGGCTCGTTCTACGAGGGACACGTGGCCGCCGGTCGCGAGGCCACCGTGGCGGCCGTGCTCCGCCAGGTGCAGATCTCGCTGGGCGTGCTCGACTTCGACGCCACCAAGCGGCTCACCGGATTCCGCGAGAAGCCCACGACCGAGTACGCCGCCAGCATGGGCATCTACGCGTTCAATCCCTCCGTCCTGCAGCTGATCCCCGAGCACTCCTTCTACGGGTTCGATCATCTGATGCTGGACATGCTGCGGCTCGAGCGGGCCGTTCACATCCACCCCTTCGGCGGCCTGTGGCTCGACATCGGCCGCCCCGACGATTATGCCATCGCCAATGACACCGTCATCAAGCACCGCGACCGCTTCTTCCCCGGCGAATCCCTCCTCGACCACGCCCCCCCAGTGGCGCGTTCCGCTGTTCGAGCCTGACTTCGGGCCTCTCGAACTCGAGGCGGTCACGCAGCCGCTGCGAGACCAGTGGATCACGATGGGCGAGACGACCGCTCGCCTCGAGACGCAGTTCGCGCAGGCGGGCGGCTTCAGGCACGCCATCGCCATCACGAACTGCACCGCCGCGCTGCACCTCGCGATGGCCGCCGCGGGCGTGGGCCCGGGCGACGAGGTGATCGTGCCGACGTTGACCTTCGTCGCCACCGTGAACGCCGTCAAGTACGTCGGCGCCACGCCCGTCTTCTGCGATTCGGCGGGCGAGCACGACCTCAACATCGATCTCGACCGCGTCGAGGCGCTGACGACGCCCAGGACAAAGGCCGTCGTCGCCGTGCACTACGCGGGGTTCCCCGTCGACATGGACCGGCTGACCCGGTTCGCCTGCTCGCGCGGGCTCGCCGTCATCGAGGATTGCGCGCACGCCCTCTTCTCCTCCGTCGCCGGCCGCACGTGCGGCGCGTGGGGGTTGATGGGCTGCTTCAGCTTCTTCGGCAACAAGAACATGACCTGCGGCGAAGGCGGGATGATCACCACACAGAGCGACGAGGTCGCCGCGAGGCTCCGCGTCATGCGGTCCCACGGCATGACCACCATGACGCTCGACCGATTCAAGGGGCGGGCCACCTCGTACGACGTCGTCGAGCACGGGTACAACTACAGGATGGAGGACCTCCGCAGCGCGGTGGCGCTCGCGCAGCTCCGTCGCCTTCCGGGCTTCCTCGAACGCCGCGCCCGCATCCGCGAGCTCTATCTCGCCGGGCTCGAGGGCTCCCCGATCGTCGTGCCGGACTTCGGGTTCGCTCGCATCGCCCGTTCGGGCGACGCGGTGGGGCACCACATCATGCCCGTGATCCTGCCCGCCGGCACCGATCGCGCCCGCGTGATGGCCTGTCTCAAGGACCGCGGCATCCAGACGTCCATCCACTATCCGTGCGTCCACCGCTTCTCGGCCTTCGCGGGCGCCCCCGCCCCGGGGCTCGAGCGGACCGAGGGACTCGCGGCGCGTGAACTCACCCTGCCCATGTATCCGACCATGCGAGAGGACCAGGTGCGACTGGTCTGCCGCGAGCTGCGGGACGCGTTGGCCGCCTGAGTGCCCCGACCTTCCGCGCGACGAGGATCCACGATGAAGACCAGCCGCCACCGCAGCGACGCGTGCGACGCACAGGGACCCCTGTTCCGGGGCGATGTCGCCGTGGGGCAGGTGATCGGCTCCTTCGGCGGCGGCGGCGCGCAGCGGCTGGCGTACAACGTCGCCGTGGGCGTGGGCGATCGTGGCGTTCGTTCCCTCGCCGTCGCGCTCCGCGAGGTCGGCAACTGGGCGCACGAGCAGGATCCCCGCGTTCGCTCCGTCGCGCTGTGCGCGAAGTCGGCGGGGCCGTTGGGGATGCTCCGTGCGCTGCTGCGGTTCCGTTCGATCGTCAGGTCCGAGCGCGTGGGGCTGTTGCACGTGCACGGCACGGGGTCGCTCCCGTTCGTCGTGCTCGCGACGCTCGGCCTTCCCGGCGTCCGCATCGCCTTCACCTGGCAGGATTCCGAGCGGGTCCTGCATCAGCGCGGATGGAGGCGGAGGCTGATGGTGTGGGCGTTGCGGCGGTGCGCGAGCGTGTCGGGATCGTGCCGCAAGGTCGCCGAGAAGCTTCGCGCCGGCGCAGGCCTCGCCGACGTGGGGATCTTCCACGGCGGGGTTCCGGCCACGCCCGAGCCATCGCGCCGTCCCGACGCCGAGCGGCCGGGCATCATCTGGATCGGCCGCATGGTGCCGCCGAAGGATCCGCAGGCGCTGGTCCGGGCCGCGGCGACGCTTCGCGACGAGGGTTTCCACTTCTCCGTGGACCTGGTCGGCAGGCCGATCCCGTCGACGCAGTGGTACTTCGAGCAAACCAAGGAACTGGTGGCGCAACTGGGCCTCTCGGACACCGTGCGCGCCCCGGGATTCCTCGACGACGAGGCGATGCGAACGCTCTCGGCCCGTTCCCAGATCGCCGTGCAGACCTCGCACACGGAGGGGCTGAGCATCGCGCTGCTCGAGCAGATGATGGCGGGCATGGCGATCGTCGCCACGGACGTGGGCGACACGTCTTGCGCCATTCGCGACGGCGAGAATGGCCTGCTCGTCCCGCCTCACGATCAAAAGGCCCTCGAGGCCGCCCTGCGCCGTCTGCTGGGCGATCCGGCGCTCCGCCGTCGGCTCGGCCGGGCCGCGAGGGAATCCGCCCTCTCGACCTACAGCCTCGAGGCCGTCGCCGACCGTGCGCTCCGCGAGTACGAGAGGCTGGTGGCCGCGTGACGTCCGGTCGAGGTCCCTCTCCGCTCCGCATCCGCGTCGTCGACGGCGCGTCGTTGACCCCCGCGCTCGTCGAGGCCTGGTCTCGCGTGCAGGAGTCGGATCCCGACCTGGCGAGCCCCTTCCTTCGCCCCGAGTTCACGCGCGTGGTCGCTTCGCTGCGGCCGGGCGTCAAGGTCGGGGTCGTGGAGCAAGAGGGCCGCGACGTCGGTTTCCTGCCCTTCGTGCGACGATTCGGCGGCGTCGGCGCGCCCGTCGCCTCCTCCGTCTCGGACTGCCAGGCGCTGATCATCGGTCGAGACGTCGCGTGGACCCCGGAAGAGGTGCTCGCCGGTTGCGGCGTGGCGGGCATGGAGTTCAATCATCTGCTGGCGTCCCAGGAGCCGTGGAAGCCGTTCCACGGACGCATCGCCGAGTCGCCGCTCATCGACCTGCGGGGCGGGTATGAGCGATATCGCCGCGAGCGACGGGAGTCCGGTTCCGAGCAGATCCGCAAGGTCGAGGGGCTCGCCCGCAAGCTCGAACGCGAGGTCGGGGCGTTGCGGTTCGAGGCCGCCTCGACGGACCCCGCCGACCTGCAGTGGCTGGTCGATCGCAAGCGGGAGCAGTGCCAGTCCAAGGGACGCACCGACGCGATGTCCACGCCTTTCGTGCGGCGGCTGGTCGACGGCCTGCTGGCGACGCGCGAGCCGGGGTTCGCCGGGATGCTCTCGTGCCTTCGAGCGGGCGACCGCCTTGTCGCCGCGCACATGGGGATGCGTTCCCGCACCCGGTGGCACTACTGGTTTCCCTGCTACGACGAATCGCTCGCCAAGTACTCGCCGGGCATCATCCTGCTCCTTCGAATGGCCGAGGCCGCCCCCGCCCTGGGGATCGACTCGATCGACATGGGCAAGGGCGATGCGCCGTACAAGCAGCGGCTCATGAACGCCTCCTGCCGCGTCTGCGACGCGACCGCGTGGGCGACCACGCCGATGGCGTCGATGGCCCGCTGGATCGTCGCCGGCCGGCGATCGCTCCGTCGCTCGCCACTCTCCGACGCCGCCCGAACGCTGCAACGCTGGCTTTCCGCCGCCTGAGAACCCGATGACCGCCGCGCCCCTCCCATCCTCGACGCTCGACGCCGCCCCCGCCGCGGCGAAGGACGCCGCGCCGCTGCGCACGCTCGCGCTCGCCGGCTCGGCATGGACGATGGGGGAATACCTCTTCTGCAACGTGCTGCGACTGGTCACCAACATGGTGATGGCGCACCTGCTCTTCCCCGAGGCCTTCGGGGTCATGACCATCGCCGGTGCGCTCGTGCAGGCGCTCGAGATGTTCGCCGACGTGGGCGTGGGGCTCTCGATCGTGCAGCACCCCCGCGGCGAGGATCCCGCGTTCCTCAACACCGCGTGGACCATCCAGGTGATCCGCGGACTCGTGCTCTGCCTGGTGGCGTGCGCGCTCGCGATCCCCTACGCCCTGCTGTACGGGCAGCCCGTGCTGGCGTGGGTCGTCCCGGCGTGCGGGCTCATCTTCGTCATCAACGGCCTGCAGTCGACCAACATGGCCACCTGCGGCAGGTCGCTCAACCTCAGGCGGCTGGTCGCCCTGGGCGTCGCCGAGGCGATCGTCAAGTCCTCCGTGATGATCCTGTGGGCCTTCATCAGCCCCTCCGTCTGGGCGCTGGTCGCCGGTTCGCTCATCACCTACGCCCTCAGCGCGGTCGCCAGCCATGTCATGCTGCCCGGCATCCGCAACCGGTTCGCGTGGGACAAGGACGCCGCCTCGCAGATGATCCGCTTCGGCAAGTGGGTCTTCCTCAGCACCGCGTTGACCTATCTCGCCGTCTCCTCCGATCGCCTCGTCGTCGCCAAGCTCGTCCCCCTCGCCGTGGTGGGCGTGTACGGCACGGCGTGCGTCTTCAGCAAGATCCCCTTCGACATCTGCAGTCGACTCGCGGCGCAGGTCCAGTTCCCCGCCCTCACCGCCGTCTTCCGTCGCGACCCCGCGAGGCTGTCCGACCGGCTCCTCGAGTCCCGGGCGATGATCCTCTCGGTCGCGCAGTTCGGCGTCGCCGGCGTGGTGGTCGTCTCGCCCGCCTTCTTCGCCCTCTGCTACGACGACCGGTACGCGCAGGCGGCGGTCTTCGCGCCCATGATGGCGTGGGCCACCTGGATCTCCATTCTCCAGGCCTCGGCCGATCGGGCCCTGCTCGCCTCGGGAGACACCCGGTCGCTGGCCCTGAGCAACGCGGCGAACTTCGCCGTCACCATCGCCGCCTCGGTCGGCGGCTTCCTCGCGGCCGGCATGACCGGGTTCATCGTCGGGGTGGGCGTCGGCAATCTCGCGGGGCATGCCGTGGTGCACGTCGCGCTGCGGCGGGTGGGCGTGCGCCTGCTGCGACAGGATCTTGCGTTCACCGGTTCGCTCGCCCTCGCGACGGCGGTGGGGGCGGCGCTGCCCTCGATCCTGCGCGACGACGAACGGATGGTGGCCGTGAACGTGCTGCTGGCGACGCTGGCGATGCTCACCTCCGCGGCGACGCTCTGCCGCGGTCTCGAGCGGGTCGTGGAGCCCGCGATGCGTCGAGTGGCCCGAGCGTTGGCGGGGCGATCCCCCGCGGGAGGGGATGCGACATGAACGCGATGGTGTCCATCACGCTCTTCGGCTGGATCCCGGCCGTCCTCATCATGTTCATCACGATGCCCCCGCGACGCGCGGTCGTGGTGTCGTTCCTCGCGGCATGGATGTTCCTCCCCATGGGGGGCTTCCGCTTCGAGGGCATCCCCGAGATCAACAAGATGTCGGTGACGTGCGTGGGCGCGTTGCTCGGATCGGTCATCTTCGACCCCTCCCGCCTCTTCCGCATCAAGATCAGTCCGTGGGACGTGCCGATCATCGTCTGGATCCTCGCGCCCCTCCCCTCCGCGGTCGCCAACGGCTACGGCGCGTACGAGGGGTTCTCGCTCGTGTTTTCGCAAGCCGTGTCGTGGGGACTGCCCTACCTGCTCGGCCGCCTGTACTTCAGCGATCTCGAGGGCTTGAGGGAACTGGCGATGGGCTTCCTCGTCGGCGGCCTCGTCTACGTCCCGCTCGTGCTCTTCGAGGCCCGCATGAGCCCCCAGTTGCACACCTGGGTCTACGGGTTCCACCAGCACGAGTTCCTCCAGTCGCGCCGCGGCGACTCGTGGCGGCCCACGGTCTTCATGCAGCACGGCCTCGCCGTGGCGATGTTCATGGGCACGGCGGCCCTGTGCGCCTTCTGGTTCTGGATCGCCGAACGAAAGCGGGGGGTCCGCGAGCTGCCCATGTGGGTGGTTGTCGCGGCGCTCTACGCCGCCGCCCTGATCTGCCGCTCGACGTACGCGTTGATGCTGATGACCGGCGGCACGGCGGTCCTGTTCGTCAGCCGCCGCTTCCGCAGCCGGCTCGCGCTCGCGGCGATGGTGGCCGTCGCGCCCCTCTACGTCCTCCTCCGCACGCTCGGGGGATGGGACGCGCAGGTCATGCGATGGGTCGCGAACCTGATCGAGACCCGTCGTCTCGAGAGTCTCGACACGCGTCTGCAGAGCGAGGACATCTGCTGGCACGCCGTGCAATCCTCGATGGTCTTCGGCCTGGGCCGCATCGACGGCATCGTCATGAGCCGCGACGGCAAGGGCTTCATCCCCGACGGCCTCTGGCTCATCGCGCTGGGCCGCTACGGCTTCGTCGGACTCGCCGCCATGCTTGCCGCGCTGCTGGTGCCCGTGGCCGTCTATCTCAACCGCCATTCGCCCCGCACGCTCTTCTCCGCGCCGTACGCCGGCGCCACGGCCATGGCGATGGTGATCACGCTCTACGCGATGGACAACCTGCTCAACGCCATGATCAATCCCGTCTACCTCCTGGGTGCGGGCGGCCTGCTCGGACTGCCCGCCCTCCGCGTCCGCAGGCCCGCATTCCGTCCGGTTCCGCTGGTCGCGTCCGCTTCGCCCGAGTCCCTCTCCTGGTCGCCGCGTCGATGACTTCCACGGTCTCGAATCCCGGTTCGCGCATCGGCGTGCTCGACGGCTGGCGGGCCGTGAGCATCCTGCTGGTCATGGCTGCGCACATGCTGCCGCTCGGGTGGCCCGAGTGGCGACTCAACTCCGCCGCCGGTCCCGCCGGGATGTCGATCTTCTTCACGCTCTCGGGCTTCCTCATCACGTCGGGCCTGCTCGACCGGGCCGCGGCCGTGCCGTTCCTCGTTCGCCGCGTGACCCGCATCGTGCCCCTCGCCTTCCTCGCCTCGACCCTCGTGCTTCTCGCGCAGGGGGCGTCGCTGCACGATCACCTCTCCCTGTGGTTCTTCTTCTGGAACTACGACCCCACGCCCGACGGCATCGAGCGCGTGAGCCACTTCTGGAGCCTGTGCGTCGAGATGCAGTTCTACGCGGCGATCGCCTGCATCGTCGGAACCCTCGGACGCCGCGGGCTCGTGCTGCTGCCCTTCCTGGGCCTTCTGGTGACGGCGATGCGGGTCGGTCAGCAGCAGCCCATCAACATCATGACCCATCTGCGGCTCGACGAGATTCTCGCGGGGTGCACGCTGGCGCTCGCCGTTCGCGGCGAGTTCGGCATCGGGGGCGAACGCATGCTGGCCTTCCTGCGCCGCGTCCCCCTCCCCTTGCTCCTCGTCGCGTTCCTGGTCTCGTGCCACCAGGCGAGCGGTCCCGCGCAGTACGCACGCCCGTGGCTGGGGTCGTCGCTGGTGGGCGTGACGCTCGTCAGGCCCACATTCCTGACGCCGTGGCTCTCGACCCGGCCCCTGCGGTACGTCGCCGAGATCTCCTACGCCCTCTACGTCATCCATCCGCTCACCATGTTCGGCTGGATGGGCACGGGCGACCTCGCCGTTCGCTACGCCAAGCGAGCCGTCTCGATTCTGCTGACCTTCGCCCTCGCCCACGTCTCGACGTACGCCTTCGAACGCCGCTTCACGGAACTCGGACGCCGCCTCGCGCGCAGGCTCGAGTCTCGCGAGGCCCCCTCGGCCGCCCGTGTCGCCTGATCCTCCTCCCCGCCGCACCCCCGCCATGTCTTTCGCTTCCATCGGCATCGTCGTGATCGGTCGCAACGAGGGCGAACGCCTTCGCAGGTGTCTCGCGTCCGTCGCCGGCCTCGACGCCACGGTCGTCTATGTCGACTCGGGAAGCACCGACGGCAGCGTCGCGCTCGCGAAGGGCGTCATGGCCGTCGTCGTCGATCTCGACATGACGCGGCCCTTCACCGCCGCCCGCGCCCGCAACGCCGGATTCCGTCGCCTGCTCGAACGATCGCCGACCGTCGAGTTCGTCCAGTTCGTCGACGGCGACGCCGTGCTCGATCCCGCGTGGCTCGCCCGCGGCATCGCCGAACTCCGCGCCGAGCCCTCCCTCGCCATCGTCTGCGGTCGATTGCGGGAGGTGTCGCCGAAGGCCTCGATCTACAACCGTCTCGCCGATCTCGAGTGGGACGCGCCCGTGGGCGATGTTCAGAGTTGCGGCGGGATCTTCATGGCCCGCGTCGAAGCGCTGCGTGCCGTCGACGGGTTCCGCGACGACATCGTCGCCGGCGAGGAGCCCGATCTCTGCAGCCGGCTGCTCCAGCGGGGATTCAAGGTGCGCCGCCTCCCAGATCCCATGGCCCTGCACGACATGGGCATGACGCGATTCTCGCAGTGGTGGCGCCGCCAGGTCCGCAGCGGCTACGGCGGTCTCTACGCCTTCGAGCAGGGAGCCGGGCGGCTGGTTCGTCCCTTCTCCTCGCAGATCCACTCGGCCCGTCTCTGGACCGTCGCGTGGCCGTTGACCGTCGTCCTCGCCGCCATGGTCGGCATGCGGGTGGGCGGCCCCGACTTCGCCGCCCTCGGCGCGGTCGCGGTCCTCTCCGTCGCGCCCTTGCAGGTGCTTCGCATCGCCGTGCGCCGGGCGCGGCGAGGGCGCGATCCGGCCGAGTCCCTCCTGTACGCCCTCTTCGTCATGATCGCCAAGGCGCCGCAGATGTGCGGCCAGGTCCGTCGCATCGCCGAACGCCGTCGCGGCATCGGCGCCACCCTGATCGAGCACAAGTGATCCCCGTCCCTTCCATGCGCCCGCTCGCCTACCTCAACTCCGAGTACCCCAGTCTCTCGCACACGTTCATCGAGCGGGAGATTCGTCACCTGCGCGAATCGGGCATCGAGGTGCGGACATTTTCCGCCCGACGCGCCTCGGCGAAGTCCGCCCCGGGCGCGACCAACGCCGCCGCCGCCGCCGACACCGTGTCGCTGCAGACCGGCACGCTGTCGACCGTGCTCGCCGCCCTGGTCGCGGCGGCATCGCGCCCCGCGGGCTTCCTCAAGGCGTTGATCGCCTCGCAGCGACTCTCCCCCGGCGGCGTCGCGGCCCGGCTGCGACACGCGGCGTACGCCGCCCAGGGCGCCATCCTCGCCCGTCATCTCCGGCGCCTGGGCATCGAGCACGTGCACGTGCACATGGCCAACAACGGCGCGGCGATCGCCATGATGGCATGCGAGGCCGACTCGACGCTGTCGTACAGCCTCTCCATCCACGGTTCGGCCGAGTTCTTCCATGTCGACTCCTGGACCCTCGCGCCCAAGGTCGAACGCGCCGAGTTCGTCCGCTGCATCTCGCACTTCTGCAAGGCGCAGGTCATGACCTGGACCGATCCGGACGCGTGGCGACGCTTCCACATCGTCCGTTGCGGCATCGATCCGCAGGCCTTCTCGCCACGCCCCGAACGCGAGCCCGGACCGCTCCGGCTGCTCACCGTCGGACGCCTGCACCCCATCAAGGGCTACAACGTCCTGCTCGAGGCGTGCCGCCTGCTCGCCGATCGTCGCGTGCCGTTCGAACTGGTCATGGTGGGCGACGGCCCGATGTCGTCGCGACTGTCGCAGGACGTCGAGCGGCTCGGCCTCTCGCGACACGTCACGCTCGCCGGCGGCGTGCCCCAGGAACGCATCCAGGCCCACTTCGATCGCGCCGACGCGATCGTCGTCAGCAGTTTCATGGAGGGCGTGCCCGTGGTCCTCATGGAGGCCATGGCCAAGGAGCTCGGCGTCGTGTCGACCCGCGTGGGCGGCATCGCGGAACTCGTGGCGCACGGCGAGAGCGGTTGGCTGGTCGACGCGGGGTCGGCCGAGTCCCTGGCCGAGGGCATCCGGCGGTACGCCGCGGATCCGCACCTGTGCCGCGTGCATGGCCGCGTCGGTCGTCGACGCGTGCTCGAGTCGTACGACATCGCGGCCAGCGCTCGGGCGATGGCCGACCTGTTTCGGGCCCGCGTGTCGGCGCCCGCCCGCGAGAGGAAGGCCGCATGAGCGACGCGTATCAGGGCATGAAGGTGTGCGTGACCGGCGGCGCGGGGTTCATCGGGTCGCACCTGGTGGACGCGCTGGTCGAGGGCGGCGCGAGCGTGACGGTCCTCGACGACCTGAGCACGGGGAGCCTGTCCAACCTCGACCTCGTGCAGGATCGGGTGCGGTTCGTTCGCGGTTCGATCCTCGACGAATCATCCCGCGCCCGCGCATTCGACGACGCCGCGGTGGTCTTCCACCTCGCGGCGTACGTCTCCGCGCCCGGATCGGTGCGGGAGCCCATGGCCTGCCACCGCGTCAACACCGAGGGCACCCTCGCGACGCTCGAGTCGTGCGTGGCCGCGAGCGTCCGTCGGGTGGTCTTCGCCTCTTCGGCGGCGGTCTACGGCGACAGCGAGGTGACGCCCAAGCGAGAGTCCGAGCCGATCCTGCCCTGTTCGGTGTACGCGCAGAGCAAGGCGGCGGGCGAGCACCTGCTGCGGGTGTGGAATCACGTGCACGGGTTGGAGGCGTTCAGCCTGCGGTTCTTCAACGTCTTCGGTCCGCGTCAGCAGGCCTCGTCGGCGTATGCCGCGGCGATCGCCGCCTTCGCCGCCGCGCTGCTCGAGGGGCGACCGATCACGATCTTCGGCGACGGCGGCCAGACGCGGGACTTCGTTCCGGTGGCCAACGTGGTGCAGTGCCTGATGCGGGCGGGGACCCGCCGGGGCGCTTCGGGCGCGGAGGTCTTCAACGTCGGGATGGGCCGCGCGCAGGCGATCCGCGACGTGGCGGCGATCATGGCCGGCATCGTCGGTCGCGAGTTCCAGCCCGCGTGGGCCCCGCCGCGGCCCGGCGACGTGCGTCACTCGTGCGCCGACGTGGGCGCCGCGAGGCGATCGCTCGGGTACGACCCGCTGGTGTCGATCGAGGAGGGGCTGCGCCAGACGTTGGCGTGGTACCGGTCGACGCGGTCCGCCGCGGCATGAGGAGCGATGCATGAACGACCCACAGGACTCCGCACGAGGCCATTCCATGAACAACCGTCGCTACGTCGTCATCGCTCCCGGCCGCAACGAGGCCGCGTTCATGCGTCGCACGCTCGACAGTCTGGCGGCCCAGACCACACGGCCGTCGCTGGTGGTGATCGTCGACGACGGTTCGACCGACGAGTCCCCGAAGATCCTCGCCGAATACGCGGCGAGATATCCGTGGATGAGGGTGGTGCGGCGTCAGGATCGGGGCGTGCGGAGCGTCGGCCCGGGCGTCATCGAGGCGTTCTACGCGGGCCTCGAGACGGTCGATCTCGAAGGGGCCGACTACGTCTGCAAGCTCGACCTCGACCTCGTGCTGCCCCCGGGGTACTTCGAGGGCCTGATGGCCCGCATGGAGGCCAATCCGCGGCTGGGCTGCCTCTCGGGCAAGGCCTACTACCCAGGGCCGTCGAACCCCGAGGGCGAGTTCGGCAAGGAGCTCATCCCCGAGGCCATCGGCGACGAGGTCACGGTGGGGGCCAGCAAGTTCTACCGCGTGGCGTGCTTCAAGCAGATCGGCGGGTTCGTCCGCCAGGTGATGTGGGACGGCATCGACTGCCACCGCTCGAGGATGCTGGGCTGGCAGGTGGGCAGCGTCGACGATCCGTCCCTGCGGTTCATCCACCTCCGGCCCATGGGCTCGAGTCACGGCAACATCTGGCAGGGCCGCAAGCGACACGGCTTTGGCCAGTGGTTCATGGGCACGGGCCTGCTCTTCATGACCGCTTCGGCGATCTACCGCCTCCCGCGTCCGCCCGTCGTCGTCGGCGGCGTGGCCATCTACCTGGGGTATCTGGAGAGCATGTGGAAGCGGCTCCCGCGATACGGCGACGCTTCATTCCGCCGCTTCCTCCGCCGATACCAGTTGGAGAGTCTCCTGCTGGGCAAGGGGCGGGCCGCCGCCCGCGCCGAGCGGCGGGCCGCCGCGGCGTGGAACCCCGCGGCGACGGACCGGTTCTCGATCCCCGCCTCCGTGCAGGCCCAGCCGCCCGCCCGGACCGGGGCTGCGGCCTGACGCACACAGGAATCAAGACGCCCCGCGGCGTCGGAAAGAAAATCATGCACGCCACCCCGACCGCGACCAGCCCCCGAATGATGAAGGCGGATCCAGCCGAGGCCGCCGCCATGGACACCTTCGAGACGCTCCTTTCCAGATTCCGCGAGGGCACCGCCCTGATCGGCGTCATCGGTCTGGGGTACGTCGGCCTGCCGCTGGCCCACACCCTTCACAAGGGGGGCTTCCGCGTCCTGGGTTTCGACATCGACCCCGCCAAGATGGAGGCGCTCGCCAAGGGCGAGAACTACCTCAAGCATCTGGGCGCTGAACTGACCACCGACCTCTCCAAGAGCGATCGCTTCGAGGCCACCACCGACTTCTCGCGCCTGGGGGAGCCCGACGCCATCATCATCTGCGTGCCCACGCCCCTGGGAAAGCACCAGGAGCCGGACATGTCGTACGTGCTCAACTCGGCACGCGACATCGGTCGCACGCTCCGCAAGGGCCAGCTGATCGTCCTCGAGTCGACGACGTATCCCGGCACGACCCGCGAGGACCTGCTCCCCGCGATGCTGGCGGCCCGGCCGCAGGGCGCGGCGACGCTCGAGCAGGGCGTCGACTTCTTCGTGGCCTTCAGCCCCGAGCGAGAGGACCCGGGACGCAAGACGCACACGACGCGAACGACGCCCAAGCTGGTGGGAGGCCTCGAGCCCCGGGCGACCGAGCTGGCGGCCACGCTCTACGAGCGCGGGATCGACCGCGTGGTCCGCGTGTCGACGGCCGAGGTGGCCGAGGCGGCCAAGATCCTCGAGAACACCTTCCGCGCGGTGAACATCGCGCTGGTCAACGAGCTCAAGCAGGTGCTGTCGCCGATGGGCATCGACGTGTGGGAGGTCATCGAGGCCGCCTCCACCAAGCCCTTCGGATACATGCCCTTCTGGCCCGGACCCGGCCTGGGCGGTCACTGCATCCCCATCGATCCCTTCTACCTGACGTGGAAGGCCCGCGAGGTCGGCCAGTACACCAGGTTCATCGAGCTCGCCGGCGAGATCAACACCCGCATGCCGCACTACGTCGTCGACCGGGTGTCGCACGCCCTCAACGAGGACGGCAAGGCCGTCCGCGGCGCCCGCGTGCTGGTGGTGGGCCTGGCCTACAAGCCCAACGTCGACGACGTCCGCGAGACGCCCGCGGCGGAGATCATCGACCTGCTCTCGGACGTCGGGGCCAACGTCGAGTATCACGATCCGCTGGTGCCCAAGTTCCCGCACATGCGGCGTCACAAGCGCGACATGACCTCGGTCGACCTGACGCCCGGCGCGCTCGCCGCGTACGACTGCGTCGTCATCGTGACCAACCACGATTGCGTCGACTACCGCGCGATCTCCACGCACGCGAGGCTGGTGGTCGACACCCGCAACGCCCTCAAGGGCCTGCACGGCCTGGGCGCACGCATCGTCAAGGCCTGAACGACGCCGCTGCGATCCGAGCGACCACGCCATGGAACACGGGGCCGAGCCATCCCGCGGACGCATCGAACTTATGGGCGTGCCTGTCGACGCGATCACGCTCGACGGCGCCGCCGAACTGGTCGCCACGCGCGCCTCGGGCGGCGAGGGCGGTTGGGTCGTGACGCCCAACCTCGACATCCTCCGTCGCGCGGTGATCGATCCCGAGTTCCGGAGGCTCTACGACCAGACCACGCTGAGGCTCGCCGACGGCATGCCCCTGGTGTGGGCGGCGTCGCTCCGCGGCACGCCCCTGCCGGGACGCGCGGCGGGGTCGGATCTCATCTTCGCCCTCGCCGCCCACGCGGCACGCCGAGGGGTGCCCCTGCACCTGGTCGGGGGCAACCCGGGCACGGCCGATAAGACCGCCGCTCGCCTGCGCGACCTGCATCCTTCGCTGCGGGTGGGCGGAATCGAGTGCCCCCCCGTCGGATTCGAACGCGACGAGGCCCTCGTCCGGTCGATGATCGAGCGTCTGGGTTCTTCCGGGCCCGGCATCGTGCTGGTGGCCCTGGGGTGTCCGAAGCAGGAGCGGCTCATCGAGATCATGCGTCCCCGCATGCCGGGCAGCTGGTTCGTCGGGATCGGCATCACGTTCAGCTTCGTCGCCGACGAGGTCCGCCGTGCGCCCCGCTGGATGCAGACATGCGGCCTCGAATGGGCGCACCGGCTTGCGCAGGAGCCGCGACGCCTGGGGAAGCGATACCTGGTCGACGGTCTTCCGTTCGCCCTGCGTCTGCTGGGGCGGTCATGGCTCGAGGGCCGGCGACGCGCGGCCTGAACCCGCGAACATCGGAGGCGATTCACCATGCATGCACCCGTTCCCGACGCACGACTGATCCGCTCGCCGCTCGACCGCTACGCGATGGCGTCCGGCGCCACGTCGACGTTGGAGGCGGTCGTGCTGCTCGCGGGCATCGTCCGTCAGGCGCCCATCGATCGCGCCTCCCGCCGCTCGCGGCTCGACCTGCCGCTCCGCGTCGATCGCACGCTCGGCCAGACGTGGCGGGAACGCGTCGCCGGCCTGCGTCGCACGCTCGGCCGTCCCGCCCTGAGGCTGATCGTCTCCACCAACGCCACCGCGGGCGTTCCCGCCGGCATGGAGTCGTGGGAGCACGCCACCGTCCAGGTCGATCGCGAAATCCGCGGCTCGGGCGGAGCCCTGCGCGACGTCACCGAGTCGATGGACCCCTCGTCGCACGTCCTCATCGCCCCGGGCAACGCCCTGCCGCGAGAGAGTCTCGAGGCGGTGCTCGCGAGCATGACCGACTGCCCCGCCGACGTCGTCGTGCAGACGACGCCCGCCGGCGCGCCCACCGGGTTCTTCCGCATCCGCTGCGCGGTCCTCGCCGGGGTCGCCTCCCGCGGGTTCATCGATCTCAAGGAACAACTTCTCCCGCAACTGGCGGCGCGATTCGACGTCCGGGTGGTCTCGACGGCGCTGGCCGCCCCGCTCCCCATCCGCAGCCTCGACGGGTACATTCGTGCCCTCCGATGGGCCGCGCACGACGGCGTGCTCGAGGGACGCGACGAGGCGGAGGACTGGGAGTTCACGTTCGCGATCGCCGAATCCCAAGCGGCGGTCCATCCCAGCGCCCGGCTCCACGATTCGGTCGTGTTGTCCGGCGGCGCGGTGGCCGCCCAGGCGCTGGCCGTGCGGTGTCTCGTCGGGCCCGGCGGCACGGTGAAGGCCGGCGAATCCTGCTTCGATCAACTCGTGGGCGAGGGGGTGGAGGAATGAGCGTCGCCGATCGTCATGCCGCACGCGCGGCAGGTTCGGTCTTCCGCAGCCGCACCATGCTGGTCCTCTGGTTCGCCCTGGTGGCGGCGTGCATCTGGACGATGCGAGAGACTTGGAGCGATCTCGTCAACATCGTCTCCGTCGACGAGGAGCAGAGCCACATCATCCTCGTGCCCGTGGTGGCGGTCTGGCTGGCGTGGATCCGCCGCATCCGCCTTCGCCACCTGAGCCCGAGCGGCACGCTCTTCGGACCCGTCATCATCCTGATCGGCTGGGCGATGTCATGGATCGGCTTCCACCACGCCATCCAGGCGGCGTGGCACGCCGGCGCGGTGGTGGCGCTGGTGGGGGCTCTGGTCACCGGCCTGGGGGTCAACACCCTGCTGAAGCTCTTCCCCGCCTTCGCCGTGCTGGCCTTCGCCGTGCCCCTGCCGGGGGCCATTCGTCACGCCGTCGCGGGGCCGCTGCAGACGGCGGGCGCCCAGGCGACCCAGGTGATCCTCGAGACCTTCGGCGTGCCCATCGAGCGATCGGTGAATCTCCTGACGCTCAACGGGCACGACATCGCCGTCGCCGAGGCGTGCAACGGCATGCGCATGGTGCTCGCCCTGATCCTCGTGACGTACGCCTTCGCCTTCAGCATCCCGTTCCGCGGATACGCCCGCGTCGTCGTGCTGGTCGCCAGCCCGCTGGTGGCGCTGGCCTGCAACATCGCCCGACTGATCCCGACGACGCTCTTCTACGGGTACGCCTCCCACTCGTTCGCCGACGCGTTTCACGACGCCAGCGGATGGCTGATGCTGCCGCTGGCCTTCCTCGCCCTGCGCGGCATCCACACGGTGCTGGGGTGGGCTCAGGTGCCGGTGACGCGATTCAACCTGGCGTATCAGTGATCGAGAAGGAAACCCCGCCATGACGATCTCCTTTCGATTCATCCCCATCGCGGTGGGCGCGATCCTGGTCACGGCCATGGGCCTCGAGACCCAGGGACGGCCCTCCGCGGCCGACGGCGTGAACTTCCACGCCGCGGCGGCCAAGGCGGTGGCCGAGCTCCCGCTGCAGTTCGGCGAGTGGAAGGGCGAGGAGGTGCCCGTGCCCGCCGCCGCGCAGGTGCTGCTCAAGCCCAACGCCATCGTCTCGCGGCGATTCACGAACCGGCGGACCGGCGAGACGCTGAGCATGTCGCTGGTGCAATGCCGCGACACGCGCGACATGGCGGGCCACTACCCGCCGATCTGCTACCCCGGCATGGGGTGGGTGGAGAAGTCCCGCGCGACGGAGGTCTCCCTCGACGTCGACGGCGTTCGGCTGATCGCGATGCGGTACCACTTCTCGAGGCACTTCTTCGATCAGGAACGCGTCCTGGTGGTGTACAACTTCTTCGCCATGCCGGGCGAGGGCTTCCCCTCCGAGATGGAATCGATCAGGCGGGCCGCGGCGGACTACACCTCGCGGCCGTACGGAGCGGCGCAGGTGCAGGTTGCGCTCAATCAGGCCCGGGAACCAGCCGAAGAGAAACAGTTGGTGCAGTCCGTGCTCATGCCGTGTGCGCCCGCCCTGCGTCTGCTCAGCGACTCGAACTGGAAGAAGCGATGACTGGCGAATCCCCCTATCTCAGGTACGGCGCCCATGCCCACGACGCCGAGTCGATGCACGGCGGGTCCGGCGATCCCGGTCAGCAGGTGAGCATCGTCGACTTCGTCAGGCGCCATCTGCGAGGACGTTTCATCCTCACGGGCGCGCTCTGCACCGCGCTGGGTCTCTCCGCCGCGGCGGCGGGGTACCTCGTGCCCAAGCCCAAGTACAAGGTCGAGGGCCTCGTGCGCGTGCAGTCGACGATGCCCCGCATCCTCTACCAGGTCGAGGATCCCGCGCAGCAGCCGATGGTCGCGAGCTTCGCGAACACGCAGGCCAGCCTGCTGCAGAACCCCCGCGTCCAGGCCAGGGCCATGAACAGCGTGGCGTGGCGAGAGCTCGGCCGTCCCCGCACCCCCAAGGCCGAGGAGGAGTTCACCGAGCACCTCTCCGTCTCCACCAACAAGGAGGCGCCCGAGCTGGTCTTCGTGAACTTCCACGACCCCGAGCCCCGTGCCGCCCTCATCGCGGTCCAGGAGGTCATCAAGGCCTACCAGGAGCTCTTCGTGGGCGCCGAGGCCAAGAGCGTGCGCGACATGCAGGTCTCCGCGCTCGCGTCGCGCAAGTCGACGCTCGAGGCGCAGAAGCGAGACATCGAGACCCGCACCCGCGCCGTCGCCGCCGAGTTCGAGACCGACGACCTCCGTCGCCTCAACGAGCACTACGTCACGCAGATGCTCAACTTCGACGCCCGCATCTCCGCCCTCGCGATGCTGCTGGGCGAGGCCGGCATCGATCCCGCCGCCCTCGAGGCCGAGGCCTCCGCCGCGGGCGGCAAGAAGCTGCTCCCGGTGGCGAAGACCCCCGAGCAGATCGCCCTCGCCGACCGCAAGATGGCCCGGCTGATCGCGGACCACGAGAACGCGCTCAGGGCGATCGACCAGCTCCGGTCCGCCTACGCCGACGACCATCGCGTGATCCTCCGCGCCCGCACCGAGATCGAGATGCTCGAACGCGCCATCGATCAGCGCGCCCGCGAGTGGATGAACCCCGCGCTGCAGGCCGCGAGCGTGCCGGTCCCCATCGAGGCGATGACGCCTCCGGAACTCGCCAACGCCTATCTGCGGCTCCGCGATCAGGCCGAGCGGTTCCGCGTCAAGGCCGTCGCCGTCAGCAAGGCCCTCACCCAGACCGACGAACTGCAGCGAGAGGTCTTCAACACCCAGGCCCTGCTCGACGAGGTCACCAAGCGCATCGATCAGCTGGCCCTCGAGGCCAAGGTGCAGGATCGCATCGGTCGCATCGACGTCATCCTCCCCGACACCCCTCCCTCGATCCCCGCCCAGGACCCTCGCGTCAAGTACGCCATCTTCGGGCTGCTCGCGGGCTTGGGCGTCCCCTTCGTCGCGATGCTCTTCATCGGGTTCGCCGATCGGCGATTCCGCTTCGCCGACCAGACCGCCGATGCCGGCATTCCCACCGCCATGCTCGGGGTTCTTCCCGAAATCGACGAGGAGGAAGCCGATCCCGGACGCCTCGCCGCCGCGGTCCACGCCGTCCACCACATCCGCATGCGGTTGAGGCTGGGCGGAGGCCAAGGGCCTCGCACCCACGTGGTCTCGAGCCCCCGCTCCGGCGACGGCAAGACCACGCTGACGCTCTCCCTGGGCATCTCCTGCAGCGCGGCCGGGGCCCGCACCCTGCTGATCGACTTCGATCTGGTCGGCCGCGCCCTGAGCAACCGGCTCAATGCCTCCCCCTCCCACGGCACCGGTCACGCCATCCTGCAGCCCCGCAAGGCGCCCGAGATCGTCGCCACCGCCATCCCGGGCCTCTCGCTCCTCCCCGCCGGCACCGGCGACGTCCGCCTGCGAAGCCGCATCACGCATGAGTCCTTCCGGGCCCTCCTCGCCTCGCTCCGCGATCAATACGACGTGATCCTCGTCGACACCGGTCCGGTCCTGGGCAGTCTCGAGGCCAACATCGCCGGCGCCGTCGCCGACGAGGTCATCCTCGTCGTCGGACGCGGCACCCAGCACGGCTTGGTCCGCGAGGCCGCCCAACACGTGGCGAGCATCGGTGGACGTCTGGGCGGCATGGTCTTCAACCGCGCCAGCGAGAACGACTTCAGCCACTCCGCCGCCGGCAGCCCCGCCCTCAACTCGGTTCGCTCGGGCGATCCCATCCCCCTGCGCCCCGCCCCCGCACCGATCCCCGGCATGGAGTCGGCCGACATCCTCGCCAAGAGCGTCGCCGCCGAACGCATGGAGAACGAGATCGCCGCATGACCGACGAACGCACCATCTGGGGCCTGACCCTGTCGGAGGTGCACGATCGGTTCTGGGCCTCCCGCGGCGTTCAAGTCGTTCGCCCCGGCGAGCCCTCCGTGATCGTGCCTCAGGCGGAACTCTACCTGCTCATCAATCCCGGCGTGCTGGCCATCTGCCGCCCCGCCGCCCTGCTCGACTCGATGTCGTGGGCCGACCCTGACCTCGTGGCCGTGCGGCTGGTCGACCCCGGCACCGGCGACTTCGCCGAAGTCGTCCGCAGCGATCCGCAGGGACGCTTCATCCGGTTCGAGCGGCTCTACGGCGGAAGCGACTCGCGGCGACATCGCATCGGGCTCACCACGCAGGCCGAGGTGGCCCGCATCTGGCAGGCCGCGCCCGACGCGGCCACCGGGTGGCGACGGCTCCGCAAGAGCATCCGGCGAACCTCCCGCACCGCCGCACGCCTCCGCGGCCGCGTCTTCCATGTCGTCAGCGAAACGGAACGATCGAGATTCCTCCGCGAGATCGTTCGTCGCTGGCGACGCCCCGACGCCGTGGTCGACGGCATCAACCGGTCCGGCGACGACGTCTGGACCGCCGGCGACGCCCGCGACGACGTGCCCGACACCGTCCGCGGCCCCCTGTGGGTGGGCGCCGGTCGAGCATTGCCGGCGCACGCCGCCGCCGTCGGTCCCGCGGTCCTCTTCGATCTTCCCGAACGCCGGCCCGCGCCTCAGCCCCTCGAGTGGCAGGAGATCGAGCCCGTCGCCGCGTCGCTGGCCGCCGTCAAGGCGCCGGTCATCGCCCGCCGCCCCTTCAAGCGTCCCTTCGACATCCTCTTCTCGCTGCTGGTGCTCGCGTTCACGCTGCCCCTCTACCCGTTCATCGCGCTGGCGGTGCTGATCGAGGACGGATTCCCGATCTTCTTCGTGCACCGCCGCGAGACCGTGGGCGGCCGTTCCTTCGGGTGCATCAAGTTCCGCTCGATGCGACGCGACGCCGACGCCGTCAAGGCAAAGCTCGCGGGCGCCAACCGCGCCGACGGTCCGCAGTTCTTCATCCCCGACGATCCTCGCCTCACGCGCGTGGGCCGAATCCTCCGCGACTTTCAACTCGACGAACTGCCCCAGTTCATCAACGTCTTCCTCGGCGACATGTCGGTGGTGGGGCCCCGCCCGAGCCCCTTCAAGGAAAACCAGTACTGCCCCGCGTGGCGAGAGGCGCGACTGAGCGTCCGCCCGGGCGTCACCGGCCTCTGGCAGATCCGACGCACCCGCGCCGAGGGGACGGACTTCCAGGAGTGGATCAAGTACGACATCGAGTACGTCGAACGCGAGAGCTTCCTCCTCGATTTCTGGATCATCTGGCAGACCGTGCTCCTCGTCATCAGGAAGGTCAACAAGTCATGAAACTCAAGCCCAAGGCCGCCCGTCGCCTCATGCTCGCCAGCGGGATCGCCGCCGTCGTCGTCGCCGGCGCCGTCATGGTCGTCGTCGTCCGCGGCTGGCAGAACGACCGTCACGCCAGGAACCTCCGCGCCCAGGGCATGTCCGCCTTCGAACAGGGCCGCTATCGCCCCGCGCTCGAGGATCTTTCCCGCTACCTGCGTCGCACGCCCGAGGACCGCGAGGCGTGGCTCGCCTTCGCCAAGTCGCGCGAACGCCTCGAGGAGCCCTCCGGCCGTCACCTCGTGCAGGCCGCGAACGCCTATTTCCGGGCGCTGGAACTCGATCGCTCCGATCGCGCGACCTCCATGAAGCTGCTGCACCTCTACAACGAGGTCGGGCACTTCATCGAGGCCCGCGATCTGGCGTTGAGGCTCCGCCCGGCCGATCTCGCCGCCGCCACCCCCGCCGACCTCGACGTGCTCTTCGCCGAGGCCGAGGCCCGCGCCGGCACCGCACACTTCGATCACGAGTTCGAGGCGCTCGCCGATCGGATCGCCGCGCTCGCGCCCGAATCCTGCCGCGCCGCCGTCGTTCGCATCGATTTCCTCATCGGCGCAGAACGCAAGGACGAAGCCGTCGTCTTCGCGCAGCAGGTCGCCAAGGAACGCTCGAACGCGCCCTGCTTCGCCTTCCTGCCACATCTCGCCGCGTCGCGCGCGGGCCGACAGGTCGACGCCACGGCCTTCCGAACGACCCTCTGCGCGGCCGCGGGGCTCGACGCCGTCACCGGCAAGCGCGTCGCGCCCCCGGCGTACGGCGAGGTGGCGGTCGCGGCCGAGTTGCTCGGTGCGCTCGACGACCAAGGGTGGTTCGGACTCTCGATCGAGGTGATCCGCGACGCCGCCCTGCGGCTCGAGGATCCCTCCTGCCGCCGCCTGCTCGCCCGCCGCCTGTGGTGCGCCGGCCTCTCGGCCGAACTCCTGACCGATCTCCGGCCCGGCGACAAGCAGGCGCCCGACGAATGCAGCGAAGTCCTCGGCCTGACCGCGCTCGCCCTGACCGACACCGGCCGAAAGGACGCCGCTCGGGCCGTCATCGCCACGCTCGACGCCCGCGACGGAGAGCCCGGCGCAGAGGCGTGGTCGCGAGCCTGCAAGATCGTGCTCGATGAGCCCTCCGCCCGCGAGGCGCTCGATCACGCCGACGCCGCCATCAAGCTTCACCCCAACGAGCCCATCTTCGCCTTCTTCCGCGGCAACGCGCTCATGGACCTCGGTCGGCCCGACGAGGCGCGCGACGCCTGGGGCGGTGTCTACGCCTCCGGCCTCTCCCGCGGCTGGGCCGCGCCCATCGTGCGCGTCGCGCAGACGCTCCTCGACGAGGGTCGCATCGACGAGGGCGCCCAGGCCGCCGTGCAGGCGGTCAAGCAGGCCGCCTCCAGCCCCGCCGCCGCGCTCGTCATGCTCCACGCCCAGGCGCTCCGCGTCGAGGCGGGACGTCACGTCAACAACCCCGCCGAACTCCTCGCCCGCATCGATGAGGCCGGCGCCGAACTGGGCAACGACACCAACGCCGCCGTGCGAGAGGCCGCCCAGCGAATGCTCCTTCCCGCTCGCGTGTCCTTGCTGGCCCTCGAGCGTCACCCCGACGAGGCCCGCGCCGCCGTGGAGCAGGCCCTCGCCACGCCCGGACTCGTCAACGCCGACCTCGCCCGCCGCCTCGTCTCGATGAGCGTCCGTCACAAGCTCGGTATCGAGTCCCGCCTCGTCGAGGCCGGCGACGCGTCGTCCGGCGACCTCGGCTCGCTGCTCGACAGGTCGCTTTCGCTCGTGGCCGCCGGTCGACGCGACCAGGCGATCACGCTCGTGGACGACGTCGTCAAGGCCCAGCCCGCCGAGCGGAAGGTCCAGGCCGACATCATCCGCGCGCGCTTCCACGACATCATCGGAGATCCCGCCGCGATCGAGACGTGGCGCACGCTCGTGCGCGACCATCGCGATTCGCTCGACGCCCACGTCGCGGCCCTGCGATCGGAGGCCGCGACGGCCGATCTGGCCTTCGTTCGCGACCTCGCGAGGCGAGTGACCGAACTCGGCGGCTCCGATCCGGATCGTCCGTCGGTCGACGTTCGGTTCGCCAAGGCCAAGGCCTTGCTCAGGCTTCACGCCGAACAGGGACAACGCGACGAGGCGGTCTCGCTCCTGCGCACCCTTGTCAACGAAGCCCCCGGGCGGCTCGATGTCCGCATCGCGCTGGTCGATGCGCTGCTCATCGACGACCCGGCTCACGGCATCGCGCCCGACTACGCCAACGCGGTGGAGCACCTCTCCGCCGCCGCCGCCCTCGCGCCCGATCGCGCCCCCTTGACCATTCGCGCCGCCGAGGTCATGCAGAAGCAGGGTCGGACCGCCGACGCGATCGCCGAACTCGGCCGACTCTCGCTCGATGATGCGGCCGACCTTCGCGGTCGCCTGCTCGCCGCCGATCGGCTCGCGCAGATGGGCGACGCGAAGGCCGCCCTCCAGGCCGTCGAGGCCATCGCGGAGAAGAAGGACGCCAACCCCCGCGAGATGACCTTCCGTCGCGCATTCCTGCTCGCCACGCTCCGACGCGATCGCCAGGCCGCCGCCGAGTACCGCGAGTTGGTTCGCATGCCCGGCGTCGAGGCACGCATGCTCGGCGGTTCGGCCGCCGCGCTCCGCAAGCTCTCCGACGCCGAGGGCGAACGTCTCGCGCTCGAGGCCATCGAGCGGTGCGACGCCTCTCCATTCGAGAAGTCGATCGCCCTGGCGTTGCATGCCGAGGACGCCGACCCCGAGGCCGCCGTCGGACACTACATGAAGGCGTGCGAACTCGCGCCCGACAACCCCGAGGCGTGGATCGCCGCCGCGAGATTCCGCCTCTCGCTCCGCGACTTCGCCGGGGCCGAGGCCGTCGCCCGCAAGGGACTCGAGCGACTTCCCGCGCAGACCGAACTCGCCGTCGTCGTGCAGCAGGCGGCCGTCGCGGCCCGCCCCGACGACGTCTCGGCCCTCGAGTCGCTTGCCGCGGGCTTTGCCGCCAACCCGGCCACCGCCCGCCGCGCCACCGCCCTTCGTTCCATCATCGAGGCCCAGCGAGCCGGCAAGCTCGACGACATCGCCTCGCTCGTCCGCATCGCCGACGCCTACGCCGACGATGCATCGACGCAACTCTTCGTCGTCAGGCGACTGGGCTTCCAGGAGGCCGCTCGCCTCGCCGAGGCCGCTCGCGTCGCGAGTCGAGCCGCCCGGGCGTTCCCCGGCGATGTCGAGGTCCAGCAAGTGGCCGCCGAAACGCTCGCTCACGCGGGCGAGTGGCGACAGGCCCTCGAGGCGGCCATCGCGTGGCAAGGGCTGCACCGCGGCCTCGAGGCTGACGTCATGGTCGCCGAGTGCCATCTGGCCCTCGGCGAGTCCCACCCCGCCATCGAGGCGTTGGCCGACACCCGCCTTCCGACCGAGACGGCCGAGCAGGACGTCCTCAAGCTGCGCCTCATCGACGTCACGGTCCGAGCCAACGTGATGGCCGGTCAACCCGCCCTCGCCAAGCGCCTCGTCCAGCCCCTCGCGGAGAAGTCGTCGATCGTGAGGGCTCGCATCGCCATGCCCGCGACGGCGTTGGTTGCCGATGTCGCCGTCGCTCGCGAGTGGCTGACGTCGCTGGCGACGCTCCGGGACCGCGCCTCGAAGGCCGAGGCCGTCGCCCTCGCGCAGGCCTGGACTCGGCTGGCTTCGAAGTTCGCGGATCAACGCAAGGATCTGCTGGACCGTGCCCTGGCGGTCACCGCCGACATGGTCGCCGCCGCCGACGCCGGCGGGCAGTCGTGGGAGGCGCACGCCGCCGTGCTCGAGATGCGAGGCGAACTCCCCGCCGCCCTCGAGGCCGCTCGCAAGTCCGTCGCGCTCGACCCCGCGTCCGGATCCGCCCAGGTCGGACTCGCCAACGTCCTGCTCGCCATGAAGCAGGAGCCCGCGCAGGCCATCGCCGCCGCCCGCAAGGCGGTCGAACTCGCGCCCGGCTCGGTCGTGGCTCGAACCACGCTCCTGACCGCATGCGTGGCCGAGTTCAACGCCGCGGCCGAAGACGCCGCCCGCCGCAAGACCGCGTCCGACGAGATCGCCGCCGTCATTCGCGCCACGCTCGCCTTGAACGCCGACGACTTCGCGTCCCTGGGTTCGATGGCCTTCGCCGCCGAAACCGTCAAGGACCGTCCGCTGGCCATCTCGCTCTACGAACGCCTGCTCGCCCGCAGTCAGGGTGCGTCCCTCCGCGACCTTGCCGCGGCACGCAACAACCTCGCCTTCCTTCTCCTCGCCGAGCACAAGGCCGGCGGTCGGACCGACTCGCTCGCCAAGGCCCGATCGCTCGCGGAGGAGGCCGTCGACGCGCTGGCCATCGCGCCCACGCTCGAGACCCTCGGCGCCGTCGCCGCGGAGATGAAGGACCGCGGCGCGGCCATCCGCGCCTATCGGAAGGCCCTGTCGATCGATCCCAACTCGCTCGCGGCGTCGGTCGGCCTGGCCGAGCTGCTCGCCCCGGGCGACGAGACCGAACGCCGCGAGGCCAAGCAGCTCTTCGCGACGGTCAACGCGGCCGTGGCCAATGGGCAGCGACTCTCCTCCGAACGACTCGCCCAGATGGAGCAGGTCCGCCAGTTGATCGAGCCGTGACCCGGGCCGCCGGGCCCCGACGCTCCGCCCGCGATCATCCCGTCCGTCGCGTCACTTGGGCGCGGCGGCGGGCGCCTTCGACTGCTCGTCCTCGGTCGTGATTCGGTCCAGCAGCGTGCCGATGAGCGCCGACGCGCCGCCGTCGCGTGCCTGACCCGTCACCAGCACGCGGGGCGCGATCTGGATGTTCCGCTCGCCGACGATCTTGAGCACCTCCATCAGGGCGGCGTTGCTCTTGCCGATCTGCTCGGCGATCTGCTTGTAGGCCTCGGCCTGCGCCACCGCCTTGATCTTCGTCGCCTCGGCCTCGGCCTTGGCCTCGATCACCTTGCGCTTCTGGGCCTCGTCCGCGATCTTCACCTCGTAGGTCGCCGTGGCGAGCTTCCGCTCCTCCTCGGCCTCCTGCGTCGTGCGGGTCAGTTCCTTCTTCTGGTTGGCGGCCTTCTGCTGCTCCTGGAAGGTCATCTGCTCCTGCTTGGCGAGCTCCCGGTCCGTCTGCGTCTTGAGCAGCGTGCCAAGACTCGCCTCGTCGCCCACGTTGCCGATGCGCACGGCCGTCACGGTCACGCCGAAGCGGGCCATCTGCGACCGCAGCATCACCAGCGACTGCGACTCCTGGTGCGACCGCATCTGCACGTAGTCCAGCGCCTTCACGTTCTCCGCGTTGTTGCGGAAGATCGCCCGCACCGCCGAGTTGAGCGCGTTGCGGAAACGCTCCCCCTCGTCGTCGCCCAGCTTGGCCACCACCAGCGGGGCGTCCTGCGGCTTGATGAGGTACTCCACCCGCACGTCCACCGGGAAGGTGAAGCCGTCCGTCGTGCGAACGGTGATCTCCTTCTCCTCGGCCGCGGACGGGGAGGGCTCGCCCTTGGCGTTCGTGCGAGGCGAGGTCCCCGAGTGCGACGTGTAATGAGCGATGATCTGCGTCGTCCACATCTCGGTGACGGTGAAGGCGTCCGTGTTGATCGCGTACTTGCCCGGGGGCAGCACCTCGGCACGGATGCCCATCTCGCCTTCGGCCGCGAACTTCACCGGATCTTCCGCCACCGGGGGCTGGTTGCCCTCCGCCGGCGCGGGCGGGGGCGTCATCGTCAGCGTGGGGGCCTTGCCGTAGTTGGCCTTCAGCACGCCCACCTCGCCCGAGAGGACCTCCGTCTGCTTCACCATCGTCACCTTGTACAGCCGCGTGTTCAGCCGGTAGCGGCCCGGCTTGAGCACCGAGGCCTGCTTGCCCTTGTACCCCTTGCCCGTCGTCAGGAAGTGCCTCGCGTCCAGCATCTGCTGGAAGTCCGCAGGCGGGAAGTCCGGCGAGAACAGTTGATCCGCCTCGAGCGGCACGCCGTCGGACGTCTCGATCAGCCCCACGTCGTCCGACTCCACCGCCACCAGATCCACGTTGCTCACGCTGTAGATCACCGGCCAATAGCCAAAGTGCCATCCCGGCGGCAACACGTCGGCCTGCACGCCCATCTCGCCGTCCACCGCGATGATCTTGCCGTCCTTGAGCGATGACCCGAAGGCGTGCTTGGTCACGATGCCCGCCTTGTCGCTGGGCACATACACCACCGAGCAGATCGCAAGCCCCAACGCCACCAACGCGGGCGCCAGCACACCCAGCGCGGAGCGGGCCGCCGCGCTCGTGGTCTTGGCCATGCCCGCAAGGCAGACCAGCGCGAGCACCACGAATACGAGCAGGAAGACGAGTCCCATGCGAAGCCTCCGAGGCCGCGGTCGCCGGCCCGAGGACGCGGCGGTTTCTGACGCCTGTCCTCGGGTCTCGTTGCGGCTGCGCTCAGTGTATCAGGCCACGGTGTCGGGCAGGTCGAGGTCGGGCACCGATCGGAACGCGATGCCTCCCGCCGCGCTCTTCCTCGCCTCGTGCATCGCCCCCGTGTACACGGTCAAGGGGCCGTGCGACGCATCAAGTTCGTCGATGAGCCGGCTCAAACGCTCACGTTGTTGCTCTTCCTTGAAGAGCGGCAGCGTCACGCTCGCCGCGGGAAGCAGGTCATGCAGCGTCACGCCCACGAACGTCGGGTCGCCGGATGGTCGCCCTTCCCAGAGCCGTCGCAGTTCGCTCGCGAGCGTCAACGTGTCCTGCTTGCCCCCCTCCAGCGACGCACTCCCGCTCCACGCCCGCGATTCGGCCTCCTCGGGCCGCGGGCCCCACGTGCTCGGGCGACGCCTGCCGCAAGCCACCACGAGCGTGAGCCGCTGGGCGTAGTAACCAAGGTGCCGCATTCGAGCCGCAGCTTTGTGGAGCAGCCGCACGCAGATGCCCCATGCAAGCTCGGGGTTCCTGGCCTCCGGGGGAAGCACGTGCTGGTGGCCGACGCTGCGGGTGCGGGTGGCGCGGTGCGAGGTCTCCTGCCCGCGGAGCCAGCGGTGCCAGTAGCGTCCCAGCACGCTCCCCCAGGCCCGCTCGAGTTGCTCTTCGTTCCTGGCGTAGAGGTCCTCCACGGTGTCGATGGCAAAGGCCCGCAGCCGCTGGACCATCCGCGGGCCGATGCCCGGAAAGTCCTGGAGTTTGAGTGGCAGCACCCGCCCCGGCAAGTCGCTCGATTCGATGACCACCAGCCCGTCGGGCTTCTGCATGTCGGTGGCGAGCTTGCCCAGCACCCGGTTGGGCGCAAGCCCGATCGAGCACCGCAGGCACTCGCCCACGCGAGTGGTGATGGCCTTCTTCACGCGGTGGGCCAGTTCGACGGCCTTGGCAGGGTCGCGCTCGTCCCGAGCGAGGCGACAGGCCATCTCGTCGATGCTCAGCACCTCCTCCACGGGCAGGCATGTCTCGACGGCCTCGATGATCTTGTGGTGCATCTCGACGTACGCGCGGTGGCGGGTCTTGACGATGTGGATGCCCGGACACAGCCGCTTGGCCTCGCCCACCCGCGTGCCCGTCCGCACGCCGAAGGCCTTGGCCTCGTAGCTGGCGGCGACGCAACACCCGCCATCGGCCATCACCGGCGCGACGGCCACCGGCTTGCCCCGAAGCGACGGCTCGAGCTGCTGCTCGACGGAGGCGAAGTACGAGTTGAGGTCGAGAAAGAGCACCCGCAGCGGGTTGTGGCGCGGGTCGGCGGAGTCGAAGGGGATCTCGCCCGGAGGGTTCACGACCGGGGATTGTTGGAGCGCCCGAACGGGCGACGGATCCCCGCGGGACTGGCATCATGCAGCGGCACGCCCGCCGGGGCTCAGGCCCCCGGTGTGCGGCTGCCGCCTCCCCGCACGAACGCCTCGAACGCCGCCGCCGGCATCGCCTTGGCGTACAGCCACCCCTGGCCCATCTGCACGCCCCGGGCCTTGAGGTGTTCGTGCTGCTCGGCCGTCTCCACTCCCTCGGCCACCATCTCGACGCCCAGCGTCGCGCCAAGGTGCGTGATGGCCTCGAGCACCCCCTCGCTCACGTGCCCCTGTCCGATGCGTCGCACGAACGACGCGTCGATCTTCAGCACGTCGAACGACAGGCGGCTCAGCGATGCCAGGTTCGAATACCCCGTCCCGAAGTCATCAAGCGCGATGCCGAAGCCCAGCCGCTTGAGCTCGTCGAAGACCTTCGCCACCGCCTCGCTCTCGAGCGCCGTTCGCTCGGTGGCCTCGAGGTGCACCTGCCGGGGTCGAATCGTCCCTTCGTGGAAGTGACGCAAGAGCCGCATCGGCAGCCCTGGCGTTGCGAACTGCTCGGGCGTCAGGTTGAAGCCGATGTGCAGTTCCGGGCGGCTCGCCAGAAGCGGCCCCAGGTCCGATGCCGCCCGGGCCATCACCTGATCCATGATCGGGTCGATCAGCCCCGATGATTCCGCCGTCTGGATGAACAGGTCGGGCCGCACGTAGCCGCTCTGCGGGTGCTTCCAGCGGAGCAGCACCTCGGCTCCCGCGCATCGCCCCGTCGCCATGTCCATGATCGGCTGGTAGTGGGGCTCGAACTCCCCCTTCGCCAACGCGACCTTGATCTCCTCCTCGAGCCCCTTCCGCCGGCTCGAGGCCTCGCCCACGAGCAGAGCCATCACGCCGCAGGTCAGGAGCCCGCCGATGGTCAAGAGCCACGCATCATCGCTCCAGCGGCGCAGGGCCCAGCTCCGGGCCACGCTCGCCTCGTGCGTGATGGCGTACTTGGGCGACACCGCCCGCTCCGACAGCCACACGCCCGAGCCGCGTTGGCTGCTGCCGGCCTCCGACTCGAGAATGACCTCGCCCCCCGGGCCGCGGACCACCGCCGCCCCCTCGCGGAGTTCCTCGGGCCCCAGCACCGCCGCCTGCAGCAGCCGCGGATCGACCAAGAGGTTCACCTCGGCCTTGGGGCCGGTCGACCACGCCAGCACCAGCGAGTCCGTCTCCATCACCTTGGTGCGAACCATGCCCACCACCTGCAGGCCCGTCACCTCCTGGCGGCTCATCTGGGTCGCTCCCAGCGGCATCGGGGGCGTCACCGGACCCAGGCTCGTCGCCACCAGCTGGCCGTCACGCACCAGCCCCGCCTCGCGGAAGGCCGGCGAGCGGTACACCGCCTGCTGCATCACCTTGGCGGCGTCCGCCGGGGACTTGTCCCGCGTCTCCTCGTCCAACCGCCTCAGAACCAACTCGGCCTCGGCCAGCAACCGGTCCATCGCCGTCACCCGACGCGACACCGCCTCTGCCAGCCCCTCGCGGGCCCGCGACAGTTCGCGGTCGTAGGTCAGCCACAACGCCAGCAGGAGGGGCACCAGCCCGACCACCAGCGTCAGCATCACCGCCCGGCTCAGGGTCGGCTTTCGTCGACGGATCATGCCGGCCATCATAACCCGCCGCCCTCAATCCTCCCGCCCCCGCACCACTCCCCGTCCCTCACCCCTCCCCGTCCCTTACCGACGATACGCTTGCGCCGAGCATGCACCTCTCCCTGCCCGTCCTGCCCTCCCCGCCCAAGACCCCGTGTGCCGCCGCCCTGGCTTCGCAGGACCCGGCCCCCAAGGAAAAGTGCGGCGTCGTGGGCGTCTGGGGCCACGCCCGCGCGGCCCAACTCTGCTATCTGGGCCTCTACGCCCAGCAGCACCGCGGGCAGGAATCCGCCGGCATCGCCGTCAGCGACGGCCGCCGCCTCGCCCATCACACCGGCATGGGCCTCGTGCCCGAGGTCTTCGACGGACCCACGCTCCGCGCCCTCGACGAGGCCGGCGGCCGCGGCGCCATCGGCCACAATCGCTACTCCACCGCGGGCGGTTCGGTGGCCTGCAACGCCCAGCCCCTGCTCGAGAACTACATCGGCGGCCAAGTCGCCCTCGCCCACAACGGCAACCTCATCAACGCCGACCTGCTCCGCCTCAAGTTCGAGGAGGCCGGCCACCTCTTCCACACCACCAGCGACACCGAGGTGATCATCCACCTCCTCGCCAGCCCCGCGCAGCAGAAGGCCGTCGATCCTGTCGGCGCATCGCTCCGCCACCTGCAGGGCGCGTTCAGCCTGCTCTTCCTCTTCCCCGACCGCATCGAGTGCGCCCGCGACCCCTGGGGGTGGCGTCCGCTCGTCGTGGGCATGCTCCCCGGCGGCGAGCACGTCGTCGCCAGCGAGACCGTCGCCCTCGACGTCATGGGCGCCCGCCTCATCCGCGAGGTCGAGCCCGGCGAGATCGTCACCATCAACGACGGCGGCATCCACTCCCGTCGCTTCACCGACCCCGCCCCCCGCTCGGCCCATTGCGTCTTCGAGCACGTCTACTTCGCCAACCCCGCCAGCGTCGTCTTCGGCCAGAACGTGCAGGTCACCCGCGAGCGACTCGGCGAGACCCTCGCCCGCGAGGTGCCCGTCGCCGCCGACTACGTCGTCCCCATGCCCGACTCGGGCCGCAGCGCGGCCCTGGGCTATGCCCGCGTCAGCGGCATCCCGTACCGCGAGGCCATCGTCCCCAACCGCTACGTCGGCCGCACCTTCATCAAGCCCAGCCAGGACGCCCGCGCCGCCGCGGTGCGGCTCAAGCTCAACGTCATCGACCAGCTCGTTCGCGACAAGCGGCTCATCATCGTCGACGACTCCATCGTCCGCGGCACCACCACCAAGGCCAAGATGGACCAGATCCGCGCCGCCGGCGCGAAGGAGATCCACCTCCGCATCTCCTGCCCGCCCATCCGCCACCCATGCTACTTCGGCGTCGACTTCGCCAAGCGGAGCGAACTGGTGGCCCACGGCCGCACGCTCGAGGAGATCCGCGAGTTCCTCGGCGTCGACTCGCTGCACTACCTCTCCCTCGAAGGACTCCTCTCGTGCATGGAGCGCCCCCCGCAGAGCTACTGCGAGGCCTGCTTCAGCGGCGACTACCGGCTCGATCCCGAGCACCCGGTCAGCGAACGCGTGCTCGACATCGAGCAGCTCAAGATCTTCGGCGGCGCGTCGGTGTGAGGCCGCCCGTGAAGGGAATGCACGGTGGCGATGAGCGGTTGTCAGGGGCCGGCCTCCGCCCGGTCGCATCCCACCCCCTCGCCGTCGATGCTCGCGGCCGCTCCACATGAACGCGTCGATGCCCATTTCGACACTCGCCAACATCGGCGGATTCGTGCTGCTCGGCTGCGGCGCGACGCTGGTGTTGCTGGCGTTCGTCCTGAGGCGTCGCCGTGCTCCACGGTGTCCGCGATGCGGCTACGACCTCGATGCCCTCCTCGGCGATGCTCATCGCCCGCCGAGGTGCCCCGAATGCGGCGTCAAATCGCGGACATGGTCAGCCGTTCGGCGAAACCCGGCGCGTTGGCGATGGTTCGCGAGGGGGGCATGCATCGCCCTGTCGAGCAACCTGGTGTTCGCGATCCCGCGTGTCGCCGTCGCGGGCTGGATCGGAGCGGTCCCCACGTTCGTCCTCGCCTTGCTGCAGCCGTGGCACGACCCCTCGGGCTCGTCGCAGGCGAGCCCGGTGCGAGACGAGTTGGTCCGACGCTGGCAGGCCGAGCAACTCTGGTCGCCCGCGGCCGAACTGCTGATCCTTCGCACCGAGCTCGCGTTCCTGCCCTCGGGGCGATGGGGCGTGAGCGACGCCGAACTGGAGCGGGCCGATCGTCCTCGCACCGACGCGTGGATGGGTTGGTGGGACGACCAATCGCTCGAGGCCTACCTCGAACGTCTGGGCCGGAGCGGGCGTCGCGTGCGGTTCGATGTGCAGGGGATCGTCGATCGCGGGCTCGATCCCGCTTCCCTCACGGCGGCGGTCGATCGACAGTTCGAGGCATACGTGAGCGAGGGGGCGCTCCAACTCGTTCCGGCGTCGGATCCCTCCAAGCCGCCGCTGGCGCTCATGCCCGTCCGCTTCCGAGGCGACATCGTGCTGACGCCCGATCCCGACCGGTTCGCCGTCATCACGTCCTTCCCGCGGTTCGGCGGGACCGACCAGTTCGAAAGCCAACTCCTCTTCGAGTGGCTCGTCGGACTGGAAGAGCCGTGGTGTATCTTCCGTTGGAGCACCTGCACGGTCTCGGCCATGGGAAGTCGCGTGCTCGTGCTCGGCGACGAGGTCATCGCCGCACGATTGACCCGCATGATCGCGATCGCCCGAGCGGCAACGCCCCGGCCCTGGGCCCCCGTCGGCGATGTCGAGCTTGCAAAGGCCGCCGCGTCGCTGGCAACGCTCGAATCGACGCTGGTCGAGGGTGACTTCAACGACGCGACCATCGCAGACGTCCTCTCGGCCGTCGAACGCGCCACATCGTTGCGGGTCTATCGCCACTGGGATGCGAGCAACGATTCGTCGCGACTGCGCTGCTCGCGTCGCGATTCGCCGACCGCCTTCGACCTGCTTGACGCGGTGGTCGAGCGCAGCTGTTCGGCCGAGTGGTCCGCGGTTGGCGTTCCGTGGTGCTGGATGCTCGCCGCCGACGGCACGGTCCATCTGAGCGATAGACGGCTGGGAGATCCATGGTGCGAGGCCCTTTTCGCCTACGACCTCGCGGACTTCCCCGCCTCGACCGACCTCGCCGAGTTGCTCGACCGACTCCAGACGACTGTGGACGCCCCGTCATGGGCTGGCCGCGATTCGCTGTTCGCGGCAGCCCGGCGGCCGGCTCAGGCCACGCTGATCGCCCGACGACTGCTGGTCCACGCCAGCCTGATCACGCACGCGAGGATCGAGCGATTCCTGCGAGCCGAACGGGCGAAGGCCGGAATCGGCCCGTGAATCGCGCGAGCCCGCAGGTCGCTTCGGAGCAAGACGCTCCCGAGCCGACTTCAACGCCCAAGGTGGCTCCGATGTCGCCGACGTCGAGGCCTGCTTCGGTCGCTGGGATCATGGATGCGCACGCATGCGAGTGCCGCGACCGCGACCGCCGAGCGAGTGCGGCGTGCCGCGTTTCGGCCGGTCCCACCCCCGAGGCGGGGTCGAACGCCGCGCGGTGTCAGGAGAAGCCCCCGGTCGTCGCAAGGTCGGTCGCGATCTGCTCGAGCGTGGTCCGAAGCACCCTGATGCTTCGAAGATACTCGAGGACGCACACGTGCTCGTCGGGGGTGTGATCGAGCGAACTGTCGCCTGCACCATACGCGACGATCGGACAGCCCCACGCCGGCGCGACGACGTTCATGTCGGACGTGCCCGTCTTGAGCTTCATGGCCGGGGTGCCGCCCGCGTCGCGGATCGCGTTCGTGAAGGCCCTGACCAGCCCGTTCCGGCGGTCACCCGCATGCGCCACCTCGGCGCCCGAGAAGCGAAGGGAGGCGTCGGGACACGTGGCGATGGCGGCCTCCCGGCAGACGTCCTCGATGCGATTCGGAGTCGCCCCGGGCGGCAGGCGGAATCCGGCCTCGACGAGCGCAACGTCGTGCAGCCCGTCGCTCCTCGTGTTGAGGGCGCGAAGCCGTGCCTGGATGGAGTGGAAGATCCCCGGACGCCCCGCATTCAGCGCGTCGATCCGGGTCAGCACGTCGGTCCACCACGCGTGCACGAGGTCGGCCACCCCCCCGTGGGCCCCTGCGGTGTGGGCGCTCCCGCGGACCAACTCGAGCGACACCACCAGACGCCCCTTGTAACCCAGGGTGACGGCCTCCCAACCGCTCGGTTCGCCGATGATGCACGCCGCCGGGCGTGGCCTCGTCGCGACGAATCGGGCCCCGCGCGATGTCGCTGATTCCTCCTCGACCGCGCCGATCACGACCACGCGGACCCCCGGCGGCATCTCGACGGTGGCGGCGGCGACGACGAAGGCCGCCAGCGGCCCCTTGGCGTCGACCGCACCGCGGCCGTAGAGCAGATCCTCCTCCCGACGCACCGGGACGACACCCGGCACGGTGTCCATGTGGCCCAGGAGCACGATCTCCGCACTCGGTGTCGCGTCTGCGACGCGGGTGACGCCCACGGCGTTGCCGACCTCGTCCATCGAGGCGCCGAGCCCGAAGGCCCCCATGCGATCGACGAGGAAGGACGCCAACCGCGACTCGTCACGCGACTCGCTGCGGATGCGGAGCATCGCCTCGAGCATCGCGATGGCGTCGTCGTCGGTGGGGGGGATGCAGGAGGCCGGTTCCCGTCGCGTCGTCATTGGAAGACCGTTCCCGCGCCCTCGAGAGCGCGCGTGATGGGGTGTGCGACGCGGGCATCGCCGATGATGACGCGGGCCACGCCCGCGTCGAGGGCTTCGGCCGCCCCCAGCACCTTCTTCTTCATCCGTCCCCTCGCGAACTCGCTGAAGGTGACGATTTCCCCGCGAGGCACCGAGGCAATCAGCGACGACTCGTCGGGGAACGCCCGCAGCAGGCCCCGCACGTTCGACAGCAGCAGCAGCGCGTCGGCCTCCAGTGCGGCCGCGGTCCTCGCCGCGGCACGGTCCGCATCCACGTTGATCGGCTCGCGCTCGACGCTGATGCCCGGAGGACTCAACACCGGCGTGTACCCGCTCCCGAGCAGCGACCGCAGGAGCGGCGCGTTCACCCGTTCCACCGTGCCGGTGTAGTCGTCGCGGACGAGCGTGACCCGCCCGTCGGGTTCGACGCTGCGGATGACCGCCTTGCGAACGCCCTCCCACAGGCGACCGTCGATCCCCGAGAGCCCCAGCGCGTTGACGCCCCGCTTCTGGAGCAGTTCGACGATCGTCTGGTTCATCCGGCCTCGGCAGGCCATCTGGAAGATCTCGAGCGTGCGACGGTCGGTGCGGCGGCTCGCGTGCCCCGACGGCGACGTGATGAACCGCGGCGGATGTCCGAGCTGTTCCGAGAGGGTGTTGGTGTCGTGCGAGCCGCCGTGCACGATCACGACCCGTTCGCCCGCCCGAATCAGCGTCGCCGCGTCGTCGCAGAACGCCGGAAGATCGATCCCTTCACTCCCTCCAACCTTGACGACAATCATGGCGATTCCTTTCGTGTCAGACCGGGTGGAGGCCCGGGAAGGCGAGACCGGCGGTCTCGTCGAAGCCGCACATCAGGTTCATGCACTGCACGGCCGAGCCCGCCGCGCCCTTCATGAGGTTGTCGAGCGCGGCGAGGACGACCACCCGCGAGGAGTCGCGTTCGGCCTCGAAGCCCACGTCGCACCAGTTGCCGCCGGCGAGGAACTTGGGTTCGGGGTATCGGTGCAGGCCGCTGCGGTCCTTCACGATGCGGACGAACGGCTCGTCGCGGTAGGCGTTGCGGAAAAGGGGCCAGAGGTCCTTGTCGCTCATCGGCCGAGGGAGGAAGACGTGCGCCGTGCACATCACGCCCCGCACGAGTTCGACCGACGTGACCGAGAGGTGCAGGGGAATGTCGCCGAGCTCCTGCCGCACTTCGGCGTGATGGCGATGGGAGGTCAACGCGAAGGCGCGGACCGCGCCGCTGCGCTCCGGGTGGTGGCTGCTGGGCGAGTGGACCGACCCCGCCTCCGACGAGCCGACCTTGAGATCCACCACCGCCCGCTCGATGAGCCCCGCCCTCGCCAGCGGCAGGAGCGCGACGTTGATCGCCGTGGCGTTGCACCCGACGCCGCTGGCGAAGGACGCGCCCCGCAGCCGCTCGCGGTGCAGTTCCGGAAGGCCGTACACGAACCGCTCGAGCCACCCGGGCGCGGGGTGCGGCGCCCCGTACCACCGCTCGTACTCCGCGGCGTCGCGCAGGCGAAAGTCAGCGGAGAGGTCGATGATCCGCGGCGCCAACCCCGCGAATCGGTCGATCTGCCGCGACGCCTCCCCGGGCGGCAGGCACAGGAAAAGCACGTCGCATGCCTGCACGTCGTCGGGCGACACGAACTGAAGGCGGGTGCGGCTTCGCAGGTTGGGGTGCGAGGAGGTGACGAACTCCCCCTCGCTCGACCTCGAAGTGACCTGCGCCACCTCGATGCCCGGATGGTCGAGCAGGAGCCGCAGGAGTTCGCCGCCGGTGTAGCCCGAACCGCCGACGATGGAGGCCCGGAGTCGTCGCTGCGCTCCGCTCATGGCACGCTCCCTTGCAGCGCGTGGCCGGTGGCGATGCCCGGCCCCGTCTCGACGACCGGCGGCTCGGCCCTTCCCGCGACGCGCACCACGTGATCGATGATGCGACCGGGAATGTCGACGCCCGTGGGCGCGATGCTGTTGCGGAACTCCATCGTGTGGTTGACCTCGCTGACGAGCACCCGCCCCTCCGCCGTCTCGAGCAGGTCGATGGCCAGCACGCCCCCGCCCACCGCCGCCGCGGCATCGCGACAGATCCTCGCCACGTCCGGGGTCACGGCGAAGGCCGAGGCCCGGCCGCCCCGGGCCGTGTTGGTGATCCAGTGGTCCGAGGCCCGGGCGATGGCGCAGATCGGCTCGTCGCCCACCATGAAGACGCGAAGGTCGCGTCCCGGCTTGTCGACGTGCTCCTGGATGTAGAAGACCGAGTGCTGCACCGAGCCCAGGGTCGCCTTGTGTTCCAGCACCGCCTCCGCCGCGTCGCGATCATTGATCCTCGCCAGCAACCGGCCCCACGAACCCACCGCCGGCTTGAGCACCACCGGGTAGCCCATCTCCTCGATGGCCCGCAACGCGGACTCGGGCTCGAGGGCCACGCGGACCCGGGGCGTCGGCACGCCCCGTCGCGCGAGCGCCAGACTCGTGGTGAGCTTGTCGCCGCACGTCTCGATCACGGAGGAGGGGTTGACGCAGGGAACGCCGAACCGCTCGAAGCAGCGGACGGCGGCGGTCGCCTGGGTCTGGCTGATGCACCGCTCGAGCACGGCGTCGACCCGCTGCCAGGGTGCACGCTCGTGGATGTCGAAGGTGACGGTCCTGACGTCGATGAGCTCGTGATCGATGCCGCGGCGGACGAGTTCGTCGACGAGGAGCTTCTCTTCGACGCGGATGCGGGAGTACAGGAGGGCGATTCGCATGGGGTGTGGTCCTCGGGGCGTGCGGGGTGAAGGGGCGTGGGCGGCGGCGGCGACTTCACTCGCCCCAGTCTTCCTCGACCTGCGGCGCGAGGGCGAGCGTGAGCGGATCGATCTGCCTCACCTCGAGTTCCGCGGTGCAGTCGGGGCAGCGGACGACCTCGCCCCGCAAGGGCACTCGGGTGAAGGGCACGGCGGCGTCGCATTCGGGGCAGGGGCAGGCGGTGACGGTCGGGGCGGACATGGCGGACTCCTTGAAAGGGGGACAGGAAAGACCAACGCAAAAAGCACAACGGGCTCGTCGAGCATGCGTGCCCGGCGAACCCGTCTTGACGATCAACCCGTGATGAAAGGGTTACTCGCGCGCGGGAGCGTTCGGGCTTGTGAGGCCTTTCGCTTTCACCGCTTTGCGCTTGGAACCGAGCGACGCACGAACCGTCACCGACGCCCCCGGCCGGGTGCAGACGCTGGCCGAGTTGTGAAGGGGAAGGTGGTTCATGGCGGACGCAGGAGAAACCTAGGGGGCATGAGAGCCCGCGTCAAGACCTGCGCAAGGCGCCGCCATGCTCCGGCGACGGGCGCCGGCGGCGGGCGCGGATCGATTCCATTCATTCTTGAATGGCCAGCACTCCCTTCGTGGTGCCTGCCGGCGTCGACGCTCCCGCCTCATCGCCCCGTCGGCGGCTCCGTACCATCATGGCATGAATCGCACCGCGCTGGAGGCGTTCGAGTCGCGTGTCCATCTCAACGCGGCCTTCGACCTGATCGGGTTGACGAGTCTGCGGAGCGATCCGCTCTTCGCGGGGCTCGACGGCTCGGGCGTCACGGTCGCCGTGCTCGACACGGGTCTTGATCGAACCCACGCGGCATTGTCGGCGAACTACCTCGCGGGCGCCAACGTCGCCGACGGCGGCAGCGATCCGGTCGATCGCCAAGGCCACGGCACCCACGTCTCGGGCATCATCGGGGCACGCGACCCCGAGATCGGCGTGGCGACCCGCGCCGGACTCGTGGGCGTCAAGGTGCTCGACGACAACGGCTCGGGCACGATGATCGACATCCGGGACGGCCTCCGCTGGGTCTACGACAACCGCGCCAGGTACAACATCCAGGTCGTCAACATGTCGCTCGGCGGCGGGTTCTACCGAAACGCCACCGCCGCGGGAGGCGACGTCCTCCTGCCCGAGGTGCGGCGGCTCGAGGCCGCCGGCGTCACCGTCGTCTCGGCGGCGGGCAACTCGTTCAAGAACCACGAATATCAGAACGTCGCCGCGCCTGGCATCTTCAGCACCCTGGGCGTGGGCGCGGTGTGGAAGGACGGCGTCAACGTCAACGTGCAGTGGGCCGACGGCGCGATCGACTACACCACCGGCGCGGGCCGCATCACGAGCTTCAGCCAGCGGCTCGTCGCCTCCAACATCGTCTTCGCGCCCGGCGCGCTCATGCGCAGCACCGTGCCCGGCAACGCCTACGAGCAGATGGCGGGCACGAGCCAGGCGTCGCCCGTCGTCGCCGGGTGCGTCGCGATCATGCAGCAGGCCGCCGACCGCTTCGGCGGGCGGCGGCTCAGCCCGGCCGAGGTGCGGCAGATCATCACGTCCACCGCCGTCTCCATCTTCGACGGCGACGACGAGAACGACAATGTCGCCAACACTCAGGTGAGCTACGCGAGGATCGACGTCCACGCCGCGGTGCGACAGGTGCGTGCGCTGCTGCAGGGCTCGGCTCCGCAGCCGCCGGGCGGCTCGTCGCCCGACGCCAACGGCACCATCGCGGGCGCGTTCCTCGTCGCGCCCTCGCTCGACGGTTCCGAGACCCGCACGATCGCGGGCGCCATCGGCACCGACGGCGCCGCCGCCGTCGGCGCGTCCGACGTCGACATGTTCCGCTTCACCACCGCCTCCAAGGGAATCGTCACGATCACCCTCTCGTCGAGCGCCGTCTCGCCCGCCGACTTCGATTCCTTCCTCCGCCTCTTCAGCGCCTCGGGCTCCCTCCTGCGATCCGATGACAACAGCGCGGGCGGCGGGTTCTCCCGCATCAGCATCACGCTCGACCCCGGCGAGTACTGCGTCGGCGTCTCGGGTGCGGGCAACGACTCGTACGACCCCGCGTTGGCCGCGGGTCGTTCGGCCGGCGCCACCGGTTCCTACGACATCGCCTTCTCGCTCGCCAACAGCGATCCCAACGGACTCTTCGCCGGCGCGGTCGCCGTCAACTTCGGCACCGACCTCGCGCCCGCCTCCTTCCCCGGCTTCGTCGGCTTCGATTACGGCAATCGCGTCGGCACCTCCGACGTCGACATGTTCAAGGTCGTCGCCCCCGACGGCGGCACCATCATCGTCGACATCGACACGCCCGACCGCTCGGGCTACGTCGACTCCTTCCTTCGCATCTTCGACGACGCGGGCGTCGAACTCGTGTCGAACGACGACTCGCTCGCCCCCGACGAGATCGCGTCGGGGCCGCTGGCCCTCGACGCCGAAACCCGCGTCGTCGTCGGCCACGCCACCGACAGCTTCCGAGCCCATCGCGTCGAGCGAGGCCGCACGTATTACGTCGCCGTCAGCGACTACGACAACCAGGCGTACGACCCCGTCTCCCTCGACGGCCGCATCGCCACCGGCGCGGGCGGCACCTATTCCATCCGCCTCCAGTTCCGCTCGCTCGACGCCGACGGCACCATCGCCTCGGTCCGCGCCGCCGCTCCGCTGGCCTTCCCCTTCGGCCCGCTCGCTCGGGTCATCGGCTCCGATCTCGACGCGTCGATCGCCTTCGCCACCGGCGACAAGGACGTGGACTTCTACCGCGTCCGGATCCCCAAGGCGTCCCTCCTCGAACTGTCGGTGACGACGGCCCCCGCAGCGGCCTTCGACACCGTGCTCTACCTCTACGACGCCGCCGGACGCCTGCTCGCGAGCAACGACGACTTCAACGGGATCGACCCGACGCTCCAGTGCGTCATCCAGGCCAACACCGACTACTTCGTCGCCGTCGCGGCGTACGGCAACGACAACTTCGATCCCTTCGCCGCCGGCAGCGGCACGGCCGCGCCGACTGGAACCTACGCGTTGTCCGGACGCCTCTTCTCGACCTCGGCAGTCAAGAGCGTCGCCGACGACGCCATCGGCTTCTCGCGGGTGCGCACGCTCGCGCCCGGCGCGGGGGCGAGAGGCCGCCTGGGCGAGGACGACGGCTTCGCCTCGGGCGCCGCGGACGTCGATCTTTTCCGCGTGGTGGCCCCGCGCGACGGCATCCTCACCGTGAACGCCGACGGCACGGAGCAGTTCTCGGCCGACCCCTGCGTGCGTCTGTTCGATTCATCGGGGCGCGAACTGGCCTTCAACGACAATCGCTCGACCGAAACCCGCGGCGCCACCGTCGCCGCGGCCCTCAAGAAGGGCAAGACGTACTACATCGGCGTCAGCGGCGCGGGCGTCAACCCACGCGCGTACGACCCGCGACGGTTCGGCAGCGCGATGGTCGGCAGCACCGGCTCGTACACGCTCTCCACGTCGTTCGACCTGCCGCCGACGATGACGGCCGTCGCCACGCTGTCGACGGCGGATGCGGGACGTCCCTTCACGATCACGCACGCGATGCTCGCGGCGGCCGCCAACGAGGCCGACCCCGAAGGCGCGACGATCGGGTTCGTGGTCGCGAGGGTCAGCGGCGGCGCCCTCACCAAGGGCGGCATGCCCGTGGTGCCGGGCGTCACGACCATCGCACCCGACGAATCGCTCGTCTGGACGCCCGCCTCGCGGGCTTCGGGCGCCACCAGGGCCTTCACGCTGCTGGCCAGCGACGGCTCGCAGCGATCGGCCTCGCCGGTGCAGGTCTCGGTGACGGTCAACCAGGCCCCGACGCTGACTCGCCTTCGCGACCTCACGATCGCGCCGGGCGCGACGGAGATGGCGATTCCCTATTCGACGCTGCTGAGCGCCAGCGACGCGAAAGACCCCAACCGCGACGCGATTCGCTTCCGCATCATGTCGGTGCTCGACGGCACGCTCCTGCTCAACGGAGCGGCGGTGGTGGGGGGCGAGTCGCTCCTCGGCCCCGGCGACACCCTGACCTTCCGCCCCTCCAACCCCCTCGCCCCCCGCGCCACGCGCACGGCGGCGTTCACCCTTCTGGCCTTCGACGGCCGCCTGCCCTCCGCCGCCCCGACGACGGCATTTGTCAAGGTGGGATGAGCGATTACCAGCGACCGCAGTCCGTGGGCGTCGGGCCGCATGCGCTCGACGTGCGACAACCCTTGGATGCGTCATGATCGAAGGAGGTGCTTCGCGAAGCGGCAGGTGGCAAGACCGGACGATCGCTGGCGAATTGAAGCCCGACGGAGTCGCAATGGTGATTCAACAACCATTCGACCATCGATCCATGAAACTGGCGAGGTCACCGCCATCGACGCCGCCATCCGAGTTCACATCGGCTGGTGAAAGACCGCCAACCCACGCGTCGAAGAAGGCGAAGAGGTCCTGGCCGTCGACGCCTCCATCCTGGTTGAAGTCGCCCGGACACACCACGGTGACCCTGACGGCCGATGAAGTCACGGTGCCACAGAGATTCGACACAACGCACTCGTACATGCCCTCGTCAGACGGCTGAGCTGCTGTGATTGCGAGGTGCTGGGTGCGGGCACCCGAGATTCGACCGTCATCGATGATTGGAAAGCCGTCATGCAGCCATTCAAAGGTCGGGGAGGTGCCGACGACTGAAATCTGAAGCGAAAACGGAGCGTCTGTCGAAGCGCAAAGAGGTGACGGGCCGGATTCGATCGAGGGGCATGCTGCCAAAACATCAAGGCGATAGCTGACGGAACTGGCCTCGGCCTCACACCTAAGTGCGTCGCATTGGCTGCCGCCCCAACAGCCCATGCCCCGAGAACTCTTGGGGCCGGTGCTCGAAAATGCATCAACCAAATAGAAATCAGGTTCGAGTGTTAAAACCGAGTCGAACACGGGCGCACTGCGGAGAGGTGAAAAATAGACGTTTCGGTCAGGCGGTCCTTCGCAGCGTTGCGGTGTCGGATCGGGCACGCTCGCCGCGATCAAAGTGCCGTCGCCGCGAGAGAGTTGCACCTGCCCTTTGGGGTACAGCGTCTCGCACCCAAGGCCGCCGTTGAGTTGAATGCGAACCACGCTCCTCTGTGCGAGTCGAAAACGCAGTGAGGTGGCGGATCGTGCCAGGTAGTCGGTCTGTGCTCCGCATCCATCAAGACCCAGCCACGAGGACGAAAGATCGCCATCGAGTGAGAGCGGCGTCACTCCCATCCGCACTCGAGAGTCAAGGAGTCGCTGAGCGGGTGCCTGATACGGGTCCGTGAGATTGGGCGGACTCGGCCCCCAGCCGGCCTCCCATGTGACTAGCAGGGCGTTGAACTATTGGAACTCCAGCACGGAATCACCTTGCTTGTGACGGATCGCTTGATGTCAGACGGCTTGCTCGCCTGTTCGTCCAGTCGGT
>JBAXFU010000014.1:0-47239 GCA_037139735.1 Phycisphaerae bacterium
TGACCCCGATGGGATTCGAACCCATGTCGCATCCGTGAAAGGGATGTGTCCTGGACCAGGCTAGACGACGGGGCCGTCGTGGTCGACATTCTAGGGGGGCTCATCGCCGCCGGGGGCCTGCGGTAGAATCCTCCTGCCATGCCGCCTGACGCCGCCTCGCTCGACGCCGATCGCGTCGTCGCCCTGCTGGGCCTGACGCCCCTCCCGTGGGAAGGCGGCTATTTCCGCGAGACCTACCGCTCCGACTGCGCCATCCCCGCCCAGGCCCTCCCCGCCCGATACGCCAGCGCGTCGCACTCCCGTGCCGCGTGCACCCACATCTACTTCCTGCTCCGGACCGGCGTCGTTTCCGCCATGCATCTGGTCCGCAGCGACGAGGTCTTCCACCACTACCTCGGCGACCCCGTCGAGCAACTCTGGCTCCTGCCGGGCGGCGACTCGAGGCTCGTGCTCATCGGCCCCGATCTTGCCTCGGGCCACATCCCCCAGGCCATCGTCCCTGCCGGCACGTGGCAGGGCGCCCGGGTCCGACCCGGTGGCAGCCACGGCTTCGCGCTGCTGGGGTGCTCGGTCTCCCCCGGCTTCGACTGGGCCGACTTCGACCTTGGCGACGCCCGACGCCTCCACGCGGCGTGGCCCGATCGCCGCGAACTCATCGACGCCCTCTGCCCGGCCGAGGCGTCGCGATGACGCTCCCCGTGCCCCTGCCACCCGCCGATGGCGGCCCCCTTCTGCTCTTCGGCGGCAGCTTCGACCCTCCGCACCGCGGCCATCTCCACATCGCCCGCCATGCCCTCTTGGCCGCGGGCCCCGCAGCGTGGCTGATCTACGCCCCTGCCGCACGCTCGCCCTTCAAGGCCAAGGCCCCCGCCGCCTCTGATGCCGCCCGCATCGAGATGCTCACCCTGATGCTCGCCGACGAGCCACGGTGCTCGCTGTGGCGCGACGAACTCGAACGCACGCCTCCGGGCGAGGCGGGCTACGCGATTGATTCCGTGCGGCGTCTGGCCGAACGCTTCCCCGGCCGCCCCATCCGCCTGCTCATCGGCGCCGACCAGGCCGTGGCGTTTCATCGCTGGAAGGACGCCGCGACGCTTCTTGAGCTCTCGCCGCCGCTGATCGCCTGCCGCGACGACGCCGCCGCGACCCGTGAGGCGTTGACGGCCTCGCTCCGCGCCACCGGCGCGTGGACGTCCGAGCAGATCGAGCGTCTGTCTGCAGGCTGCTTCGCCTGCCCGCTGATCGACGTCTCCTCGACGCGCATCCGTGCCGCCGCGAACCAGGCGGGCGACGTGCTCCACCCCGCCGTCGCGGCCTACATCCGCTCGCATGGCCTGTACGCGACGGCATGATCGGGCGTGCCGACGTGGTCACCCCGCCCACGCCTTCTCGCCCGTCAATCGAGGTCGTACGACAGCGCCTGAAGCTCGCTCATCGCGTGCGTGTCGCCCACGTCCCTCGCCTTGGCCATCCCCGCCTTGATCGCCCCTCGGGCCTCGTCGGTTCGTCCCGCGGCCATGAGCGTCTTGGCCTTGTGGTAGTACGCGTAGCAATAGCCGGGGTCCGCCGCCAGGCACCGATCGAAGTGCTCGACCGCCCGCGCGACGTCCCCCGCCTTGGCGTACTCCTGCGCCAGCCCGTACAGCAGGAACGGGTCGTGGGGCTCGGCTTCCAGCAACTTGGTCAACTGCGCAATCGACGGCATCCTGGACTCCCTCTCCGGCGGTCAACGACGGACCTTGGACGCCCGCGCGAGCATCTCACGCTCGCCGCGATGAACCAATCGCTTCGCGGCCGCGGCCGGCGTCAGCCACGCGACCTCGTCCACCTCGCCGCACGACACGAAGGGGAGAACCTTCTCGACGTCCATCCGCCAATAGAAGACCCACTTGGGACGCCCCTTCACCTCGTAACAGAGGGACCCGACAAAGGCCTGCGGCGTGGCCAGGCAGCACGCTTCCTCCCACACCTCTCGAACCGCCGCCACGATCGCGTCCTCGCCGCGCTCGAGTTTGCCCTTGGGCAGGCACCAATCGTCATAGCGAGGCCGGTGCACGACCGCCACGCGACCCTTGGCGTCAAAGACCACCCCTCCCGCGGCGTGAATGGCGCGGAGCGGCCCGGCGCGATGCGTCGATTGCTTTTTCATCGTGCGAATGACCCTGGAAGGGGCCCCGCCATGGAAGAACCAAGCGGAACCAGGCGGGTGAGGCGAAACGTGAAACAGCGTGAAGCAGCGATGCCGCGATGGCAACACGGGGGGCAACACGGGCAGCACGCTCCCGACGGGCCATCGCCCCAACGAGCGGGATCAGCAACGTCCTTGGCGGGAGTCGAACCTGCAACCTTTGGCTTCGGAGGCCAACGCTCTATCCAATTGAGCTACAAGGACCAGTCGGAGCAATCCTAGGATCGCCCCAGCCCCGAAGCGATTCGAAACGACCCTTCCAGTGAACCGCCCGACCATCGATCCACGATTGCCCGCGGGCGCCGCCACCACCGGCGATGGCGCGATCTTCGTGGCGACCTTCATCAACAGTCTTGGCACCGGGGTGGTGACCAACGGCATCTTCTTCCTCACCTCGGGCGCGTACGGCTTCAGCCGCACCCAGAACTACCTGCTCGGCATCATCCTTGGACTCACCTACATCGCCGGGGCCCTCGCCACCGGGCCGTGCATCGCCCGCCTCCGCCGCCGCGGCGTTTCGAGCCGCACCCTGCTGCTGGTCGTGTGCACGGCCTTGGCGTCCTTGTGCGTCATTCCGTGGGCGGCACGTCGCGGCGGCATCGAAGGCTCGTGGCCGATCTGGACGCTCGTGGTGCTCTACAGCCCGCTGACGGGCGTGCTGTGGCCGGTCGTCGAGGGGTACCTCAGCGGGGGCAAGAGCGGCGGCCACCTCCGCGCCGTCATGGGTCGCTGGAACGTCGTCTGGTCGAGCGCCGTCGTGCTCTCGTACTGGTTCATGTCGCCCCTGATCGAGCGTCACGCCAGCGAGACGATCCTCTTGCTGGGCCTGCTTCACCTCGGCAGCGCGGGGCTCATCGCCAAGACCTTTGCCGCCGAACCGGGCGAACATCCGCTCGAAGCCCGCGAACCTCACCCCGCCGTCTACGCGCACCTGCTGGTCACGCTCCGCATCCTTCTCCCCGTCGCGTATGTCGTGTCGAGCACGCTCGGGCCCTACCTGCCCGGCGCGTTGACGGGTCTTGGCGTCACGGCCTGGGCGCAAACGCTCGTGGCGAGTCTGTGGCTCGCCCCTCGGGTCATCACCTTCCTGCTGATGGAGCGGTGGCAGGGCTGGCACGGTCGCTGGTCGATCGTCGTCGTGGCCACGGCCTTGCTCGTGGGCGGCTTCACGCTTGCCGTCCTTGCGCCGCTGGGGGTGCGGCTGGGGTGCTCGAACGCCGCGTGCCTCGCGACGTTGATGGCCGGCCTGGTCCTGTTCGGCACGGGCATGGCGTGCATCTACACCGGCGCCTTGTACTACGCCATGGAAGTCGGCGAGGCCGAGATCGACTCCGGTGGCCATCACGAGGCCCTCATCGGACTCGGCTATGCCGTCGGCCCGCTTTGCGGCATCCTCCCGTCCTTGGCCGCTTCCCGCGGCATGATGCCACCGGATGCCTTCCAACCCGTCGTCCTGGGCGCGGTCTTCCTCATTCTCGTGCTCGCCACGGGCGTCGTCAGCCGTCGCATCCATGCCTTGACCCGCACCCCCGTCGCCCCATGACCACGACCGCAACGCCCCCTCCACCGCTGCTCGACGTCCGCGACGTGGTCGTGGAGTTCGGTCACGGCCGCACACGCCGGCGCGTGGTGGACGGGGTCTCGCTCGTGTTGGAATCGGGACGCACGCTGGGTCTTGTCGGCGAATCCGGCAGCGGCAAGTCGACCATGTCGCGGGTGATCATGGGGCTGCTTTCCCCTGCGGCGGGGCGCGTGCTGATCGACGGCCTCGACGTGCATGCCGCCCGGGGGACGACGCTCAAGGCCATCCGACGACGCGTGCAGATGGTGTTCCAAGACCCAGCCGGCTCGCTCAATCCGCGGCAGCGAGTCCGCGACATCGTCGCCGAGCCGCTGATCGTGCACGGCCTGCCCTGGAAGGATCGCGTCGGCGAGCTTCTGGAAGAATGCGGGATGCCCGCCTCGAGCATGGACCGCTTCCCGCACGAGTTCAGCGGCGGTCAGCGCCAACGCATCGCCATCGCCCGGGCCTTGGCCTTGCGGCCCGCGCTGGTGATCTGCGATGAACCCACCAGCGCCCTGGACGTCTCGGTGCAGGCTCAGATCCTGAACCTGCTGCAGGACCTCCAGCGGTCGCGCGGCATGGCCTTCCTCTTCATCACCCACGACCTGGGCGTCGTCGCGCACATGGCGGACCGGATCGCGGTGATGCGAGACGGCCGCATCATCGAGACCGGCGAGGCGACACGGGTGCTGCAATCGCCCGCGAGCGACTACACCAAGACCCTGCTGGCCGCGGAGTGAAGCCGGCCCTTGAAGGGCGTTGCGGCGGCGATTCGAGGTGATGGAGGGCGACGGCTGCGGCCGTGGGCGTCGCGGTCGAGCCATCGGTTGAGGGAATGGCCGCGTTGACGAGCAGCCCCCCATGGGCGAAGGCACCCGCGGGACCATCGACGCAGGGCCCGCTCGACAGGAGGTCGAAGCGGAGATCGAGGCCAATTTGGAATCGGGGATGCCACTGGGCAATGTCGGCGGGCCAAGGGGCCTGCCTCGATGGTCGCCACGGAGCGGTCCGCTCGACAACGCATTGACGACGCGGCGGCGAATGGCCGGCTGCTCGCGGCGATCGGAAGGGGCGGCATCAAGCGGCGGCCGTGCGGGGCAAAAACAAAGAACCCCGCCAGGTTTACCTGACGGGGTTCAAGAGTCGGCGATGACCTACTTTCCCTCGGAGAAGTATCATCGGCAGCGAAGGCTTAACTGCTGTGTTCGGGATGGGAACAGGTGTTTCCCTTCGCTCATGTACACCGACAATCCGACAAACCGGCCTTTCGACCGACCTGCCGGCTGGGCCGCGGAAGCGGCCAACCGGAACGAACAAATCTCAACTCCCCGCGAGGGGAAGACAAAGTGCAAGCTGCAGTCATGCAGCGCCGAAGACAGGATCAAGCCCACGACCAGCCAGGACGTCGCTGACGCGACGACGCATGGTTGGTGGTCGAGCTTCGACCGTTAGTACCGCTCGGCTGAAGACATTACTGTCCGTACACCTGCGGCCTATCAACCTGGTGGTCTACCAGGGGTCTTTCGTCTTTCGACTAGCAAGCCTCATCTTGTGGGGGGCTTCCCGCTTAGATGCTTTCAGCGGTTATCCCTGCCGAACGTAGCTACCCAGCGGTGCACCGAGCGGTGCAACTGGATCACCAGGGGTTCGTCCAACCCAATCCTCTCGTACTAAGGTTGACTCCACTCAAGCTTGCAACGCCCACAACAGATAGGGACCGACCTGGCTCACGCCGGTCTGAACCCAGCTCGCGTACCACTTTAATCGGCGAACAGCCGAACCCTTGGGGCCGCCTTCAGTCCCAGGATGTGATGGGCCGACATCGAGGTGCCAAACCGCTCCGCCGCTATGGACGCTCGGGAGCGATCAGCCTGTTATCCCCGGGGTACCTTTTATCCGTTGAGCTACGACCCTTCCACACGGGATCGCAGGATCACTAGAGCCCTCTTTCGAGACTGCTCGACCCGTCGGTCTCGCAGTAAAGCCGGCTTGTGCTCTTGCACTCGACACACGGTTTCCATCCGTGCTGAGCCGACCTTTGCACTCCTCCGTTACCTTTTTGGAGGAGACCGCCCCAGTCAAACTACCCGACATGCACTGTCCCTCGCCCGGATTCACGGGAATCGAAGTTAGGCCACAAACGTACACAGGGTGGTATTTCACATTGTGGCTCTTTCCCGGCCGGAACCGGGACGTCAAAGCCTCCCACCTATGCTACGCAGTGAATGCTCGTGGCCAATACAAGTCTATAGTGAAGGTCCACGGGGTCTTTCCGTCTTGCTGCGGGTAGGCGGCATCTTCACCGCCACTACTATTTCACCGAGTCGGTCGTGGAGACAGGAGTCCAGTGATTACGCTATTCATGCGCGTCGGAACTTACCCGACAAGGAACTTCGCTACCTTAGGACCGTCATAGTTACGGCCGCCATTCACCGGTGCTTCGATCGCGAGCTTCGCTTTCGCTGACCCACTCTCTTGACATTCCGGCATCGGGCAAGCGTCACTCTGTATACATCGAATTGCTTCTTAGCACAGAGCTGTGTTTTTGATAAACAGTTCCCAGACCCTTTTCTCTGCGGCCTCTCCTTGCGGAGTAGGCCCCCCTTCTTGCGAACTTACGGGGTTAACTTGCCTAGTTCCTTCACGACCGTTCTCTCGAGCGCCTTAGGCTATTCGCCTCGTCCACCTGTGTCAGTTTTGGTACGGGACGCACTTTGCCCCCACGCCTTTTCTAGGAACCACATCGCCTCGCATCGGCCATACGGCCTGGACATCTTGCAGTCCCGCGAAGCTCCGTGATCCGCAACGTGGTTTGATCTCCGTGCGTGCTGGGGAATATTGACCCCATGTCCATCGACTACGCCTTTCGGCCTTGCCTTAGGACCCGGCTAACCCTGGGCGGAATTACCTTCCCCAGGAAACCTTGGACATACGGCGACCAGGATTCTCACCTGGTTAATCGTTACTCAAGCCGACATATTCACTTCTTGGCGCTCCACCTACCCTTCCGGGACGGCTTCGCCGCTGCCAAGAACGCTCTCCTACCGAATCTTTCGATTCCCGCAGCTTCGGCTGCATGCTTATTCCCGATCATTATCGGCGCTGAGTTCCTCGTCCAGTGAGCTGTTACGCACTCTTTAAATGGTGGCTGCTTCTAAGCCAACATCCTGGATGTCACAGCAACCCAACTTCCTTTCGAACTGAGCATGCATTAGGGACCTTAGCTGGCGATCAGGATTGTTCTCCTTTTGACGATGGATATTGTCACTCACCGTCTATCTCCCAAGACAACAACGTTGGTATTCGGAGTTTGGTTGAGGGAGGTAGTCGGGTAGACCCCTCGCCTCATCCAGTAGCTCTACCCCCAACGTCTGATTCTTGAGGCTAACCCTAAAGTTATTTCGGAGAGAACGAGCTATCTCCCAGTTTGATTACACTTTGAGTCCTCCCGTCAGTTCATCGGAGACCTTTTCAACGGTCACCCGTTCGACCCTCCAGGCGGTCTTACCCGCCCTTCAGTCTGACCAACGGTAGATCACAAGGTTTCGCGTCTATTGCGTACGACTTAGCGCCCTTATCAGACTCGCTTTCGCTCCGCCTCCGGCCTGGTAGGCCTTAGGCTCGCCGTACACAATAACTCGTCGGCTCATTATGCAAAAAGCACGCCGTCACCCTTGCGGGCTCCGACCGCTTGTAAGCACATGGTTTCAGGTACTCTTTCACCCCGCTCATCGCGGTGCTTTTCATCGTTCAGTCGCCTTACTGGTTCGCTATCGGTCATCAAGTAGTATTTAGCCTTGGAGAGTGGACTCCCCATATTCAACCCGGGTTTCCCGAGCCCGAGTTTACTCGAGGGCTGGCCAGACTTCGATTACAGGACTTTCACCTTCTGAGGTGCGTCATTCAAACGCTTCATTCGTCGTCTGGTTGATCCGCTTTCGCTCGCCGCTACTCACGGAATCGCTGTTGCTTTCTTTTCCTGTGCCTACTGAGATGTTTCACTTCAGCACGTTCGCTCCTGCCGCCTATACATTCAGCGGAAGGTACCCTTGCGGGTGGGTTGCCCCATTCAGAAATCCCAGGATCAATGCCTAGTTACCGGCTCCTCTGGGCTTATCGCAGGTTCTCGCGTCTTTCGTCGCCTCTTGATGCCAAGACATCCACCATGTGCCCTTATGCTCGGCCACCAACCAGGCCCCGTCGCCGATCCGTCCGCGAGGACTTCCCGACTCCCGAGCTTGGTCGTGCGCCCCGGTTCCGCAAGGAGCGGCTACCGGTTCAAGAGCTTGATTTTCGCCTTTGGCGCTGCATGATTCTAACTTCATTGCAGCTTGCTTACTTCATATAAACCTATCCGCGTTCTCAGCCGCCCTCCCTGGTTGAGCATGGGAGAACGACCTTGCCGAGCACCGTTCGACGCCTTGCGGCTCCGACCGACACCCGGCAACGCGGATGTTGAGATTCGTACGTATCCGGTTGTCAAAGATCTTCCCGCACCCTTCGACACTCCCGATTCGGGCGTCCCGCAAGGTGGGGAGGGAAGTGTAGCGAGTACGCTCGTGGCGTCAAGCGTTCCGCGTGCTGATTTGATGCTGATTCCGCAAGTCGCTGCCAAAGGCCCACTTGCCGCCGGCCTCCCCCGGCAACAAGAAGGGGCGAGCCGCCATGGCTCGCCCCCGTATTCGCACTTCGTTCGTATCGTGATGCCGATCAGCCCCCCGAGCCGCCACCGCTCTTGGCCGGTGCCGTCGGTTGCGTTCGGGGCTTGTCGGGCTTTTGCGGGCGAGGACGGTTCTCCTGGGGCTTGACCTCGGGAGCGCCCTGACGCTCACCCTCGCGGGCCGAGGCCTCGAGCCGCTTGTACGCCTCAGCCGCACGCTCGGCGTCGGGGAGCCGCCAGACCACCCGGCCCAGCTGGTCCCGCATCAATGCCGCGAAGCGAACCTGCTCCTCGCCAGCGAGACCCTGACGCCCCAGGGAGACCGGGAGCGTGTCCAGGTAGACCGCATTGACCTTGAGCTCGAGGTTCCGCTTCGCCGGCACGGTCAGCCATTCCGCGCCCGCCGCGGGCTCGCCGCCGGCGGTCGGGATGGCTCCGCCGCGATCGACGGCCTCTCGCTCACGATCGCGACCGCCACCCTTGCCGCCGCCGCCCCCACCACCCTTGCCCCCCGCCGCGGGCTGGGCGGCCGGCGCCATCGGCGCCGAGGGATTCTGCAGGTTGGCGGCTTGCTCCTCGAGCTTCTTCATGTCGGCGAGCTTGAGTTCGGGAAGCCGGGCCGTGCCTGCGAGCATGTCGCCGGGCTCGAGGCTGACGCTGGCGACTCGGTAGTAGCCGTAGTAGAAGACGTACATCTCTGCCGCGGCCTTGGGCGAACGGTTGATCTCGCTGCGGGGCTCGGCGCTGGTCACGAAGAAGAACTCGTTGGGATCGACGTCGACGGGCGAGGACCACCCCGACCACTGACCCTCGATGAGCGAGCGATCGGCGAGCGTGCGCTGCGACTCCTGCAGGTTGCGCCCGAAGAGCGGATTGTTCACCACCACCCGCATGCGATAGCGGTACTGCGCGCCCGGCTCCACCGTCAGGTCGTGCGCAAAGAGCCGAACCGATTGATCCTCGAGCAGCGGCTTGGCGGCGGCCCCTCGCACGCTCGTCGTGGCGACCTCCACCTGCTCGCCAAGCTCCTCGAGCGTCTTGACGACGCGCTTTCGCTCCTCGGTCCGGGCCGCGAGCTGACGCTCGAGGGCGGCCTTGTTGGCTTGCGGCTCTTCCTTTCGGGGCGAGGTGGGCGCGATGTTGCCGCCGCCTCCGCCGCCACCCTTGCCGCCGCCGCCACCACCACCGCCACCACCGCTGCGGCCACCCTCACCCGGACGACCTTCGTCGCGGCGACCATCGGTCTTGGGCGCGTCGGCGATGCGCTGCTCGATCTCGGCGATGCGTTCGTCGAGTTCCGCCAGGCGCCGACGCGAGTCGGAGACGCGACGCGCCTTGCCGTCGGTTCCGCCATCCGAGGAGGACGAGGCCAACTCGGAGGCGGGCTTCCACGCAGGACCGGCGATGGTCGAGAGGTACGCCGGGCGGAGGATCTCCTCTTCGAGGCGCCGGTACTCGTCGATCATCGGGGGGACATCCCCGAGCGACTTGACCGACTCGTTCCAGGTCTTGAGCCCGTCGACTCGCCCGGGAATCACGCCGACCGTCGTGATGACGGGCGAGGCCGGAGTCGTGCCGTCGGCGAGGCGGAGGGTCTCACGCTCGACCTGGACGCCGATGACCTGAACCATGCCGGGCGATGCCGCGTTGGCGTCCTTCCACCATCCCATCGGGATCGAGGCCAGGGGCCCCGCGTCGCCGTCGGGGTCGGTCTCGAGTTGATGCCGCAGACTGGTGCCGTCGAAGACGCTCTCGAGGGTGATGGCGGCCTTGTCGAAGGGTTGGGCGGCGGGGAGCAACGACGCCAGTTCGGGCGTCGCGATCCGCTCGAGGGGGCTGACCGTCGAACGGATGGAGTGCCCGACGATCGATTGCGGCGAGCTCACCTGCGGCAGGGCGTAGCTGGCCCGGGCCACCGCCCGCTCGGAGGCCGCCTTGCCGAAGTTGGGGGCGACCCCCAGGGCGGTCGACGAGGTCTTGACGGCCGACCCTGCGGCAAGGCCCAACGCGAGCGCGGACTTGCCGCCGGACACCGGCTCGCCGGGAAGACGAGGCTCGGCGTTGTCCATGGCGGCCTTGGCCCGCTCGGAGGCCTCGACGGCCGGCCTGAAGGCGTCGGCGACCGACACCTGGCTCTTGCCAACCTCGACCGTGGACGGCGTGAAGAACTGGACGCCGACCAGTCCGAGTCCGGCGGCGCCGACGACGCCGATGACGATCTTCTCGAGATGCTGTTCGACCGGCTTGATGCCCTTGAGCTTCATGATGATCCTCTTTCGATTCGAGGCCTTCCTCGTCGCACGCCTCGGGCCCTGGAGCAAACTCCGGCGGAGCCGCGGCGGCGGGTGATGTCGTCAACGAACACGCTCAGCCGCGACCCGGAGCCCTGCCACGCCCCTTGCCTCCCTGCGGCGAGGGCGGGGGAGCGGCGGCGGGCGCCGCGGACGCGGCATCGCCCGACGACGCACTGCTCAGGACGCTGAGGATCTCGTGCGGCATGTACTTGGTCGTCCACGAGCGGAGCCAGAGACTCTCGATGTCGAGCGTGACGCGGACGACGTGGTCGTTGCCGTAGAAGTACCCCTCCTTGAGATCCTGCCACACGTCGACGTCCCGAACGTCCATGCGGGTCACCGTCATGAAGTTGACCTTCGTGATGGCGTCGAGGAACTCGGCGAGGCGGTTCGAGGCGACCACCGCCTGGACCGTGACGCGACGCACGTCGTAGAGGGTGTTGGCGGGCGAACTGGCGCGTCCGGTGACCGACCGCGTGAAGTCGAGCGGGACGGACCCGGGGGTCGTCTCGGCGGCGGGCGGGGTCGCGGCGGGTGCGCCGCCGGCCGACTCCTCCTTGGGGGCGTACAGGCCTTCGGGATCGGCGAGCGCGATCGACTCGATCCGCTTCACGACGGCCCGCTCGACCTCGAGGGGACGTCCGTCGACGCTGTTGGCGAACTTGGCGGCGGCGAGCACGTCCTGCAGGACCCAGACGTCCCACTGGTAGAGGAACATCTCGACGGCGTTGAGCTGCTCGGGGGCGATGCGGCCGCGAGCGATCGAACGGGCGTTGCGATCACGCGGCAGCGACTCGAGCGTCGCGTAGAAGGAGAAGCCCTTCGCGGCGGCCTGGTACTCGGCCAGACGTCGCTCGGCGAGTTGCTTGGCGAGCGCGGCCTGCTCCTCGTTGGTGAGCGCCCGCTTGCCCGCGGTGATCTTCTCGATCTCGCGGGTGTTCATGTCACGGAGGGAGTCGGCCACGCGAACCACGTCCGCCGGGGCGCCCGCGCCGGCCGCGGCGAGCATCGCCTCGTAGGGATTGGGCTTGCCCCGCTTGCCCAGCAGCGAGTCCTCCATGTCGGCGAGCTTCTTCTGCTCGACCTCTCGCGCCTGCTCGGCGACGGCCTTGGCCGCATCGGCCTTGCCCTTCTCGTCGAGCTTGTCGAACTCCTCCTTGCCCTTGGCGAGGTGGAGTTGCTCGAGCGACATGGCCTTGAGCTCCTCGGCCCGCTGCTCGGCGGGCATCGCGTCGACGACGGCCTTGCCGCGGGCGATCATCGCCTCGTGCTCGAAGATGGACGCAACGGAGGGGAAGAGCCCGTCGACAAAGGGCTTGAACTCGGAACGGCCGACGGCGGCCGCATCGGACCCGATGCCCTGGTTGAAGTCGTCGGCGACCTTGGTGACGGCGCCGACGGACTGCGCCATGGCCTTGCGGCGCTGGGCGAACCACTCGGTGAGTCGGGTGTTGGGCGGACCCTTGACCTCGATGGGCTTGCCGGAGGCGTCGGTGCCGGGCAACGCGTAGGAGACTTCGAGCCGCGACGCGGCGTCGTAGGCCGTCGCGGCCTGCTTCTTGCGGTCCTCGAGGCCGTCGACCCGCATCTTCATGCTGAAGAAGTACGAGAGGGGCAGGACGAGCAGCGTCACGACGCTGAAGATGACAATCAGGAGGTTGGACTTGATCCAGTCGAGAACGTTCTTCACTTCGCACCTCCGTCATGGGTCTCGCCGGACGCGGCGGGCTTGAAGACGATGTACCAGGTTCCGGTGACGGACGCGGCATGACGCGGGGGCTCGGACTTGGCGCCCAGGGCGGCCAGATCGGCGAGTTTCTCGACGTCCGCGGCGGCATCGGCCTCGCGCTTCGAGCCCGTTGCTTGACCGATGACTTCGGGACCGTCGGCGCCACCGACCAGGATGGCGCCCTGAATGCGCTTGGACAACTGACCCATCGTGCCGTCGGGCAGCATCACGACGCCGTCCTCGGAGCCGCTGATGCGACGAACGCCACGCTCGGCGCCGGGCGCCAACGCCCCGCCGAACGCGCCGCGACCGCCGCCACCCGTGCCGGGCAGCGAGGCCTGACCGCCTTCGTCACCGGCCTTCTCTTCCTTGACGCTGGCCCAGCGATCGGGGGCGACCACGGTGAAGGCGAGCCCTTGGCGGGCCTTGAGGGTTCGCATCCAGCGGTCACCGACGTCGCGGACGAACTTGTCCGCCTCGGGCTGATCGGTGTGGAGCGTGATGGTGCAGGCGATGCGGGGGAATGCGGCGATGTGCAGCGGATCGGGCGCCGCCTCGCCGCCCTGTGCCGCGGGATCGCCCTCGGCGACCGCCACCGGCTGGAGGTACTCGGTCACGACGGACTTGACGACGAAGGCGGGGCCGGGGACCTCCTTGACCTGCTGTTCGGTGGCCCAGCCGGCGCGTCGCGACTCGGCGGCCTCGAGCAGGGACTGCACGTCGGCGGTCAACTGCTGGAAGACGTGGCGCCGATCGAGCATGGCCATCAGGCCCGCGGCCTTGGTGTCGGGCTCGATCGCGGCGAGCACGCCCGCGGCGTCGGCCTCGGCCTTGAGCTGCTTGAACTTGTCGGCGGCCTCTCGCACCACCATGGGGGGCTGGTTCTCGCGGGCGGCCTGACCGTCGCGGAGCGGGAAGAGGAACATCGAGGCGCCGGCGGCGACGGCGATGCCCGCGGCGATGCCGAAGTAGGGCACCTTCTCCCTCCACATGCTGCGGCGGAGCACCGAGACGGGCATGAGGTTGCCGCCGACGGCGTTGAGACCAAGCCCCTGCAGGGCGAGCCCGTAGGCGGTGGCGAAGTTGAGGCTCACGTCGTTGAACCGCTGCTGAGCGTCGCCATCGGCCTTGATCTTCTTGAACTCTTCGACGCGATAGACGTCGATGGAGAGTTGCTGCTTGAGGAACTTCCGCAGGCCGGGGAGCAGGAAGGTCGAGCCGACGCCGATGAGGCGGGTGAGCTCCGCGTCGCGGTTGAGCGACTGGTAGTAGCCGATCGACCGCTGGATGTCCTGCGCGAGGTTGGCGAAGCTGGGCCGCATGGCCTGGAAGATCTGCCTGGCGTGCGTGCTGTCCTCGGCCTCTCGCTTGAGCTTTTCGGCCTTGGCATAGCTGAGCGAGAACTGCTCGACGAGCCCCTCGGTGAACTGATGGCCGCCGATGGGGAACGTGCGGACCCACATGCGTCCGGGCGTGGCGATGACCAGGTCGGTCGACGTCGTGCCGACGTCGACGATGATGGTGCCGGGGGCATTCTCGTCGAAGCCCAGGTCGTACGCCAGCGCGTTGTAGACCGCGATGGGGCTGAGCACGACGTGGCTCGGAGCGATGCCGAACTCCTCGAGCATCGACAGCCGCTCCATCACCTTCTCGCGGGTGATGGCGAAGATGCCCACCTCGACGTCGGGCGAGTCGGGCGTGACGAACGTCTGGTAGTCCCACTCGACCTGCTCGAGGGGGAAGGGAATCTGCTGCATCGCCTCGAACTTGACGATGTCGGGCACCTTCTTGGGCTCGACGGGCGGCAGCTTGGCGAACCTGGCGAAGGCCGAGTGCCCGGGCACCGAAATGGCGATCTGGGCCTTGGAGAGGTCGTGCTGGCTGGTCAACGCCCCCAACGAGACGCGCAGCACGTCGTTGGGGTTGATGTCGGGCGTCGACAGGGGCTTGGGGTGCTGGATGTTGGCGTACTCGAGCAGGCGAACGCCGCCGTCGCCGGTTGCCTCGAGTTTGACGGCCTTGATGGCCGCGGCCCCGATTTCGATTCCCCAGCTCACGCTTGAAGATGCCATGGGACTCACCCTTTCACTGTTGGCCGGACCACGAGAAGGCCACCTGACAAAGTCCAGCTCCGTCAATTCCGACCCGATCCGCAACCAATCCGAGACCGGGCCGGATGGTACTAGGGGCGGCGACCGCCGACCACACGAACGGGCGGCCCGTGCCGCCTCTTCGGGATACGGCGATCGTCTCCCCCGAGTTGCCCCGGCGACGTCACCTGTTTGTAACCGCATCGCGACGACGGGGCGCAATGTGGCGTCGGAGTGAACCATCTGCCGATCTCGAACGTCAGAGACGCTGAAGCGTCGGCACGCACGCCTTGCGGATTCCACCTCCCCGGACCACGGCCATGACCGACTCCACTCCTCGCATCGCCGCCGGACTGCTCGGGCTCGCCTTGCTCTGGGTCGGCTTGTATTGGTGGTGGCCGTCCGCCGGCGAACCCCGGACGCTCAAGGCCGCCGGCCAGACCGCCCAGGTCGACAAGTCTGACCACGCCAAGGCCCATCCACCCGCCCCGGAAACCAAACACGAAGCGAACAAAGTGCCGCCGCCGTCGCCGGCGCCGGCACCAGCACCGGCACCGGCACCAGCGACGCCACCAAAGACCGATCAGAAACCGATCAAGAACGAGCATCTTCCTGACGCCGTCCCGGCGACTTCGGTGGTGCCGGCTCCCCGTCCTCCGGCCGTCATTCCGCCAGAGTTCCTCGAGCACACGCTCGCGCCGGGCGAGACCTACGCGACGCTCTCGCTGAAGTACTACGGCACGGCCGCGTACGCGTCGTCGATCGCGAAGGCCAACCCGCTGGTGAGCCCCACCTCGCTCAAGCCCGGTCGGACGCTGCGGGTCCCCAAGGACCCCAAGAACGTGCAGGGCCTGCCGGTCCGCGAGCCCGGCGCCTCGCCCAAGGGCCCCGCGTCGACATACACGGTGGTGCAGGGCGATTCGCTGTCGAGCATCTCGCATCGGCTCTATGGCGAGAGCAAGTACGCCAAGCTCATCTACGAGGCCAATCGCGCCACGATGAAGGACGAGCATTCGCTGCGGGTCGGGCAGAAGCTCGTCATTCCCCCCAAGCCCGCGCCCTGAACCGCGCCGTCCCGCCCATACGCTCCTCGCGGCGATGGCGGCACCCGGGCCCATTCTCATCTTCGGCGGCGGCATCGCGGGCCTCTACACCCGCGCCCTGCTCGCGTCCCGCGGACGCGATGTCGTGCTCGTCGAGCGGTCGATGCTCGGCGACGGCCAGACCGTCGCGTCGCAGGGCATTCTGCACCGAGGGGTGAAGTACGCCCTGTCGCGCAAGGCCGCGCGTGCCGCCGACTCGCTCGAACGTTCGCTCAAGGCGTGGGACGACCACTTCGCCGGTCGCGGCTGCGTCGACCTGCGAGGCCTGCCGCTGGCGGCGACGCGGATGCACCTGTGGACGCGTCCGGGCGGCATGGGCTCGATGATGGGCTCGATCATGGGCTCCCTGACCGGGATGGCCGCCTCGCTGGCCATGAAGTCGGGCGTGCGACGCCTGGCTCGCGAGGAGTTTCCCGCGGCTCTGACCGGCTCGCCCGAGGGGGTCGCTGCGTGGGAAGTCGAGGAACGCTGCGTCGACGTTCGCGCCCTCCTGGCGACCCTTCGCGACGTCGAGGCCGGACCGATCATCATCGACGGCGAGGCGGATCCCGCTCGCCTTGCGGCGAGGTTCGATGCCTCGGCGGTCGTGCTCGCCGCCGGAAGCGGCAATGAATCGCTGCTCACGGGGCTCGGGGTCGACCCTTCGACGTGGTGCCAGCGACGGCCGCTCCACATGGCGGTGATGCGAGGGGCTCTGTTCGACGTCAACGGCCACTGCCTGCAGGAACTCTCCGACAAGCCGCGACTGACGATCACGACGACTCGCTCGGGCTTGGATCGCGTCTGGTACATCGGCGGCGACGTCGCCGAACGCGGCGTGGCGCTCGACGAACAGTCGCAGGTGCGGGCGACGATGGCCGAACTGGAGTCGTGCATCGGATGGGCCGACCTTCGCGGCGGCCGCTGGAGCACCCTTCGGATCGACCGCGCCGAAGGTCGGAGCGAGGACGGCAGCCGCCCGGACGGACCGGTCTGCCGGTTCGTGGAGGCCGCGGCATCGCGAACGCCGACGTGGGTGGCGTGGCCGACCAAACTGGCGTTGGCGCCGGCGTTGGCCGCCATGGTGGCCGAGGCGCTCGATCACGCGGGCATTCCCGCCGCGAAGCGTTCACTCGCGACGACCAATCACGACGCGCCCGTCGCGCCCCTGCCGTGGGAGCCCGCGGCGTCGGCATCTCTTCCCGCACGCTGAGGATCCCCATGCGACTCGACGAACGGCGATCGCTCGGAAGCACGGGCCTGCGAGTGAGCCCGCTGGGCCTGGGCACGGTCAAGCTCGGACGATCCGAGGGCGTGAAGTACCCGCACCCGGTGCGGATCCCCACCGATGCGGAAGCGGCCGCGTTGATCGCCCGTGCCGAGGAACTGGGCATCAACCTGATCGACACCGCGCCCGCCTACGGCACGGCGGAGGAGCGGCTGGGGTCGCTCCTGAGCGGGCGCCGGGATCGCTGGGTGATCTGCACGAAGGTGGGCGAGGAGTTCGAAGGGGGCGTCTCGCGGTTCGACTTTTCGGCCCGCGCGGTGACGGCGAGCCTCGAACGGAGCCTGCGACGGCTTCGCGCGGACGTGATCGACGTGGCGCTCATCCATTCCGACGGGCTGATCGAGTCCGACGCGGGGGAACCGATGGAGGCGTTGGCACGCCTCAAGGCGGCCGGGAAGATCCGTGCGATCGGCGCGTCGACGAAGACCGCGGCGGGCGGGATGAGGGCCGTCGAGACGTGCGACGTGGTGATGCTGACGCTCAACCCGGGGCACGCGGCGGACCTGCCCGCCATCGCCTTGGCGGCGGACCGCGGCGTGGGGGTCCTGGTGAAGAAAGCCTTCGGCAGCGGGCACTTGGCGATGGAGGAGGCCTCCCGACGCGAGTGCCTGCGGCTGGCCCTCTCGACGCCCGGCGTGTCGAGCGTGATCGCGGGGACGGCGAGCATCCCCCACCTCGAGGCCAACGTCGCCGCGACGACGGGCCAGTAGGGTCGGCGGGGATCCCCCGGACGTGTGCGTGGCGAATGAATCGTCGCGAGGCTTGCCCCCGAGTACCATGCTGGCCGATAGTTCGGAACCGACGGCGCGTTTGGCGCGAGCCGCGGCGGTCCCGTCGGCGCAGCGACTTGCAGAGACACGACCCATGAAACTTCGACGCATCCTCGTCACCGGCGGCGCCGGCTTCCTCGGTTCGCACATTTGCGATCGGCTCGTCAACGAGGGGCATGACGTGATCTGCCTCGACAACTTCTTCACGAGCCAGAAGACCAACGTGGCGCACCTGTTGGGGCGTCCGAACTTCGAGTTGATCCGCCATGACGTGACGCACCCGGTGTGGCTGGAGGTCGACGAGATCTACAACGCGGCGTGTCCGGCGGCTCCTGGCCACTACCAGTACAACCCGATCAAGACGATGAAGACCAGCGTGCTGGGCGCGATCAACGTGCTGGGCATGGCCAAGCGCTGCCGCGCGAAGGTGCTGCAGTTCTCGACCTCGGAGGTGTACGGCGATCCGACGGAGCACCCGCAGACCGAGGCGTACCGGGGCAACGTGAACCCCATCGGCCCCCGCGCGTGCTACGACGAGGGCAAGCGGGCGGCCGAAACCCTCTTCTTCGACTATCACCGGACCAACCGCGTGAACATCCGCGTGGTCCGCATCTTCAACACCTTCGGCCCGAGGATGCACCCCTTCGACGGACGCGTGGTGAGCAACTTCATCCGCCAGGCGATCTGCAACGAGGACATCACCCTCTACGGCGACGGCACGCAGAGCCGCTCCTTCTGCTACGTCGACGACCTCGTCGAGGCGATCATCCGCATGATGAACGGCTCCGACGACTTCGTGGGCCCGGTGAACATCGGCAACCCCCGCGAGTTCTCGATGCGTCAACTGGCGGACATGATCATCCGCCTGACGGGCAGCACGAGCAAGATCGTCTTCAAGCCCATGCCGGCCGACGACCCGAAGCAGCGTCAACCCGACATCACGCTGGCCCGCAAGCATCTCTCGGGCTGGGAGCCCAAGGTGCCGCTCGAGGAAGGCTTGGCGAAGACCATCGCCTACTTCAAGTCGCTCAACATGGAGCACTTCCGCCCTCCGACGCCCAACTACTGAGCGACCGGCCTCGACCGCTCCGCCGGTTCACTCTGATGCAGGAACTCCTCAAGGACTTCGTCACGTTCTTCGTGGCCGTCGACCCCGTGGGCACGGTTCCGGTCTTTCTTGCGTTGGCCGCGGGCAGGTCGCCCGCGCAACTCCGGGCCATCGCCACCCGCGCGGTGATCGTCTCCGCGATCGTGCTCTGCGGTTTCGCGGCCCTGGGCCAGTTCCTCTTGGGCCACATGGGCGTCAGCCTGCCCGCCTTCCAGGTCGCCGGCGGCATCATCCTCTTCCGCTTCGCCCTCTCGATGGTCTTCTCGCAGGCCGAGCAGGGTCGCAAGAACGAGGGCGACGAGACCGCCGCACGCGGCACCGACATCGCCATCTTCCCGCTCGCCATCCCCTCGATCGCCGGTCCCGGCACCATCCTCGCCGCCGTGGTGCTCACCGACAACGACAAGTTCGGCGTGATCGAGCAGCTCGTCACGTGCCTGGTGATGCTCTCCGTGCTCTTCATCCAGTGGCTGCTGCTGATGGGCGCCTCGCGAATCCAGCGGCTGCTGGGCGATGGCGGCACGAGCGTGCTCTCGAGGATCATGGGGCTCATCCTCGCGGCCCTGGCCGTCGAGACCGTCACGACGGGCCTTCGCGAGATCGTCCGATCGATGCGATGATCGCGACCGCTCGGCGCATCACTGCTTCTCGACAAAGACGTGCAGCCGGTACCCGCTGAGCCGGAACCCGCGCGACGCCGCGGCCTCGCGACAGAGCGCCTCGAGCCCGGGCACCTCCACCTCGACGGCCATGCTGCCGTCGATGGGCATCAGCAGCTGCCGCGGCGATTGGCCGTAGACGAGCTGGTAGTGCGCCAACTCGCCGTCGAAGAGCACCCGCTGAATCACGCCCGCCTCCTGGAGCAGCTTGATCGTGCGGTAGACGGTGGCCTTGCTGACGCGGATGCCCGTGCCCTTGACCTTGTCGATGATCGTGTCGGCCTCGAAGATGCCGTCGTGACGGACGATCGTGTCGAGCACCTGCGCCCGTTCGGGCGTGTACTTGAGGCCCTCGGCCCGGAGCTTGCGCCGAAAGACGGCGCACAGCGGCTCGACGACATGCAACCCCGGCGTCGCGCCATTGGTCGGAACGGGATTCGTGGCACGGCCGGGCATCTGCCCGAAGCATACGCGAGGGCGGCTCCGACTGCACCCCTCGGGCCCACGCTACGCTCCGATCCGCCCATGCGGACGCCGCCGACATCCCCCGATCGCTCCAGCACGCGGCGGATCGCCGTCACCGGCGTGGCGGGCCTCGCGGTCGTCGCCGCCCTGACCTCGATCGGCGAAGGGGCGGCCTCGTTCCCCCTCCCCCTCGCCACCTGGCTCAACGCCATCCTCACGCCCGCCCTCCCCCTTGCGGCCGCGTACATGCTGGCCGCCCTGGGGCTGGGCGTCCTCTTCCGACCGCTCGTGCCCGACGCCACGCCCGCTGCACCGACCATCCGCGGCGCGTTGGGACTGGCCACCATGCTCTCGGTGTCGCATGCGTTGGGCGTGCTCGGGGCGTTGGGACCGGCCACCGCCTGGTCGACCGTGCTGCTCGGGCTGTGCCTTCTGGCCTCCACGCTTTCGAAGCCCCGCCCGGCCGGAGCCCCCGCGCCCTTGGGAGGTTGGTGGGCCATGCTCGCCGTGACGCCCGCCTGCATCCTGCTCGTGGCGGCCGCCAATGCGCCCGGATCGATGTGGGAGAGCGAGTTCGGGGGCTACGACGCGCTCAGCTATCACCTGCAGTTGCCCCAGGAATGGATGGCCCGAGGCCGCATCGAGCCGCTGCGTCACAACGTCTACTCCTTCCTGCCCGGCTACGTCGAGGCCGCCTTCCTCCACCTTGGCGAACTGGCGATGGCGCCGGCCCGCACCTCGCTGGACGCGCAGCTGCCCGATCCGCTCTCGGTGCGACCCGCGGGGCTCCTCGCCGCCTCGTGGCCCCTCGTGGCCTGCCAACTCCTGCACGCGATGATGACGATCTTCGCGGCACGCTGCATCCACGCGGCGGCCACCGTCGTCGTCGAGCGCACGCAGGGCCCCGCCCCGCACGGTCGCGTTGCGCCGTGCCTGGCGGCCCTCTTCTTCCTCGCCACCCCTTGGAGCGTCGTCACCGGTTCGCTCGCGTACAACGAGATGCCCGTCGTCGCGCTCATCGCCGCGGCGTGCGCCCTCGCCGCGGGAGCCGCCTCCGACCGGCGTGGCGACTGGGTTCGAGTCTTCGTCGGCTGCGCCGTGCTGGTCGGCGCCGCGTGCGGCGCCAAGCCCACCGCCCTGCTCTTGGGCGGCGTGCCCGTCGCGATGCTGCTCCTGGCGACCTGTCCGACCCGGCACCTGCCGGCCGGCATCCTCTCGGGCGCGACGGTCGGCGCGGCGATGCTCGCGCCGTGGATGCTCCGCAACTGGATGCATGCCGCCAACCCGGTGTTCCCGTTCGCGGCCTCGTTGTTCCGCAACGCGTCGGGCGGCACCGGGCACTGGACGGCCGAGCAGGTCGCGAGGTTCGCCAAGGGCCACGCCTTCGAGGGTTCGCTGCTCGACGCGCTTCGACTGTGCGTGCTGCCCGACGCCAACGACCCGGCGGGCGCTCGCCACCGGGGCATGCTCCACCCGCAGTGGTTCGCCTTCTTTCCCATCGTCGCGGCGGCGACCGTTCGCGTCCTTGTCGCGAGGGACGCGAGGGGTCGTCTCGCCGTGGCGCTCGCGCTGGGCCTCATGGCCCAGGTGGCGTTGTGGCTTTCGACCACGCACGTGCAGTCTCGCTTCCTGATGCCCTTGATGCCGGTGGCGTGCATGCTGGCGGCGGCGGCGTTGGCGTCGATCCCGTCGCGACGTGCGGCGACCATCGCGGGGGTGGCCGCGACGCTGCTGCAGACGGGCGCGTCGGTGGCGTGCTTCGCCATGCAGCGTGGCGGCCATCCGAACTTGCTGCTGTCGGTGACGCCCGCGGACCGCGCGGGCGAAACGCAACGGACGTTCCTCGCGGCCAACCCGCGCGAGTTCACGCCGGCGCTTCTCGACTCGCTGGGCCCGGAACATGCGGTCAACCTCGCCCTGCCGCGGGACGCGGTCGTGACGCTGGTGGGCGGGGCGACGCCGCTCTATCTCACCCGCGCCGTCGCGTACAACACGACGTGGGACGCGTGGCCCGACCTCGACGGGGTGCTGGCGGGCGCCGCGAAGGCCGAGAAGCGCTTCGTGCTGGTGGACTTCGCGGAGATCGAACGCCTGTCGCGGTCGGGCTTCATCGAGCCGGGGTGGTCCTCCTCGCGGATGTCGGAGTGGATCGCCAAGCACGGGCGGCCGGTGAAGGTATGGCAGGAGTTGGGTCAGGTGCTGGTGCTCGTGGAGCCGCCGACAGGGAAGGAGCCCGATGCACGCTGACGGCGCTGATCGACCTCGCGACAGGCCTGACACGGTGGCCGACCTCGAGCCGGGCCTCGGGACGGGCGCCCAAGCGATCCGCGAGCGATCGGGTCGGTGGCGAGCGCCCGTGCAGGTGCTGGGCTTTGTCGCGTGCATGGCGCTCTTGTGGTGGTGCGTGCGCGCGGCGCTCTCGCCGGCCAACCGCGATCAACTCTCGCGGCTGGCGGACGCCTCGGCGAGCGACATCGCCCTGCTGCTGTTCCTCTCGGGAGCGTCGGTGGCGCTCAACGGCCTGACCTTCTGGCTCGTGCTGCGTCCCGTGCGTCGCCTCGCCCCCTGGCACGTGCAGGCCGTCAACGCGACCGCCTCGATGCTGAGCTACGCCCCGGCGAAACTGAGCCTGGTCTACCGCGCGATGGTGCACACGCGTCGCGACGGCATGCCCCTGCTGCTGGTGGGCGCGTGGCTCGGCGCCACCGCGGTGATTCTCCTCTCGACGTTCCTCCCGCTGGCGGGCGTCGCCGCGTGGCGAGGACGAGCCGACGGCGCGTTCTGGCTCGTCGCGACGGTCTCGCTGCTGGCGGCCTTCGCCCTGCTCGTGGCGTCGGCACGCCTCTTCGCGGGCGAGCGGGGCCTGCTTCGCATCCGTCGGCTCGGGTCGCTCGTCCGACTCGCGATGCTCGACCGCATGCTGGCCTCGGCGAGGTTCGCGAAGCTGCACGCCGCCTTCGACATGCTCTCCTCGCCGACGGTCGTCGGCCTTGGGCTGACCATCCGCGTGGCGGACCTGATGCTCCAGGCCGCGAGGTTCCTCGTCGCGGCGCGCATGCTCGGGAGCGACGTGGGCTTCGACGCGGCGGTGGCCGCCGCCTGCACCTATTACGTCATCGGCGTCGTGAGCCCTTCCGGCTCGCTCGGCGCACGAGAGAGCGCGGCAACCGGCCTGGCCTCGCTGCTGGCCTCGCACGGCGCCCACACCGGCGCGTTCGCCCCCGTCGCCCTGGTCGTCAGCGCGTCCGAGGCCGTCATCTTCCTGATCGCGGGACTCGCCGGCATGGCCTACACCCAGCCGTGGCGACTGCTCGTCCGCGGCGGGGCGTCGCGACAGCCCTGAGGCCCGCACGGTCCGCGTTCGCCCAAGGTTCGCATCTCCGCCTTGCTCGTACGCAAGGCGTTCGACGCACGGCACCCTTCCGGGGGAAACGCCGAGCTCGATCGACGCCGATGGGGCGAACCCGCCGCGGCGTCACCCGTATCACATGGCGTGGGCTTCGTCGCGACCGTTTCATCAGGAAGAATCGGAGTCACGCCATGACCATCACGCTCGTCGACAGCAACATCAGGACCACCCCCGCGATGCTCTCGCACGTGCACGCCAAGCTCTCGCACGCCATCGAACGCTTCTCGCAGCACATCAGCGAGGTTCGCGTGCACGTCATCGACACCAACGGCCCCAAGGGCGGCGTCGACAAGGTGGTGGCGATCCACGCCCGCGTGAACAAGGCGCCCGCCGTCATCGTCACGCACGCCGCGGCGGACTACTACGAGGCCGTGACGGCCGCCGCCCGGCGGCTCAAGGCGGTCCTGGGCCGTCGCCTGCACCGACGACGCTGACCCCGAACGCGGCCCGCCGTCGGCGTTCTACAGTGCGGTCCGATGCCGGGCACGTTCCTCTTCGACGATCGCCTCCCTTCGCTCTCCCCGCTCGCGGACCTGCGTCCCGCGTGGGACATCCGCACCGGTGCGCTCACCACGCTCGAGCGGATCGAGGCGACGCTCGGACGATCCGTCGACGGGCTCGCCTGCGGCGACGACATCGCCCCCGTGGCTCGCGAGCGGGACCCCCGCGTGCTGTCTCCCTCGGACGCTCCTGCGGGGCTCTACCTGAACGCCCGCTGCGTCGCGCCGCCCGACGCCGCGTTCAAACTCGCCGCGGGCGAGACGCTGATCGACGGGAATGGCGCCACGGTGGCGGCGATGGTCGACGCCGCCGCGGCACGCCGGCTGCTCGCCGGCGACGCGAGCGGCCTTCGCGCCGTCACGTCGCCGGCGCCGATGCTCGCTCGGCCCTGGCACGTTCGCACGCACCGCGACGCCTGCCTGGCGCGTGACATGGCGCTGCTGGCGGCAAGGATCCCCTTCGCCGCCCTGCCTTCGTCGTGCGTCGCCTTCGGGCCCCAGCGGCTGCACGTGGCCGCCTCGGCCCGCCTCTTCCCGGGCGTCACCTTCGACCTCGAGTCGGGACCGATCGTCATCGACGAGCGTGCCGTGATCCGCCCGGGTGCGCAGCTCATCGGACCTTGCTACGTCGGCCAGGACAGCACGATCCTCGAGCGGGCCACGATCCGGCCCGGCACGGCCGTCGGGCCCGTGTGCAAGGTCAACGGCGAGGTCGGCGGCACCATCTTCCAGGGGTTCTCCAACAAGGCCCACGACGGCTATGTCGGCGACTCGTACCTGGGCGAATGGGTGAACCTCGGCGCGGGCACGACGACCAGCAACCTCCTGAACACCTACGGCGAGATCATCGCCAAGGCGTCGCCCTCGCTGGGCAACGAGCGCACGGGTCTGCAGTACCTGGGCTCGGTCGTCGGCGATCACGTCAAGACGGCCATCTGCACGAGGCTCATGACGGGCACGGTCGTGCACACGGGCGCGATGATCGCCACCACGTCCGCGGCGAGCGGGTGCGTTCCCGCGTTCGCGTGGTGCACCGACGCGGGCACGCGGTCGTTCCGGCTCGACAAGTTCACGGAGATCATGCGGACGGCGATGGGCCGCCGCAAGGTCGAACCCGGCGAGGCGTACGTCGCTCGCATCGCGAACCTGCACCGGCTCGCCGTCGAGTCGTCACCCAAGGGAGCCTGAGCATGTCGATCCCCTCGGCCTATCAGCGCATGAAGGCGACCAACCCGGAGATGGTGAAGGCCTATGAGGCCCTGGGCGCGGCGTGCGCCGCGTCGGGCCCGCTCGAGGCCCGCACGATCGCCCTCGTGAAACTGGGCATCTCGATCGCGGCGGGGCTCGAGGGGGCGGCGCACTCGCACTGTCGCAAGGCCTTGGAGGCCGGCTGCACGCGCGAGGAGTTGCTGCACGTGGCGAACCTCTCGGCCCCCACCATCGGCTGGCCCGCGATGATGCGGGCCCGGACGTGGGTGACGGACGTGATCGACGCCCCGGGCGCCACGCCATGAGCGGGGCCGCCATCGATTCGCCGCAGAAGGCCGTCGAGGCGGCGTGCGGGCGGATGGGCGTGACGGCGACCTCGCCGCGCGGGTTGATGGAGTCGCTGGGGCTGGTGCTTGCGGCGGACGCGTCGACGGATCGTCCGAGCCCCCCCTTCGATGTCAGCGCGATGGACGGCTACGCGGTGGCCTTGGGGTCGATCCGCCCGGGGCGAGTGCGGGTCGCGGGGGAAGCGAAGATCGGCCACGACCCCGGACGCCTCGACGACCCCGCGTCGACCATTCGCGTGGCGACCGGCGCGGGCATCCCGCGCGGGGCCGATGCCGTGATTCGTCGCGAGGACGTGACCGAGGCGGACGGGACCTTCGTCGACGTGCCCGAGGCGACCGTGGCGGCGTGCCGCCCGGGACTGGCCGTGCGTCGAGCGGGCGAGAACGCGCCGGCCGGCTCGCCGCTGGGCCTGACGGGACGCGAGATCGCCGCCCACGTGGCGGCGTCGCTGGCCTCGGCGGGCGCGGCGACGGTTCGCGTGCACGAACCCGTCCGCGTGGGCATCCTCACCACCGGCGACGAGTTGGTGAACCACGACGCGACGCCGGGGCCGTGGCAGATCCGCGACAGCAACGGGCCCGCCCTGCTGGCCATGCTCTCTCGCCGTCGTTGGCTTGCGCCGTCGACGCCCCGCCGCGCGCACGACGACATCGGTGTCGCGTCGCGTGCAGCCCGCGAGTTGCTCGACACGCACGACTGCCTGCTGCTGACGGGCGGCGTGTCGATGGGGCACCGCGACTTCGTGCCCGAGTTGGTGGCCTCGCTTGGGGCTTCCCTCGTGTGCCACCGCCTTCCCCAGCGGCCCGGCAAGCCCATCCTGCTCGCCGAGTGGCACGGCAAGTTGATCGCGGGCCTTCCAGGCAATCCGCAGTCGGTGATGGTCACCTCGCGGCGGATCGTCGTGCCGATCCTCAGCCACATGGCGGGGCTCGCATCGAACCCCGACGCGGCCCACCCGATGGAACTCGAGTGCTCGCGGGAGCGATTGCCGTTGTGGTGGCACCGGCCGGTGACGGTCACCACGCCCGGGCGCGTGCGGCTGGTCGAGGGCAAGGGCTCGGGCGACGTCATCGCGGCGGGGCGCAGCGACGGCTTTGTCGAACTCGAACCCGACCGGACGGTGCAGACGCCGACGCACGTGCCGTACTACGCGTGGGCGTGGTGAATGCACGCGGCGAACGAGCGCGTTTCGCGGCGGGGTCCGGCACGGATCGCCCCGCGATCGGGAATATCGCGGCCGCTATCATGGCCGCGTGACCGAACGGCGCCTGCTGGGCCACATCTACGAGCGATCGGCGACGCTCTCGCGGGAGTTCCCCCAGGTGCTGGTGGGACCCGGCGACGACTGCGCGCTGGTGGCGACGCCCGGCGCGACGCTGCTCAAGGTCGACATGGTGATCGAGGGCGTGCACTTCGTGCCCGCCACGCCCGTCGAACTCATCGCCCGCAAGGCGGTGGGCCGGGCCGTCTCCGACATCGCGGCGATGGCCGGGAGACCGCTGGCCGCGCTGGCCGCGTGCGTGCTTCCCCGGAGCTGGAGCGGGGACCGCGCCGACGCGCTCTTTGACGCCGCCGGCGCGGTGGCCCGCGAGTTCGGGTGCCCGCTCGTGGGCGGCGACATCGCCGTGCACGACGGGCCGCTGTGCCTCACCATCACCGTGGCGGGCACGCCTCACCCGCGGGCGTTGCCCCGACGGGGCGGCGTTCAGCCGGGCGACGCCCTGTACGTGACCGGCGCGCTGGGGGGATCGCTGGGCAGCGATCGCATGGGGCGACACCTGAGGCCAGTGCCGCGGCTCGAGGAGGCGGCGTGGCTCGCCTCGACGCTGGCGAGCGACCTGCACGCGATGATGGACATCTCGGACGGTCTGGGAATCGACGCGGGGCGGATGGCGGCGGCATCGGGCGTGTCGATCGTGCTGGAGGAAGGGCTTGTTCCGGTCCATTCCGATGCCTCCGCGCCGGGGGATGCAATCTACGATGGCGAAGACCACGAACTCCTGTGTGCGGTGCCGGCGTCGGTCTCGCTTCCACCCCGGTGCCCCGCGACGGGCGTCGCGTGGACGAGGGTGGGAAGGGCCGAGACGGGACCCCCGGCGGCGTGGCTGGAGGATCGGACGGGACGACGAATCGACGTGTCGAGCAAGGGCTACATCCATCACTGACGAGTCCATCGCGGCGCGTGCCGCGAACGTCCAAGGGGATCACCATGAATCGCCACAAGTTCGAGCGGACGACCCACGAAGTGGAGGCCACTGAAGCGCTCGGAGCGGGATTCGCGACGCTGCTCCGCCCGGGCGACGTCGTGCTGCTCGAGGGCGAACTCGGCGCGGGCAAGACCTCGTTCGTGCGGGGCATGACGATGGGCCTGGGCGTTTCCAAGGGCATGGCCTCGAGCCCCACCTTCGTCCTCATCAACGTCTACCCGAGCTCGCACGAGCACGCCATCGACGCGTTGATCCACGTCGACGCCTACCGGGTGAAGGACATCGGCGAACTCGAGAACATGGGCTGGGACAACCTCTTCGACCCCGTCACGCGCGCGCCCCGCGGCAAGCGGGCCGCCGTCATCGAGTGGCCCGGCCACATCGAGGCCGTGCTGCCCGAGTCCTTCCGGTGCGCCGGCGTGAGACTGTCGCACGCCGGCCCCGCGGAACGGATGATCCAGTTCAACCTGCCGGGCGTCTGGAGCGAGCGAGAGGGCCTCGAGGCCCTCAAGACCCGGCCACCCGTGCGGTGCTCGATCACCAAGAAGTGGGTGGCCCCGACCTCGCGGTCGTACCCCTTCGCCGACGACCGGGCTCGCAACGCCGACCTGCACCAGTGGATCGTCGATCCGGACGAGAAGAAGCCTCGGTGAGCGTGGCGACCCACGCAGGGCCCCCGGGGAGGCGTCGCGAGCCTTCGCGGCTCGGGCATTGCACCTTGCGGCCATCGGGTGCATATCGTTTGCCCGCGTTCCGTCCCCCCGATCGACGGCCGGGCCCGGTGCACGGGTTGCACTGTGAACCTGGTCAGGGCTTGACCGCAGCAGCCATAAGCAGGCGTGGCCCGGTGCCGTCGGTGTCCTGGCCGTCGATCGCGGGGATGGACGCATTCCTGATTTCGCAGCGAGAGACCCCGCCATGAACAGCGATGCCGCCGCTCCCAACATGATCGTGTTCTTCATCGGGGCCATCGGCTTCCTGGCCGGCTTGGCCGGCCTGGTGACGCTCACGATCACGCAACAGGCGATGATCTCGCTGCCGATCATCATCATCGGGTTCTCGACCTTCGTCACGTCGATGATGACGTGCGCGAAGACGACCGGCGGACCGCAGTGACCCAACGCCGCTTCCCCCACGTCGCCTGGCGGGCCTTGACGCCCGTCGTGCTGGCCGGGGGCAGGAGCAGGCGGTTCGGCTCCGACAAGCTCGTGGCCCGCGTCGGCGCCGACGCCCGGGGTGGCGACTTGCTCATCGATCGGCCGCTTCGCGCCTTGCGGGCCGTCTTCGGGGCCGGGGTCGTGCTGGCAGGCCGGTGCGCTCCCGAGGTGCTCGATCGAGCCGGGGCGAGCCTGCCTGATCGCACGAAGGACCTGGGCCCGCTGGGGGGCATCCTGACCGCGCTCGAGACCTTCCCCCGGGGCGTCTTCGTCCTCGCCGGCGACCTTCCCGACATCACGCCCCGGACCGTCGAATCGATCTGCCTTCACCTGCACGTTGGCCGACCGGCGGCGGCGTTGGCCAGGACCGACATGGTCGAGCCGTGCATCGGCGTCTACATGCCCGCCGCACGGCCGTGGCTTGAGGCCGCGGCGGCACGCGGAGCCAGGGGTCTGGCGATGCCGCCGCTGCACGCGGTGATCCCGGCCCGCCTGCGGGTCGAGGTGCCGATCCCGGTCGAGGAGGCGCGAAACGTCAACCGCCCGGAAGACCTCTCGCCACCCGGCCACGGCTGACGGCGGCGGTCCCTTACAGTGGGGCGAATCATGCAGACCCACCGCGTCCAAATCCGCGGCCTCCGTGCCGCCACGTGCCTCGTGCTGCTCGCCGGCCTCGCGGGCTGCTCGAGCCGGTTCGATCCCTTCTCGCGTCGCGACGAGGACTACGCCAAGCGAGTCGCCCTCGAGCGTCTTCGCGAGGTGCAGGTCACGACGCTCGAGGAGCACCGCAAGCCCGCCCCCGCGCCGGGCGAGCCGACCTTGACGAGCGAGCAGGTGGCGAAGGCGAGGTTCGAGGGGCTCGAGCGGCGGGACGTCTCGCTCGAGGCGTGCCGCCAGTCGGCCTTGGAGCGAAACCTCGGGCTCAAGGTGGCGATGATCGATCCGACGATCGCGAAGGAGCGGGTGACGGAGGAGGACTCGAAGTTCGCGGCGGCCTTCACGACGCGAGCCGGATGGCGGAACCTCGACGACGCGACGGCCTCGACGCTCGACTCGGCGCAGTCGGAATCGAGGAGCATCGTGCCGGGGGTGACGATCCCGACGCGGACGGGCGGCAGCGTGACGGTCGACCTTCCGGTGGCCAAGCGGGAGACGGACAACCCCTTCGCCACGCTCAACCCGGCGTACACGTCCGACCTGCAGTTTTCCCTCTCGCAGAACCTGCTCCGCAACGGCGGACGCGAAGTGAACACGGCGGCGCTCCGCATCGCCGGCTATCAGGAGCAGGCGGCCGAGTCGCAGACGAAACTCGAGGTGATCCGGCAGTTGGCGGCGGCGGACCGGGCGTACTGGCGGCTCTCGCAGGTGCGCGCCGAACTCGACGTACGACAGCAGCAGTACGAACTGGCGGTGGCGCAGCTCGAACGGGCCAAGCGGCGAGTCGCGGGGGGCGCGGCGGCGGAGATCGAGCAGACCCGCGCGGAGGCGGGGATCGCCGACCGTCTCGAGGCGATCATCGTGGCGCAGAACGCGCTTCGGCTGCAGCAGCGAGAGCTCAAGCGCGTGATGAACATGGAGGGCCTCGACGTCGACACCAGGACCATGGTGGTGACGACGACGCCGCCGGCTCCGGTCGAGTACCGCTTCGATCCGGCGACCTTGTGCCAACAGGCCATCGCGAACCGCATGGAGATGCTGGAGCTCGAGTTGCGGCTGGCGGCGGACGCCGCGACGATCGACGTGCAGCGCAACCGCGCCTTGCCGCTCTTCACGATGGACTACACGTACCGCGTGAACGGCCTGGGCGGGAGCATGCAGGACAGCTTCCACACGCTCAACCGCAACCGCTTCACGGACTGGGAGCTTGGGCTGAACTTCGAGGTGCCTCTCGACAACGAGGAGGCCCGCAGCCGCGTGCGTCAGGCGATCCTGACGCGGGTGCAGCGCCTGGCGTCGAAGGAGGCCCGCGAGCAGGCGATCCGGCAGGAGGTGCTCAACGCGGTGGATTCGCTCGACGGCACGTGGCAGCGGATCCTGGCGGCCCGGCAGAGCGTGATCCTCAACACCAGGGCGCTGCAGGCCGAGCAGCGGCAGTTCGACGTGGGCCGGAGCACCTCGACCGACGTGCTGGACGCGGCGACGCGACTGGCCGACGCGCAGTCGGCCGAGATCCGCGCGTTGACCGACCACCAGGTCGCGCAGGTGGACCTGGCGTTCGCGACGGGCACGCTGATGGGCGCGTCCAAGGTGGCGTGGGAACCCGCGCCGTCGGTCGACGCGTCGGCTCAGACGCCGGCGACCGAGGCCCGCTGAGCGGCGGCGGGCGAGAGCTCCCGCAGCTTGGCGAGGTATTCGAGCACCACGATGATGAACGTGGCATGACTCCACGTGAGCGGGCTCACGCTGATGGCATCGCCCGAGTATGGGTGATACTGCTCGGCGAGTACGCCGCTGCGTTCGCACCGCCAGGCGCACCATTCGAGCAGGTCCATCGCCTCCTTGAGGTCGGCGACGGTGCGGGCGCCGGCGATGACGTACTGGGCGCGCCAGAGGGAGCAGATGACCCACGGGTTGCCGGGCACCTGCTCGACGTTGTCGCGCTCGATCTGGTGGTAGTAGTCTCGCTCGTAGCGGGCGTAGCCGCCCACGCCGGTCTTGACGGCCAGCCGCTCGCGGGCGTTGGTCATCTCGCCCTGGACCATCTCGTCGTCGACGGAGAGGCCGGTGAAGGCGAAGATGGCGTAGTTGGCGGCATCGGCCGTCATGTCGAGGCGATATCCGTCCTTGGTGGGGACCACGTTGCGGGCGAATCGCCGCTCGACGGGGTTCCACATGTGGCGTCGCATGGCGACGATCATGCGATCGGCGCCCTCGCGGAAGGCCATGGCATGGTCGTGGTCGCCGAAGTCGGAGCAGAAGGCGGCCGCGGCCTTGAGCGCGCCGATGGTGGCGCAGACGGTGAAGAGGTGCACGCCCCGTCGCTCCTCCCAGAGGTCCCAGCTCTGGTTGGGGAGTCCGTTGTGGTCGCGATACTGGAGCATCCACTGCGCGGGGCGGAGGATGAGGGGCGTGTAGAGGGGCTTGATGAACTCGACGTCGCGGAAGCGCTCGAAGTGCTTGCGGAGGGCCCAGAGGACCAGCGAGGTCTCGTCCTGCTGGATGGGCATGACGCGCTGCCCCTCGATGACCCATGGGTGCCAACTGCTGGCCATGTCGCCGGTGGGCGTGTACTTGTGGAGGAAGTACCCCTCGGGCTGGATGACCCGGTGGCAGAACCGGAAGAAGGCGCGGGACAGTTCGCTCTGGTCGGCGAGGATGAGCCCGTAGGCCACGAGCGCGCCGTCGCGGGGCCAGCAGTACGAGTAGTGGTCGCCGCCGAACTGCGTGATGTCGCTGTCGTTGGCGGCGATGATCGCGCCGCCGTTGTCGATCTGCGTGCGGAGCACGAGCTGGCTGCGGGTGAAGAGATCGGCGACGGCCGGCGGGAGTTCGTCGGCGTCGGCGGGGGCTCGCCTGACCCAGAGGTTCCAGTAGGCGTGCGTGCGTTCGATCATGCGATCGTGGCCGAGATCGACGAGCCGCGTGTGGATGGCCTTGACGTCCTTGTAGGACTTGCCGCAGACCATCCAGGTGGTGGCCTTGGCGGTGCCGTTGGCGGGCACCTGGAGGTTGACGCCGATGGTGGTGTCGACGGAGCCCTGGCTGATGGCGTTGCGGCCCAGGATGCCGTCCTCGGCGTCGCGCCAGGTGCCTTCCGCGCCGCGGACTCGCTTGGTGCCGATGGCCCAGTTGTCAAGACCCGTCTTGTTCTCGTCGCCCGCGCTGAAGAGGAAGTAGGAATCGTCCTTGTAGACCACGACGCTGCTGGTGGAGGGGTCGTAGTTGGCGGTGTCGCCGACGGGGGTGCCGCGGACGGAGAGGTCCCAGTGCATCAGCAGCCGCACGTCGCGATCGCGGCCGGTGAGGTCACGGACGATGCTGCGGCGGAGGTAGACGGGGTGGTGGAAGTCGACCGCGTCGTTGCAGGTGATCTCGAGGCCCAGGTGCTTGTTGCGGAGGGTGACCTCGGTGACGAGCGTGTTGGGGATGTACGCGAGCGTGCGTTCCCAGCCGAGCTCCTCGATCCACGCGAACATGCCGTCGACCCAGACGCCGAATCGCTGGATGTGCCCGTCGGTGTGGTTGTACCGGCCGACGTTGGGGTAGTAGATGTCCCGGACCCGGTAGGTCTTGTCGAAGGTGACGAGCAGGTCGCCGTTGCCGACCGGGATGTCTCTGGGCATCGCTGGAAATCCTCGGACAAGGCGTGACGAACGGCCCGAGCGACCGCCCGTGCAGGAGCCTCCTGACAGGACCGCACGTTAGGTCCGGCCTCGAGGCCCCGTCGACGCCGTCGCCGCGAGGAGAGACTCAGCTCGCGGGGGCGGCGACCGGCTTGTTCGCCAGTTCATCGGACACTTCGGGGACGGGCTGCTCGCCCATCGCCTCGATGCGCGAACGAACATCACCCACGAAGGTGAGCCGCAACCCGAAGTTCTCCCCCACCTTCACCGCCAGGCCGCACCCCACCTGCTTGTTGTTGACCATGAGGTCGAGCTCAGAGTCGGCCTTCTTGGTCAGCTCGATGATCGAGCCGGGCGCAAGAATCTTCACTTCCGAGACCGACAGGCGACGCTGGCCTAGACGCACCACCACGGGCACTTCGAGGCGCATGACCTGCTGCAGGGTGGGGGCTGGCTTGGCGGGATCGAGCACGGCTCTCCTTTCGTCTGGAGTGACGCCGGGCATGATCGCAAGTGCGATGCCATGCGAGCGACGCCCGTCGCATCGCGCGCCGCGTCGCCTGTTCGGGGGATCTCGCCGACGAGTCGCCGCGCCGAGGCTCGCATCGGCCATGACGCGACCGCTCAGAAGCTGAAGGCGTCTTCCATGATCGGACGACGACGCGGCAGCGGCGAGGGCTCGGTGCCCGCCGCCTCGCGACACGCCTGCGCGGTCGCCTGGATGAGCTTCTCGTGGTCCGGCACCGCCTCGAGCAGGTCGAGCATGTCGTCCACGTGGTGATCCGCGGGCACGCCCCGGGGCGCCTTGGCGATCGCCGCGTCGCCCAGGCTCTCCTGCGCGGCCATGAACCACGCGAGGTCGGGACTGGACGGGTCGGCCGGCGGCTCCACCTGCACCCGCACCACGACGGGCTCTCGCGGGCCCGTGCCCACGCCCACGATCGGCCACCGCCCCGACCGCGCCTGCGGCTCTCGCACCAGCACCATCACGGGCACGCCGCGTCGAGCCGCCAGGTCTCGCAAGGTCCGCCCGTCGATCCCCACGAGGGGCGGCACGAGCAGCCATCGCCCGGCGGCGGGCGTCTCGCCCGCGGGCATCACCCCGGCGACGCAACACCCGGGCACGTCGCACGCCGCGTGACGACGCTGACGACGCGCCTCCTGCAACGGGAGGCAGATGCGGGCCATGAGATCAAAGTCGTTGGCCTGCCGAGCGATCGTGAGGGCCTTGAGGCAGCAACGCTCGGCCTCGCCGTAGTCGGTGGCGACCAGGGCGACGGAGGCCTTCTCCATCCACTGCTCGGCCTTGCCGCCATGTCCGTTGCGCGCGGCCATGGATCACCGTCCCCCGCCGTCGCCCGCGACCTCGTCGGCGAGCGCGTTGAGCACCACGTTCCAGTCCTTCGCGAGCCCCTCGAGGCGATGCCCCATGACGTCCGACAGGAGCGACCAGTCTTCTCGCTCGAGCGCCCGCTTCACTTCCTGCAGGCCCTGCGTCAGGCCGAGCATGCAGGCTTCGACCGGACGCACCGCGTCGATCGAGGCGGGCTCCATGGACAACAGTTCGCGGCCGAGGAGTCGCCCGCCGCGGTCGACCACCTCCCGCACCGCCGACCACGTCGCGAAGACCCCCTGGAGGTGTTCGAGCGCGGCGGCCGTGTCGCCGATCTGCACCAGTTCCGCGACTTTCGCCTGCGACGCCCGGAGTTCGTCCACGGCGGCCGCGGCCTCGCGGAGCGTTCGCTCGACGAGCAACGCCGGCGAGGCCGAGATGAGCGAGATCGAGGCGAAGGTGGAGGGCTCGTCGGAAGGTCGCTCGAGTTCGGCCCCCTCGAGGGCCCTGCCGTCGGCGGTCACGCCGACAATGAGAACCCCGCGACGCTCGGCGGCGGCAATGCCGGCCTTGAGCGCCTCGGCCAACGTGGGCCGCGACACCTCAAGAACCTCCCCATCGAGATCCACACGCATGCAGTGGTAATGTGCGCCACGTTTGCCGGTCGTGCCACCTGCGCGGCCATGATTGCGGCAAATCGCGGGAATTACCGGAACCTCACGGATTCCAACCGGGCGATCACCCTTCCGCGCCGGGCACGTGTCGCCTCATCAGGTAGATGTTGCGGGCGTAGATCCAGATGCCGCTGGTCTGGCCCACCACGCCCACGAGGTCCTGCCGCCACATGAAGTACGTGGCGGTGATCAGGCCGCCCGCCAGGCTCATGTACCAGAAGACGGGTGGCACGACGCTCTTGCGGCTGCGTTCGCTGGCCAGCCACTGCACCCACATCCGGCCCGCGAAGACGAACTGGCCGAGAAAGCCCAGCGCCGGCCACCACAACTTGTTGTACGCGCTGACGTTGAGCACCTTGAGGAGCCAATCCCGCTGGGTCGGTGCGGCGACGGTCGAGAGGGTCTTCTGAAACTCGGCCTCCGACATCGGCACATCGCCCAGATCGGCGGCATTGAGGAAGCGGTAGGAATACGACACCCGCCCGTCGGATTGCGTCTCGGGCAACTGGTCGACGAGCACCTTGCGCGAGGTGATGACCAGTTCGAAGGTGTTCGCGCCCGGGCGAGCGGCAAGTTGCTTGCCACCCTGCACCGACAGCATGATCCACACCGACAGTCCGACGATCAGCCCCATCACCAAGACCGGAAGGACCTTCATGGACGACCCTCCGGCGTCACCTCGATACTCGACACCGGCCGCCTGCGGCTGCGCATCCAGCGAACGGCGAGCAGGTCGAGCAGGCCCGGCAGGGCCCGCTGCACGATGCCGAACCCGTACTTGGTCTCGCCCGCGACCCTGGGGCGGTGCTTCACGGGCATCTCGACGACGGTGAAGCCCAGGTGGCGGGCGGTGACGGGAATGAAGCGGTGGATGCCCCGGAACTCCAGGGGGAGGGCCAGCGCGATTTCCCGCTTCATCACGCGAAGGGAGCAGCCGGTATCGCGGATGGTGTCGCCCAGCAGCCAGCGGCGGAAGGTGCGGCCCACGATGGAGCCCACGCGTCGGACGAGGTTGTCCTTGCGGGCGTGCGAGCGGTCGCCCTGCACCATGTCGGCGTTGCGTTCTCGCATCAGGCGAACCATGGCCGGGATTTCGGCAGGGTCGTTCTGCAGGTCGGCATCGAGCACGGCGATCAGCCGCCCTCGCGTGGCGCGGAACCCGGCATGGAACGCGGCGGACTGACCATTGCCCTTGCCGGGTGGCGTGGCGGTCATCGCGACGCACCGCAGCCAGTGGCGACCCTGCATGAGGGCGACCAGACGGGCCCGCGTGGCGTCGGTGGAACCGTCGTCGACGATGACGGCCTCGAAGGAGAGGCCCGAGGGGGTCATGGCGGCCTCGATCTCGCGAACGAGCGGCTCGATGTTGTCCTGCTCGTTGTGAGCGGGCGCGACGACGGAAACGTCGATCGCGGGCGTCGCCATGGAGACCGAGGGGTCGGGCATTGGACGGGAACGATAGCGACCACGGGAGGCCGATGCCGCCGTCCGACCACGCCGGCCGGCGGCGTATAGTCGTGGGCACGCGGGCGTAGCTCAGTGGTAGAGCGTCAGCCTTCCAAGCTGAACGTCGAGGGTTCAAATCCCTTCGCCCGCTTTGACGAAAATCTCGGCCGACAGGTGCAACACCCCCTGCGATTGCCGGGGGTTTTTCGATGTCCGGGCGATCACCCCCGAACGTCGCCTCGCCCCGCATTTTGCGGCCCCTCGTGACGCCAAGACCCACCGCGAAGCGGTGTCCGCACGTAACCGGTGCCGCACGACCCCCAGGGGGGGGTCGCCGTGGAAACGCCCGCAACGCGCCCCCGCGCGTCGATGATGCATGCGGTTGCCATACCCACTCGGAAACCGCTTCGCGGTTCGTGTTCGTGCGCGTGTCCGCGTCGGTCCGGGGGTGGCCGCGAAGCGCGGCCACCCTCGGCTCTGTTCGGAAATCGCTACGCGATTCAGCCCCGGAAAGCGGCGCGTCATTCGTGACGACCGCTCACCCCGCCGACTGCTCAAGCAGTCGATACGCCATCTGCGCACTGAGGAACTGCTCGCCGACGGTCGCCGACTTGACGTCGATGACCGGGCTCTTGCCGGTGGCCTTCTCGAGTTCGAATGTGTTGTGCGATTCCATCGAGACCCGCACCACCGCGCTCCAGCGGATCGATTTGTTGTCGCCGATGGTCGAAAGGAGGATCACCCGCTTGTTGGTCATCACCAGATCGCCCGAGCGGATGAGCTGGAGTTCGTCCACCGATGGCGCGCGGTACGCCATGCTCCCGTAGCGGAACGAGAGCCCCCTCGCGATGCGGAAGCGGCCCGTCAGCCCGCCGTAGTCCACTCGCTGGCGCACCTTGCGATATTCGTGCCAGTCCGCCTCGCCTCGGAAGAAGACCTCTTCGCCCCGCTGCAGCGTCAGGTCCGGGCAGTCGTGCGGCTCGAGCGGACCGTGCAGGACCTTCCACCGGCGGTTCGCCATCGCCAACTCCTGGATGAACGGCGGCAGCGGATCGACCGTGATCCGAAGCTTGCGAATCGCAGTCCACAGTTCATCCCACTCCACATCCGAGACCAGACCGTCGGCGTTCAACCGCTCCAACAGCTTCGACATCAGCGGCGAAGCCACCTCGGCCACCACCATGTTAACTTCCGCGTCCGGCACCCCCAACCGCTTCGCCGCGGCGAGCAACACATCCCGGTCGGCGTCCGACAGTTCCATGTCCGTGATGAGGCGAGCCGCCACCGCCTTGAAGATCCGCCGCCCTGCCCGCGACACCGCGCCCTCGGCCTCTTCGCGAGAGATCAGGAAGGCTCGCACGTAGCGGGCGATGAACTCTTTCTCCTCGCCGTCGTACCGCTCGTCGCTGCCCAGCGCGGTCACCACTTCCTCGAGCAACTGGACCCAGCGATCATGGAAACGTCCGAGCACGTCGATGCCGCTCTGCTGAGCGATGGCCGCGATGATCGCATGGTCGAACTCGCCGGCAATCACGGCGTTCTTGGCCTTGGCGAAGGCATGCTGCGCTGGCGTTCGACCCAGGAGCGTGTCGCCCAGCCCCGCCTTCTCGAAGGGTTCGGGCTCGATCGGCAACCTGATTCCCATGCGTCCTTCCTCCTTCGTTCACGACGTCGACTCGTCCTTGCGCCACACGCGATCGGGACGGATGCGTTCGCTCCTTGCGCCCGCGGCCGCGTGCGTCACGAAGGCCCGCGTTGCGCCCGCCGCCAGCAGCTCCAGCACCACCGCCTCTGCGCGAGGCTCGGCGACCAGGGCCACGATGCTGCCGCCGAACCCGCCCCCGGTCATCCTCGCGCCCAAGACGCCCTCGCACGAACGCGCCGCCGCCGCGAGTCGGTCGAGTTCGGGGCAACTCACCTCGTGCAGCACGCGCAGGCTCTCGTGGGAACGGTTGAGCAAGATGCCGCAGGTCGACAGATCCCCCGCCTCCATCGCGGCGGCAAACCACGCGACGCGGTCGCACTCCTCCACCACATGCCTGGCGCGACGACGATCGACCTCGTCCATCGACGCGGCCGCGACCTCCGCGACCGTCGCCTGACGCAGGGCCGCCAGCGGCCGGGCTCGCCCGGCGTTCACGGCCGCGAGGGCCCGCTCGCACGAGGCCCTTCGCAGGGCATATTCGCCCGAGGCCAACGCATGCGACACGCCCGTGTCGGCGACGACCACGGCCACGTCCCCGGGCAGGGGCACCGGGCGAGTGGAACCGTCGAGGCAATCGAGGAGCAGGGCGCAGCCGGCGACGCCCTTCACGCTAATGGTCTGGTCCATGATGCCGCAGGGCACGCCGGCGAACTCGTGCTCGGCCTGCCGGGCGATCCTCGCGACCTCCTCGGGCGAACGCGCCTGCTCCGACAAGGCGAGCAGGGCCACGACGGTGGCGACCTCGAGCGAGGCGGAGGAACTGAGCCCCGCGCCCAGGGGCACGTCGCTCGCCACCGCCAGCGTGACGCCCTCGATGCCCGCGAGGAGTCCCTCGCGGCGCATGACCTCCGCCACGCCCGCGACGTACGCCCCCCAGCCCTTGAGCGTGGCGACATCGCCCCAGGCCACCGTCACCACGTCGTCGAGCAAGGCGTCGCTGACGGCGCACACGACGGGTTGATCGCACGCCGCGGCGACCACGACCGTGCGTCGATCGATGGCCATGGGCAGCGCCAGCCCGCCGCAGTAGTCGACGTGCTCGCCGATGAGGTTCACGCGACCGGGCGCGTGTCCGGCGTGGCGGGCGACGGCGTGAAAGGTCGCCTCGTGGAGCGAGTCGGCCTCGGCGAGCAGCGCGTCGCCGGCATCGGGATGAAACGAAGGGTCGACCACGCCATCATCGTTGCACGCTCGATCGCCCCGGTCGCGTGCGGCTATCCTCTCCACCGAAAGCGGCCCCATGAACGCGACGGGCCGAGGGTGTCCTCGATGACCTTGCTCACCCCCACCACGCCTCGGAAGCGAGCCGCGCATCACGCCGCGGCCACCGTGGCATGCCTTCTTCCGCCCGCGATCATCGTCGCGATGGCCCGCTGGGCGGTACTCGGCCGTCCGCCCTTCACCGACGACGGGTGGTACGCCTCGATCGCGCGACTCTCGCACGCCGGGCTCGAGCCCCTCGTGCACAGCCCGGTGACGATCTATCCGCGGGTGCTTTCCTTCGCGATGACGGGCGATGGCGTGGACGGGCTCGTGACGCTCCGCGTGATCGACGGCGCCTTGGCATGCCTGACGGCCGCCGCGGTGTCGCTGCTGCTGAGCCGCTTCTGCGGACGCGTGGCGGCCTGCCTGTTGGCGTGCGTCTGGGCGGCGGGGGCCAACTCGACGGTCTTCATCGACGGCGGCTTCAAGAACCAGATTCTGGCGGCCACCGGCCTGCTCGCCGCCTCGCTGTGCTGCGTGCTGCCCGCACGCGCCATCCGGGCGTCGACGATGCCCCTGATCATCGGAGGCGTCCTGGCGGCGTTGGCGGTGCTGGTGCGAGAGTCGTTCGCCCCCTTCGGCCTGGTGACGACGCTGGCGTGCCTGGCTCGCAACGGACCGAGACGCTGCGTCACCTTCGTCGCGGCCGGGTGCCTCGCGGGCCTGACGGGGCTGAGCGTGGTGGCGGGCGGGCCGCACCGGTTGCCGGATCTTGCCGCCACGTGGATCGCCACGGCCGCCGCGTTGGCCAACTTCGCCGAGACGATGGGACGATCGTGGGCGGCCGTCTTCCTCGATTCGGGCATGCAGGCGCTCCGCGGCGCCTCGTGGACGACGCCTGCGATGCTGGCGGCGATGGTCGGCGGCTTGATGGTGGCCCATCGCCGACCGCTGCGTCCTGGGGCATTGATCCGCGGCGGCATCGCCTCCACTCGGCGCGTGGGGCCGTGGCTGGGCGCTGCGCTCGTGCTGGCGCCCATGCCGGAGATGGCGCTCAAGCTTTGCTTTCCGTATCACTTCTCGCAGTTGCTCCTGGGGTGCGCCGTGCTCGCCGCCGCCCGGCTCGACCCCGCGTCGCTGCGTCGATCGCGAGCTCGCACCACGGCGATGGTCACCATCGCGGCGACGGCAACGGCCTCGGGGCTGCTGCTGCCCGCCAACATCGGTTTCAGCGACTGGTCGTGGCGAGAATCGTCGTCCTGGAAGCCGGTGATGCTGGAGCAGGCCTCGCGGGCCGATCTGGTCGCGGATTCCTTCTACCTGCGTCTGGCCGATGCGGTGCGCCGCCACGCCAAGCCCGGCGACATCGTGCTCGCCGGAGGCCTGTATTACACGCTCTTTGCCCTGACCGATCTGAGACCGGCCAGCGGCCTGGCCGCCGATGCGGGCTTCATCGCGTGCCTGCCCGAAGGCGAGCTCAAGCGGCGAGCGCTGGCCGACCTGCAACGCACGCCGCCGAACGTGGTGATCGAATCGGCCCGCATTCCCGTGGCGTTGACGCGGATGGTGCCGGGCTTCCCGCAGGAGTTCTCGCTCGCCGAAGAGCTCTCGCCGGGGAGCTACAGCTCGTACCGGAGCTTTGGCGCCAAGATCTGGGTTCGCGCGAGGCCTTGATCGCCGTGCCTTCAGCGGCCCGATCGCGCCGCCTCGCGAGCGACGAAGGCCTCGTACTGCTCGGGGGTGTCGACGCCCACCATGTCGCAGGCGTGCACGACGACGGCGATGCGGTGGCCGTGCTCGAGCACGCGGAGCTGCTCGAGCATCTCGGTGCGTTCGAGGGGGGTCGGCGCGAGCGTGACGTAGCGGGCGAGGAAGCCCGCGCGGTACACGTACAGCCCCACGTGCTTGAGCACCGGGGCCGCCTCGGGCGTGCCGGCCGCGCCGCCCTGACGCGGGAAGGGAATCATCGCTCGCGAGAAGTACAGGGCCATGCCGTCGGCCCGCAGCACGACCTTCACGATGTTGGGATTGTCGAACGACTCGTGAGCGGCCAGGGGCGAGGCCACCGTCGCCACCTCCGCGCCGCTCGACCGGGCGAGCGCCACCGCCGCGTCGATCACGGCGGGGTCCATCTCGGGCTCGTCGCCCTGCACGTTGACCACCAGCGCGTCCTCGGGCAGACGCAGGATCGATGCGGCCTCGGCGAGGCGGCTGGATCCGTTGGGGTGCGAGGGGCTGGTCATCACGGCCTCGCCCCCGAAGGATCGCACCGCCTCGAGCACCTCGGCGTCGTCGGTGGCGATCACCACGCGCGCCAGCGACCTGGCGTTGCGGGCCCGCTCCCACACATGGCGAATCAGCGGCTTGCCCGTGCGAGCCGCGAGCACCTTGCGGGGGAATCGCGTCGAACCCAGACGGGCGGGGATGATGGCGATGGCGTCGGACATGCGGCCCCGCTCAAGACTCGGCGGGCGCCGAACCGCCGGCCTGACGCGGACGCAGACGCTGCAGCAGGGTCTTGATCGCCTCGCGGCGGGTCTTGATGTCCTTGTACGTCATCTGCTGGCGGGCGATGCCCGAGGCCAGGCGATCGGCCTCCTCGGCGGCGGCCACGTCGCCGTCGGCCTCGGCCCGGGTCTGGAGCGCGACCATCAGGTGGTAGCGGATCTCCATCAGCACGTCGGGCATCAGGTCCTTGATGTCGGCGGCATGACGGAAGGTGTCGATGGCCTCCTCGGTCCAGCCGATGGACTGGAAGGACTGCCCGAGCATGATCTGCGACGCCGCACGATTGCGAGGGTCGTGCTGCGACTCCTGGAACTGCTCGATGGCCTCGGAGTGCTTGCCCGCGTTGAAGTACCGCTTGCCGAGCTCGAAGCGACGCGTGAGATCGCTGGGGTAGTTGTCGACGCGGAGCTTGTGCTCGACGAGCTCGAGTTCGAGGTGCTCCTGCTCGGCCTGCCCGTGCATGCGTTGGAGCATCTCGCTGTCCGGGCTCTTCTCGAGCATCAGCTTGAGTTCGGAGAGCTTGCGACGCGACTGGCGGATGCGGATCTCGCCGGCGAGTTCGCGGAACCGAAACTGCGTCGTCTCCGCGAAGGCCTTGGTGTAGATCTGGTGCGCCCGCTCCTCGTCGGCGGGCTTGCCGCGTTCGAGCAGCCGCTTGGCGAGCTTCTCGATGGTCGGAAGGTCGCCGGGCCGGGCGGCGAACTCGGTCTCGGCGTCGGCGATCAGGCGGTCCTGCGTCTCTTCCGTCTTGACGATCCGGTCGGCTTCCTCGAGTTGGCGCTGCTTGGTGGCGTCGCGGATGTTGGCGCGGAACCCGCCCTCCTGACCCGTGCGGTCGAACCCGCCCTTGGCCATCGTCGACTGCGCCGCCAGGCCGCGGATCTTGCCGGCCAGGTCGCCGTCGGTGGGATCCTGCTTGAGCGCCTGCTCCGCGGCGGTGAGCGCCTTGTCGAAGGCGTCGGCCTTGCCGAAGGCCTCGCTGCACTTGAGCAGCAACGCCTTGCTGACCTTCTTCTCCCGCATCACGAGGCCCATGGCTCGCTCGGTGATCCACAGCGTCGGTCCCTTGAGCGTGAGCCTCGCCGCGTGTTCGGAGGCCTTCACCGCCAGCGTCGCGTCGGTGGGCTTCTGCCCCCAGTCGAGGAGCGACAGCAGGTAGCGATCGACGTCGGCCTTGCCCGAGAAGGCCTTGACGATCTCCTTGCTCACCGTCTTCTTGCCCTCGCCCTCCTCCATGAACCGGCCGATGGCGTTGAAGAAGCCCTGCAAGGCCGGCAGGTTGTTCGGATCGAGCCGCAGCCCGCCGAGCCACAACTGGGCCGAGTACTCGTGGTTGCTCGCCTCGAACATCGCCCGAGCGTGCTGGAAGAACTTGTCCGCCTTCTCGGGGGAGTACTCCACCGCCGCCTCGGCTTGAGGCGACTGCGCTCCATCCTTGCCGTCCGACTTCTTCCAGGGAAAGATCGCCAAGTCACATCCTCGCAAAAACGGATCGTCGTGCCGCTCGTCGTGCCGCACGCGGCGGCCCCCATCTCGCATACGGCCGGGCCGTCGCCCAGGGTCCCGATCATACGTCCGACGCCCCGCCCTCCGAGGTTCGCGAGCGCCGAACGCCTCCATCGCTTTCCTCGCGGCATGTGCCCCGCTATCATGCCCGACCAGTACCTGCGGCTGTGGCGGAACTGGCAGACGCGCTAGATTCAGGTTCTAGTGGGGTCACACCCATGGAGGTTCAAGTCCTCTCAGCCGCATTCGACCTGCCCGGCCACGCTCGCCGGGCGACATCAGGAGTTGCCCGCGATGTCCGACGCCGACAAGAAGAAACTGACCATCGCCGTCGCCCTTCTGGTCGTCGCCGGAGGCTTCATCGCTTGGTATCTGTTCGGATCCGGCGGCGGCGTGAAGGGCGATGACCTTCCCGTCGAGGCCGCTCCGGTCGTTCAGACCAAGGATGGCCCTCCGCCCGCGGCCAATCGTCGCATTCCCGCCCCGCCCAAGTGACCATCGCGGTCAGCTCGGGCGTCCGCCGGCACACCGCGGCCTGGGCCTTCGAATGAATCCTGCCCCCGCGACTTTCGCGGGGGTTTTTCATGGATCGCGACGGATCGATCAGGTGGAGCCGGTGGAGCTGCTGGAACCGCTGCTGGAGCCAATGACGCCGCCAAGGAGTCTGGCATCCTTCCACGCGAAGAAGGCTCCTCGCCAGGCCTCGACCTCGTCTCGAGACGCCGCCACGGAGAGGACTCCCTCGATATCGCCCAGTTCGCCGAGCACGTCCCCCTTGGGCCCCACCGCGATGGTGCCGCCGCTGTACGACGTCATCGGATCCTTGCCCACGCGGTTGACGCCCAGCGCGTAGGCCTGGTTTTCAATGGCACGCGCCACCAGCAGGGCCCGCCAGTGGTGAAGGCGGACGGTGGGCCAGCACGCGCCGACGGCGAACATCTGCGCCCCCTTGCGCAGACCGATGCGGAAGAGCTCGGGAAACCGAAGGTCGTAGCAGATGGCCGGGCAGACGCTCAAGCCCGCGGCCTCCCAGCCGAAGACCTCGACCGACCGACCCGACTCGAACCGCTCCGCCTCACGCTGGAAGGGATGGATCTTGGCGTATTCGGCGAGCACCCGCTGCCCGGGCGCGACGATCGTCATGATGTTGCGTCCGGCGCACTGGTGACACGGCGCCACCGTGCGCCCGCCCTGCACCACCACGCCCAGATCGTCCGCAAGTTCGAGCAGGAACGCCAGCGTCCGCCCGGACGCGTCGTTGGTCCGCTTGATGTTGAAGGAAAAGCCGGTGTCGAACATCTCGGGGAGGAGGACGAAGTCGCCCCGCTCCACGGGGGCCCGGTCGAGCAGGTCCGCCACCTTGGCGAAGTTGCGTTCCGGGTCCTCCCACGCGATGTCGAACTGCACCAGATGCGCTTGCATCGTCCATCGTATGAACACGCGTCGCCGGCGACGGTACGCTTGATCGTTCCTGCCGCGCGTGCTCCCGTGACCACCACCACGTCCGAATCTGACGATCCGCCACGCCTCGACGAGGCCGTGGCGACACTGTGTCCGCCGATCCTGCTCGCCAGCCGTTCGCCCAGACGGCGCGAGTTGCTTGCGGCGGCGGGCGTGCCGCACGTCGCGGCGGCGCCCGTCTTCGACGATTCGACGCTGACGCCCGGCGACATCGGCTCGCCCTCGCACTGGGTGACGTCGCTGGCCTACCTCAAGGCGTGGTCGCAGGCGTGCTCGCACCCCGAGGCCCCCCTTGTCCTGGGCTCCGACACGGCGTGCGTGCTCGACGGGCGGCTGATCGGCACTCCCGCCGACGCCCTCGAGGCCGAAGGGATGATCCGTGCATTCATGGATCGCCGCCACGAGGTGGTGACCGGCGTGGCGATCATCGACCGTCGCGGGGGCGTCCCGCGGCGGCACCTCTTCGCCGATGCCGCGACGGTGCACATGGGACGCCTCTGCGAGGAGGAACTCGCCGCGTACCTGGCCACCGGCGCGTGGCAGGGGAAGGCCGGCGGCTACAACCTGATGGACCGCGTGCGGGCGGGGTGGCCGCTCACCTGGCAAGGGGATCCGACCACCATCATGGGACTACCGATGAACCGGCTGATCGGTCGATTGAACACCTTGATCAGGGACACACCGCGCGCGTGAGCGTCCCGCCCCGGTCGGAGATCGGGTTCACCCAATGGATGGAATCCTCGCCGTGACGACCCTCGCTTCCCTTTCGGTGGAACCTCTCGCGCCCCTCTGGTTCGTCGTGCCGATGGCGGCCACCGCGTTTCTCGTCGTCGCGGCCCACCTGCTGGCCTGCCTGCACGCGGACATGCCGCCCAGCCGTCGCCGCATCCGTCTCGCGAACGGGACGCTGATCCTGCTGACGCTGCCCGTCTTGGCGTACGCCCTGTGCTTCGTCTCGCCCTCGGAGGGTCGTCCGTTCATCATCGCGTGGACGGTGCTGGCGGGCTCGACCTCGCTGGTCATGGCCTTGGCGTGGATCGACGTGATCAACAACCTGCGACTCGCGGCTCGCGAGCGTCAGGCCCTGGGCTCCCTTCTGCCGTCCTCGAAGGACCTCGGGCCCCTGCCCCTCGCCACCTCGCCCCAACCGGCGAATGATGCCTCGCAGGCATCATGAACCAACGCGGCGACATCACCCCAAACACCACCCGCCACGCCGCGGCGTCCGGCCCGCTTCCGCCCGCCCTTCGATTCCTCTCGCCCGTCGCCGCCGCCATCTACGGCAAGGTCATCGCGCGTCGCAACGCCGCCTTCGATCGCGGCAAGGGCGTCGTCGAGTTCGACCGCCCCGTGATCAGCGTGGGCAATCTCTCCGTCGGCGGCACCGGCAAGACCCCCGCCGTTCGCTGGCTCGTCGACCTGCTCCGCCCAGAAGGACGCAGGCCCTGCATCGCGATGCGAGGCTACGGGGCACGCCACGGCCACAGCGACGAGGCGACGCTGCACACAGAGGCCTTTCCCGACGTCCCGGTGATCGCCCAGCCCAACCGCACCGAAGGCCTGCTCGACCTCTTCGCCACCGAGGACGGCGAACGCATCGACACCATCGTGCTCGATGACGGCTTCCAGCACCGACGCATCGCCCGCTGCTTCGACCTGGTGCTCATCGACGCCCGCAAGGACCCCTTCGCCGACCACCTGCTGCCCCGCGGCTGGCTCCGCGAACCTCCCGCGTCGCTCACCCGCGCCCGCGGCGTGCTCCTGACGCACGCTCCCGACCCCAAGGCCTCGCACGTGCGGGCGCTCCGCGATCGCGTGCTGAGCATCGTGCAGGTCCCCGTGGCGTGCGCTTCGCACGAGTGGAGCGGGCTGACCCTTCACCCCGGTGGCGTGTCGCCCGTCTCGTGGCTTCGCGGCAAGCGCGTCGTGGCGTGCTCGGCCATCGGATCCCCCGACGTCTTCCTCTCGCAGGTCCGTGCAGCCACGACCCGCGATTTCGAGGCCCTCACGCTCAGGGACCACGACGCCTTCAATCGCCAGACGGTCGTGAACCTTCTGCGTCGTGCCCAAGGCTTCGACGCGGTGGTGGTGACAGCCAAGGACTGGACCAAGCTCGAGCGAACGCCCGCCGCATCGTGGCCGTGCCCGGTGGCGGTGCCGCAACTCGCCCTGCGGTTCAGCGGCGGCGAGGCGGAACTCGCGGAGGCGATCCTGAACGCCGTAGACGACTACGACGCGAACCTTCGGGCGGAAATCGAGGCGGAGCGTGACGCGGATGACGAGGACGACTCGGAACCGACGCCGCGGTGACTGCGGGGCGACGCCATTTCAGCCCCCCGTCAGCCCGCTTCGGGCGTCCCTTGGTGTAGCCGTGGGCGCGACCCGGCTTTGCG